>JAJRVT010000350.1 GCA_024277175.1 Chloroflexota bacterium | reverse complement strand
TTAGAGGCCATCCTGTGCATTGCGGCTTAAATAGCCCTTTCGATCAAATTTCAGACTTGTCCACTTTCGATTTTTTACGGAAGCGGCTCAATTGCTTTTATGTTAAATTGGCCAGCCCTATTAAAACTGCGAAAGTATAGGTCATTGAAAGAGATTCAACCTACACATATTCGTCCACCGCCCGTTCCGATGGCAATCTTCGCGTCCAGTTCAACATCAAAGAGAATATCCAGATGTCTCTGTATGGGCTGGAGGCGTTAGCGACTTTTGCCGATGATATGGCGACCGACGACCATGCGCCCGACATCAGCTTCCGCCAGCAGGGCAACCTATACGTTGTAGATCGCGCGGGCGAAACATTCGCCAAACAAGGACTCGCCCTGCAGCAAAACTTGGGTGGCATCGTCGAATGGATCGAACCTGACCGAATCAAAGAATTTCACCCTCTCTTCCATTCCACAAACTGTGTGGGAGCGACCTTTGGCCGGCAGGATGGGACCATGTCCCCCCTCGACGTTTTGCTGGCCTATCGCCGTAAAGCAATTGCCCTGGGCGCCCGCTTTTTGGAAGCAGAGGTCAGCCATTTACGCCAAACCAACAACCGAATCACAGGCGTACAACTGACATCCGGCGACATTTTCCATTCACCCCTCGTTGTCAACGCTGCTGGCGCATGGGCCGCCCCATTAGCCAGAACTGTCGGCGTTGACCTTCCCATTCAACCCGTCAAACGCCAAATTTACGTCGTCGAAATAGAATCCCATTTCGACCATATCTTGCCCATGCTTCTCCTGCCAAACGGTCAATATCTTTTCCACGAAGGCGATACCCTCTTCACTGTTGGAGGCGAACTCCCGAATGATCCCATCACAGATGATGATTTCAGTTGGAGCAGGGAGTCATTTGAAGAACATTTGTGGGAGGGGTTTGTGGAATACATGCCAGCGTTCGATCGCCTAAAAATCGCTAATGGCTGGGCGGGGTTATACGCCGTCAACACCTTTGACCACAACGCTATTTTAGGTGAATATCCCCTGATGCGAGGGTTATACTTGGCAACCGGCTTTTCAGGGCACGGCTTCCAGCAATGCCATGCTGTCGGCCGCTACCTATCCGAGCTTATTCTCGGATATTCTCCCACCCTGGACCTTGCTATTTTCTCCCCGCAACGCATCCTTGACGACAAACCTATATTCGAAAACCCTCAACGGATCATTTAATGGAACTATCTTCTTATTGGTTGCTATTTTTTACAGCAGCCATCGCAATCAATATTTCCCCTGGTCCAGACATGATCTACATTATCTCCAGGACGGTCGCACAGGGTCGAAAGGCGGGAATCGCTTCGACGCTTGGGCTTAGCAGTGGCGCTTTGGTTTACGTATTCGCCACAGCCCTTGGCTTATCCGCGCTCCTTTCCACATCGCTGATTGCGTTCAACATCCTCAAATATACTGGGGCGGCCTATTTGATCTATTTGGGGATAAAGTCTTTACGATCAAAAGGCGCCACCTTTGATATCCCGGTTCAAGAAAACGCAATATCCACGCCTTGGAAGGCCTTCAGACAGGGCGTGCTGGTGGATATTCTCAATCCCAAGGTGGCCATTTTTTTCATGGCGTTTTTACCACAATTCGTTCGCCCTGAGTTGGGGCGAACTTCAACTCAACTGATTGCTCTGGGTGTTCTTGTCATTCTGATTGCAATCGTCATTGAATCTCTCATTGTGCTGACGGCCGCTCAAACCACGAATTTTCTGCGCAAAAACCGGCAATTCTCTGTCTGGCTTGACCGTATTTTAGGATCTGTGTTGATTGGTTTAGGGCTACGGCTTGCTCTAATAGAGTAAACTCATTCATTTCCAGGGTAACCGCTTTCACGATTTCGTTGGATTCGGGTTCATCTGTCCTCCTCGGAGTCATCCCCCTGACTTGCGTTGGTAGTACGTGCTTCGGCCTCGCCCTTTTCGCTCAATGATCCCCATCTCAATCAAGGCTCTAAAATCCAGACTGCGGGTCGCCTTGGCGCGGGGGGTGTGCTCAGCATACTCCCGGTCAGTGACATAGCCTTGGGCGTCAATCAGATCCAGGATGATCTGGTGATGGGACTTCAACGCTTGGTCGGGACGGCGTTGACGCGTCGCCAACTGTTTGTCAAGACGGTGAAGTTCGTCCAGGATGCCCTCTGCAAAATACTCCAGCCACGGCGTAAAATCCAAAGAATCCACCAGCTCATAATAGTTCCCCTGGACGCCCACCTTCTGAAAATAATGCGTGACGTTCTGGTTGTAATAATTTTCAAAGCTCAGCAGTTGAAATAGATTGAGTCCCAGGCCAGCCAGCAGTTGTTTTGTCGCCAACCGCGCGGTGCGCCCGTTGCCGTCGATGAACGGGTGGATGATGACGAATTGTTTGTGAAAGATCCCGGCCAGAATCAGCGGATCCAGTTGGCCGACCTGCGCCTATACAAAACGGACTAGTTCATCCATCAAGGCCGGCACGTCCTGGTGATCGGGAGGCAGATAGACGACGTTTCCAGTGCGCGGGTCATGGATCACCACAGGCGCGCGCCGCCACTTTCCGCTATGTTCGAGCGGCAGGAGACCGTCGACGACGCCCCGATGAATGGCCAGAATTTGCGCCGTCGTAAATGGGACGTCAGACGTTTCATTCAAACGTTTCAGCGTTTTGTTGTAGTTGAGAACCTCGCGCTCGCTTTGCCGGACGTGGGCCGGTTGCGACTTCAGCAGGCGCTTCACTTCGGTCAACGGCAGTGGATTGCCCTCGATGCTGGTCGAGGCGTAGGTGGACGTGATCATCGCTTCGGACAGAAGCTCAGCGTAGACGATGTCCGAAACGCTCCGCTGGTTGAGATCATGCACCCGTACGGCAATGCGCTTGATCGAGTCCAAAAGCTGGGGGGAAATGTGATAGTCCGGCTGGAACATGGCGTCTCCTTTCGTCTAATTATAGACGAAAATTAGACGATTTTCAATAGCCGATTTGCATCAGCTCAATCAATCGGGGGAGAAACCGAGTTTCTACGAATATTCATGGCCGCCGAGGTGGTGACGTGAAAAACCCGGTTTCTTGCACCCCGAAATATCGAGAAGATATGCTGATTTCAAATTGTCGTGGTGATCACCCGGCGCGCGCCGGCCGAGCGGAAGCCCTCCTCCACCAAGGGCGCGATCGCCGGCTCCACCAGGGCGATGACGTTGCCGCCGCGACCGCCGCCGCTCAGCTTCGCGCCCAGCGCGCCGTTATGGCGCGCGGCGTCGATCAGCCGCTCCAGCACGGGCGAGCTGACGCCGATCCGCTCCAGGAGGGTCTGGTTCTTGTCGAAGAGCCGCCCCAGCCGGCGAAGCTGGCCCGCCTCCATGGCCGATCGCGCCTTGGCTGCGATTTCGCCCATTTCATCGAACCACGCCTCATAGCGGGCCGGGTCCTGCTCCCACCCTTGCCGCACGTGAGCCACCGTCTCCCGGGTGGGCGCGGGGACGCCGCTATCGGCGATGACGATGGTGAAGGGCCAGCCGGGGCGGATGGGCTGGGGGGCTTCGCCTTTGACGAACCAGATGGGCGTCTCCCAGGCGATGACGGTGTTGTCGATGCCGCTGGGCCGGCCGTGGTGGATGCGCTCGCTGGCGAAGACGATCTGGCTGAGGGTCTCCACAGGGAGTTCCTGTCCGGCATGGGCGAAGAGGGCGCGCGCCACGGCCGCGCTGATGGCCGCGCCGCTCCCCAGCCCACTGGCCATGGGGATGTCGCTCCGGGCCTCGATTCGCCATTCGGGGGGGGACGCTGCGCCCAGCTTGCCCAGCGCCAGCCGGGCAACCAGGGCCAACGGCTCGTTGGGGGCCGCGTCCGCCAGCCGGATATTCAGCCCGATCTGGGGAGCGACGATGCGGCAGGCCTCGTTCGGCGTCTCTTCCACTGTGGCTCGCGCTTGCACCTGCCACACGGGCGCGGCGATGGCCGGCCGGCCGTAGACCACCGCGTGTTCGCCAACGAGGATGATTTTGCCGGGCGCCGAGGCTGTGGTCATGGGAAAACACAAAATTGAAGATTGAGAATTGAAGATTGGATATTGGGAAATCGAGAGATCGGGAGATTAGAGATTGGGAGATTTTCTCTGCGATCCTCTGCGCCTACTAAGAAACTCACTCCCCCAGTTTCTTTTAGGAGGAATTGAACCGATCAGGTTCAACTGGAGGCTCTGCGTCAAAATAGTCCGCGCCGCGCCTCATTTTCACCTCACGCCAGCCCGGCGATGATCACATCCGGCTCGTCGGTCATGATCACGTCCACGCCCAGCGCGGCCAGCCGCCGGGCCTCGTCCACGTCGTTGACCGTCCACGTGTTGACCGCACAGCCCTGGGACCGGGCCCACGCCATGTACTCGACGTCCACCAGATCGTGACGGGGATGGACGGCCTGGGGCTGGATGATGGGGCTGAGCCAGGCCGCGCGCAGGTAGTCGGGCAGGGCCAGGTAATGAAGCAGGCCGATCTGCACCCGCTTGTCCAGCCAGCGCAGCTTGATCAGGGTGACTGGGTTGAAACTGGAGACGATCACCTGCTCGTAGAGCTTGCGCTCGCGGATGACGGCCAGCAGCGGCTCGACCTGGTCGCCGCCCAGCATATCCATGCTCTTGACCTCCACATTGATGCGGCAACGGTCGTCGATCAGGTCCAGCACCTGCAACAGGGTGGGGACGCTAGTGGCGGCGAATCCGCCCTCGAAGTGGGCGGCGGCGTTCATGTGAGTCAGTTGATCGGCGGTGAAATTGGACACCGGTCCATGTTCGTTGGTGGTGGCGTCCACATCGAAGTCGTGGATCACCATGAGTTGGCCGTCTTTGCTGCAATGGACGTCCAATTCGACGCCGTCCGCGTGCATGTCCAGCGCGGCCTGAAAAGCGGGCAGGGTGTTTTCGGGTGCGGCCAGGCGCGCGCCCCGGTGGGCGAAGATCTTCGGATGATGATTCATGGAGCCTCCTCGGGCGTGTAAATTCGGGGAACCGGTTCCGCTTTCGCCAATTGAACCAGTTGCTGGCCGTCGAGCAGTTCGATGGGTTTGTCCGCCGCCCACTTGTGTGCGGCGTCGCTGATGCGCCCGGACGCGACCAGATAGGCCCGGGTCGCGCCGGCGTCGATCATGGTCCCGAACAGGTCGCGCACCGTGCTCACGCCCACGGTGCTGCTATAGCGTTTGCATTGGACCACAGCCAGCCGTCCCCAATGATCCCGGACCAGGATATCGATGCCGCCGTCCTTGACGTCCGGCGTGTTGATGACCGCGTATCCCTGGCGGGCGAAAATGCGCTCCGCCACATAGGCTTCGAACTCGGAGGGCGTGAGCGCCTGCATGGCTTCCAGTGACAGCGCGGACCAGCCTGACGCCGTCTGCCGTCCGCTCCAGCGCGCGCGAAGTCCCGCCCATAGCCGCATCCAGCCCAGGATCACGCCCACACCCAGCCCGATGGAGAGGACAACGAGCAGGATGTTGAGCGGATCGCCCAGGGCCGCACCGTCCCGCCATAGCCGCCATCCCAGCCATAGGTAAGAGCCGATCCAGAGCAGGCTGGCCAGCAACAACCCGCCAACGCTTAGATTCAGTTGTTGGGGGGAACGCCAGCGAGGGCGATCGAATGCGTAGGATTGTTGCGCCATGGCGGCTTCTCTTCAGGGAGTGATAACAGGCTGGAGAGAAACCGGATTTTCGACAAAATCCGGTTTCCTTCACCCGCCAAAAAGGCGACCCAAAAAACTCTTTTTCTTGGGCGGCGGCGGGGGAGGCGGCAATTCAATTTCAGGTTCGTATTCCTCTTCGTCTTCTTCGCCGGGAATGATGCCCAGTTCCCGCTTCAACTCCTCGGTCATGGCGTCGGGCGTCCACAGGGGTTCCCAGACGATGTTGACGGTGACGGCCCTGGCCCCCTCGGCGGTCAACACCCGTTCCACGTCGGCGATGATCTGGGGACCCAGGGGACAGTGTGGCGTGGTCAGGGTCATATCTACAACGACCTGGTTGCCGTCCTCGACTGTGATGCCATAAACCAGCCCCAGATCGACGATGTTCTGATAGATCTCCGGGTCGATCACTTTTTTAAGCGATTCCCGGCACGCTTCAGGCGTCAATGCCGTCGTCTCAGTCATAGTTCACTCCCGATCAATAGAACGCGAATTGGGCGGATTTACACGGATTTTTCGTTTTTATCCGCGGGGATCCGCGTCCCCCGCGTTCTATCGTTTTTTGGACGATCCTTCTCCAGCAATTCGATCATCATGCCATGGCTTGCCTTGGGGTGGATGAACGCCACCCGTCCATGGACGCCCTGGCGGGGCGTCTCGTCGATCAGACGCACCCCCTGTGCGCGCAGTTCCGCCAACGCAGCGTCAATGTCCTCCACTTCCAGACAGACATGGTGGGGTCCCTCGCCCCGTTTGCGGAGGAAGCGAGCCGTGCCGCTCTCCTCCTCCGCGCCCATATCCGTCGGTGCGATCAACTCCAGCGCGCCGTTGTGCGCATCCAAAAACGCGGCCTCCACCCGTTGTTCCGGGATGGTCACCCGCTCCAGCAGCGTAAAGCCCAGGATATCCACATAGGTCTTCAGGCCGGTGTCGATATCCTCGACGACGACGCCGATATGATCGATGCGTTTGAACATGGCTTCCGCCTTTGTGACTGTGGATAGAACGCGGATTAGGCGGATCCGCTAAATCTGTTCAATCCGCGTTCTATCGAATTTCCTAACCGCCGCGCACAACCCGCCAGCGCAGGCAGTGTATTGGCGCAATAGCCAGCGCGGCCTGGTATTCCGCTGCATCGGCGAAATGGCGCTGGTCGAGCAGCCGCCCGTGGACGCCGATCTCGAACTCCTCCACATCGAACGGCCAGGGGTCGAACGTGATGAGATCGCCTTCGTGCTCCATGATGATCTCCACCGTCGTTCCGGCCCAGTCCACCGGACAGTCGTGCATGATCCGCTGGCGGGGCCAGGGCATGGCCACCTGGAGGCTGGCGAAATCGCTGAAGCGCAAGAGGCTGGCGTTGGCGTCGACCATCGCGTCGCTCAGCCAGGCATCGTAGACCGGGTCGCCGGCGAACAGGGAGCGCACCTCATCCAGCGCCGGGCCGACGCCGGCGATGAACGTCTCGTTGGCGGCGCGCACCTGGGCATCGTCGATCTGATCCAGCAGCATCTCATGGAGGAAGGCGGCGTGGCGCCAGATCAGCAGGCCGGCGTAGGGGTGCTGGGCGTGGGCGCGCCGGATGCCCAGCCGCCACAGGTCCAGTTTCTTCTCCGCGGTGGGGCCACGGAGAAAGTCCATAGGGTAGCCGTCGGCGCAAACCTGGGGCGCAAGCTCCCATTCCCACCAGCCGTTGTCGTGTTGGGCAATGGCCGTCATCACCACATCGTATGGTTCAGGTCGGGCAAAGTCGCGGTTGCCCCAGTGGCGGCTAAAGCCGGCCGACATGAGCGCATGGGTAGTCTGGTGCAGGCAAAGCACGCGGCCGCCTGGCATATCACGGACGATCATCTAGCGCTCCCGATGACGGATATTACGGCTTAATAGCCGTTGGCGAAGGTGTCGATCATGAGTTTGACGTCACCCAGCGGATAGAGGATGGGACAGGTGGCTCCGTTGTCCACATATTCCCGGACTTTCTTTTTGACCTCATCGGGCGTGCCGCTGGCGGTGATGCGCTCCACCAGTTCGTCCGACACCAGATGCATGGCGGACCGGACCTGCTCCTTGGTCGCCGGCCAGCCTAAGATCGACTGGATCTCGGCCACCACTTCCGGCTTGACGTTGGACGCTTTGGCGATGTGGGGCTGCTGGGCCAGATATTGGGTAAGCAGCTCCTTGGCGCCATCCAGTGCGGTGCGCCGGTCATCATGGACAGAGCAGACGATAAGTTGGGGACGATCGATGTCGTCCAGGCTGCGTCCCGCCCTGGCCGCGCCGATTTCGAGCCGCTCCAGCGCGTGGATGTTGTATTCGGGGGCCACGCAATAGTTGAGCACCGCGCCGTCCGCAATCTCGCCGGTCAGTTCCATCATCTTGGGACCGGTGGCGCCGATCATGATGGGCACGTTGCGCGGCTCGCGCCGGCCATGGACCACGTCCAGTTCGATGCCGTCCACATGATGAAATTCACCATGGAAAGTGACGTTCTCCATGTTGAGCAGGCGGCGCATCACCTCCACCGTCTCGCGCATGGCCTTGAGCGGTTTACGTCGCTCGATGCCTACGTTGCGGGCCAGCGGATCCCACCAGGCGCCGATCCCGCAGATGATGCGGTCGGGGGCCAGATCGTCCAGGGTCAGATAGGTGGCGGCCAGCAGGCCGATATTGCGGGTCCAGTTGTTGATCACCCCGGAGCCGACCTTGATACGGTCGGTGACTGCTGCGAAGGCCGCCATGGGCACGATGGCGTCGCGCACCAGACGACTCTCAGCCTGCCAAACGGCTTCGAACCCACGCGCCTCGGCGTATTGAGCGTATTCCATCCCCTCGCGGATAGGATGTTTGTCCTGAAGGTAGAGCGCAACCCGACGATATTTCTGGTCCTGTGCGTCTTGATCTGCCATTTAGTCGAGACCTCCTTGCGTCTTGTAGATGAATGAAAGTGGATGGTTATGGCGGGTAGTGTATCATTCGCCCATGAAGGGCGTCAAGGCAAGTCGCAAGCGGCCCTGTGTACAAGCTCATCACGCCTTCACGTTTCACGCCTTCACGCCCCAGGTTTGGCGACAGGCGGCTGCGTGCTATAATCGACGACAATGAACGTCAACCCGACTAAGCCGCTTACCGAATCATCCATCACTGACGCCGTCATCAACCCGCGCGCGGATTGGCGAGGCGAAACCGCTGGCCCCGACGATGCCGCCTTCTGGGCGTTGATACGCGGGCGGCGATCTATCCGCCGCTATCAGCCCCGCCCCATCCCACGGGCGCTAATCGAGCGCCTGCTGGAGGCGGCCATCTGGGCGCCATCCGCCCATAACCGCCAGCCGTGGCGCTTCTGCGTCGTCACCAACCCGGAGGCCATCGCAGCGCTTAGCCGACAGATGGCTGAACAGTGGCGGCGAAATCTGACTGCGGATGGCGCCGATCCTGCGGATATCAAACAGCGGGTGAATCAGAGCCAGGCGCGCATCACCGGCGCGGCAGCGTTGATTGTACTGGCGGTGAGCATGGAGGAGATGGACGTCTATCCCGATGAGCGCCGAAACCGGGCCGAGTGGACCATGGCGGTGCAAAGTGCGGCCCTGGCCGGCCAGAACCTGCTGCTGGCGGCCCACCATTATGGCCTGGGCGCGTGCTGGATGTGCGCCCCCCTCTTCGTCCCAGACCTGGTCCGGGATGCGCTGGCGCTGCCGCCAACCTGGCGTCCCCAGGCCTTGATCACCCTGGGCTATCCGGCGGAGGAGCGGACGAAAGGGCGAGTGGCGGTAGAAACGCGGGTGGTGTGGCGGTAGAGCGTAAAACGTAAAGACGTAATACAGCAGGGCGATTTGTAATTTGCCTGTAACTATTCAGGCTAGGTCACAAAACAGGTAGAGGGATAAAGGGCTGACCGATCAAAGCATTATAGAGAGCAGTAATGACATTACCCCCTTGTTTGCGGACGGTGGAGATGTAACTGCGAATGGCACAGAAAGT
>JAJRVT010000349.1 GCA_024277175.1 Chloroflexota bacterium | reverse complement strand
GTTATACAACTATGAACGACCTCATCTTTCGCTCGATTATCGTAAACCCGCTGAAGTCCATTTTCAAGCGGTTGGCTGATGTAACCTAGTCACGTATTGGTGTCAACATATTTCAGGACTTGACAAAGCGGGCCGTGGCCCGCTTGATCGAAATTTTTTTACGCGGCGCTATTGCGTAGGTCATCGCTACCAGCGTGACATCTTTGGTTGGCCGAGAATGTCACGCTGATAGCGATGACCTACGCAATGGCAACTGAAATCATCATGACCCGAACCTACAAAAACCTCTATCCCCAAATTTATGATCTGGAGAACCTCTTTATCGCGTGGCGTCGCGCCCGCCGCGGCGGTAAACGCAAGTGGCCCACGGTGGCCGCCTTCGAAATCGATCTGGAAATGAATCTGTGGATGCTACATGAAGAGTTGCGCACGAAAGAGTACATACCCGGCCCCTATCGCAACTTCACCATCATCGAACCCAAGGTGCGGCGCATCTCGGCCGCGCCCTTTCGCGACCGGGTGCTCCACCACGCGCTCATGCAGGTGACCTGGCCCATCTTCGAGGCGCGCATGATCCATGACTCCTACGCCTGCCGCGTCGGCAAGGGGACGCATCGGGCCGTGGACCGCGCCCAGCACTTTGCCCGCCGCTATCCCTATGTGCTCCAGTGCGATGTGGTCCAGTTCTTCCCGGCCATCGACCACGCCATTCTGCGCCGCCAGTTGGCGCGCCACATCGCCTGCGCCGACACCCTCGATCTCATGGATCTCATCCTGGCCAGCGGCGCCGGCGTGTTGGACCAATACTACGATATGGTCTACTTTCCCGGCGACGATCTCTTTGCCGCCAACCGCCGGCGCGGGCTGCCTATCGGCAACCTGACCTCCCAAAATTGGGCCAATGTCTATCTCAATGACCTGGACCAGTTCGTCAAACGCGATCTACATTGCCGGGCCTATCTGCGCTACGCCGATGACTTCCTGCTCTTCGCCGACGACAAGGCCACGCTCTGGGCATGGCGCGCCGCGGTGATGGAGAAGTTGGCGACATTGCGCCTGACCCTGCACACGGATCGAGCCCAGGTCTATCCCGTTAAGGCGGGCATCCCCTGGCTGGGCTTTCGGGTTTTCCCCACCCACCGGCGTTTGAAACGTCGCAATGTCAAAGCCTTTGGCCGCCGGCTGCGCGCCCAGCGCGATGCTTACCACGCCGGTGAGATAACCCCGGCCGAAATTCGCCAATCACTCCAGGCCTGGATCGCCCACGCCGAGCACGCCAACACCTATAATCTGCGTCGCGATCTCATGCAGCAGGTGGTTTTCTGACGTCGAGTCATAATGTTATGAGCCAGCAATCCCAGGACACGCCCCTCTTCACCAAGACTTTCGACCTGCTGGTCTACCTCTTCACGGTGACCGCCAGCTTCCCGCGCAACCAGCGTGCGATCCTGGGCCGCCGGGTGCAGGAGATCAGCCTGGGACTGTTCGATCTGCTCTTGCAGGCCCGCAAATGCAAACCTGATGAACGCCTTGAACTATTGCAGCAGGCGGACCTTGAGCTGGACCGGCTGCGCTACACGGTGCGTCTCTGCCATGAAACCAACCTCCTGAGCCGCAAACAGTCTGTGTACGCCGGCGGGCTGTTGGGTGAAAGTGGCAAGTTGCTGGGCGGGTGGATCAAGCGTTATAATCAGACGTAGTGACTGTCCACCTCCCGGAGGTTGAAGTCGCCTGGACACTCACTGACGGGTCCGGTCGTCGCGTGCGCTGCGCCTATCGTAACAGGAACAACATGGACAACAGGAACGACAACAACGGTTTTCGTGTCGCCAGCAGTCGCCGGGAGGAACGGCCAGCCGATTGCCGGTGGTGGGAACGGTCGCCGCGAGCGCCCTCATCACCGGCCCGTGTCGCCTTCCGTGAGAGAACTCCAGACCGCGACCCCGGTCGCGCATCGGTTGTCTAACCTCCCGGAGGTTGGGGAGCCGGGCCGGCCAAAGAAGCATGACGCCGCCTGATCCCGTAGGCATCAGTCCGAGCGTTCGGGCGGCGTCAGCCTTGAAATAAAATTTCAGGCTCCAAAACACCCCAAGGATCGCGCCATGTTCCGACGAGTCGCAACACTGGTTTTGACAGCACTGGTCTTTACAACACTGGTCTTTACCGTGCTGCTTTGGGGTGCATCTATCGCCTCGGCCCACGCTCTGCAATCGACCGCCACACCTGTCCCCCCCACACCCGCCCCCGCCACGCCGGCAGCGGACGTCGTCGTCGAATTGCGCCAACCCGCGCAGCCGCCCCAAAATTTCTGGGAACGTTATGGCATTATTGCGCTGATCATCAGTGGCGTCGTAGGTGGCGCGCTGGCCCTCGTCTTCAACAATCTGCTCGGCCCCACCGTCCAACACTGGGGCGAGCAACTGCGCGAGCGCGCCAAGGGCGAAGACGGGCGTTTTCTGGACCGCTATGTGCCGGCCCTGGCCGAGGACCATCGTTATCTCAAGCTGGTCGGCATCTACGGCAAGGAGTGGGTGACGCGCCCGCCGCTGGAAGAGGTCTACGTCTCCCTGCACATGGGCGACGTCCGCACCGACGACGTCGAAACCCTGGGCGCCTCACTCAACATGGTGCAGGCCATGCAGGGCCATGAGAAGCTGGTGATTCTGGGCGAGCCGGGCGCGGGCAAGAGCACGCTGATGGACTGGCTGACGCTGGTCTTCTGCGGTGAGATCGAGCAAGCGGAACTACGTGCCATGGGTGAACTGCTGCCCATCTATCTGCCCCTGCGCGCCTGCGCCGGCGACGCCCGCCCCTTGCATGAACTCATGGCCGATCCGAAGCTGTTGCCCTTCTCCGTGAAAGCGCCGGCCAATTTCTTCGCAGATCAACTGAAGAAGGGCCGCTGTCTGGTGCTGCTGGATGGCCTGGACGAGGTGGTGGACAGCGCCGCGCGCGACGTCGTCGCCGGGAAGATCAACCATCTGGTGCGCGCCTTCCCGGACAACCGCTATGTGGTGACCTGCCGCACCGCCGGCTGGAAGGAAGGGCTGCTCACCGGCGATTTCGCCCGCCTGTTGATCCGTGACTTCTCTGATTTGGACGCGCAGCGTTTCGTCTCCGGCTGGTATCGGGCCGTGCGCACCCAGGAAGTTCAGGGCCGGGTGGGCTTGAGCGAGGAAGGACGCAAGCGCGAACTGGAGAAGGCTAGGCGGCGCGCATCCGGTGAGGCCCAGGCGCTCATTGACGCCCTGGCCGCCAATCTCAGCCTCTCCGAGCTGGCGCGCAACCCGCTGATCCTCTCCCTCATCGCCCTGGTCCACTACCGGCGGCGCGACCTGCCCCAGGGACGGGGCAAGCTCTATCAGGAATGTCTGGAGATCCTGCTCGACGTCTGGGACCGGGAGGACAAGGAGATCGACGCGCGCGATCTCTCGCTCAACGCCAAGGAGACGGTGCTGCGTCACATCGCCTACGATTTTCATAGCAAGGGCCTGACCGAGGCCGACGCCCCCACGTTGGAGGCGATAATCGAGCCGCTGCTGCCTGACCTGGATTGCAGCCTGGACGCCGAAGCAGTCCTGAAACAGATCGAAGAACGCAGCGGCATCCTTGTGGCGCGCACCCTGGAAAGCTATGTCTTCGCCCACCGCACCTTGCAGGAGTATTTGACGGCCAAGGTGCTGGCGTCATCGTCTGAACAAGGCTTTGACGTTTTGTGTGGCCATCTGCACCAAGAGCCGTGGCGCGAGGTGACCCTGCTCTACGCCGGCATGGTCGATGACGCCACCGCCATCGTCAGTGCGATCCTGGTGGAGGCGGACCAGGAGGGCGCGGACGGCGACCGCAGCATGCTGGTGCTGGCGGGGCAGTGCCTGGTCGAGGATGTGACCATCGACAGTAGTGTGCGCGCCGATGTGCTTGCCCGATTGGAGGCGGCCTTCGAGAACGCGGAGCAGGCGCTGGCCTTCGAGCAGCTTGGGCGCACGCTGGCGGCCATCGGCGGTCAGGATGTAGTCTCGGTCTTCGAGCGCGTGCTTGTGGGCGGGGCCACGGCCCAGCAGGCCGGCGCGGCCCGGGCCTTGGGACGGCTGGGCGCGCATCAGAAAAACGCCGATGCCATCGCCGGCCTCCTCATCGCGCGGCTGGATGAGGGCGCGACGCCGGTTCGTCGGGCCGCGGCCCTGGGGTTGGCCGATCTGGGAGTCGACCATGAAGGCGTGATTGGCGCGCTGGAAGAGGCGCGGGCGGATGGTGAAGAGCAGGTGCGCGCCGCCGCATTCTGGGCGCTGCTGGAACTGGGGCAGGCCGAGCGCTATGACATGGTTCCCGTCCCGGCCGGTGAATTTGAGATGGGGTCGGACGATGATGACCCATACGCCAGCAGCGACGAGAAGCCCAAACACCGCCTCTATCTGGAGCGCTATTACATGGCTCGTCACCCGGTCACCAATGCCGAGTTTGCCCGCTTTGTGGAGGCGACCGGGTATCGAACAGACTACGACTGGAAACAATTTGCGGGACCGGAGCGCGACCAGCATCCGGTTGTCTATGTAAGTTGGCGTGATGCCCTGGCCTATGCCACATGGATGGGCGCACACCTCCCCAGCGAAGCCCAATGGGAGAAAGCGGCCGGCTGGGACGAGAAGGAGGGGCGGGCGCTGCGTTGGCCGTGGAGCGACGCCTTTGATGGCGGGCGCTGCAACTATGCTGCCCGTCAGCGCCCGACCCGTCGTGGGGTTGCAAGATGGCTGCGCCGCATACGTCCAAAAGGTGACGACATGCCACCTACGACCCCGGTGGGACAATATTCGCCCGATGGTGACAGCCCTTACGGTTGCGCCGATATGGCCGGCAATGTTTGGGAATGGTGCAGCACCATCTACACGGACTATCCCTATCAAGCCGATGATGGACGGGAAGACCTTGATGCCAAGGGACTTCGAGTCCTGCGAGGTGGTTCATGGTATCAGGACAACCCAGGGAGCGTGCGCTGCGCCTATCGTGTCTGGGGCGACGTGGGCAGCAGGCTCGTCCACGACGGTTTTCGTGTCGCCAGGGGTTCTCTCACCGCACCCTGATCCCTGTCCCCTGAACCCTGATCCCTGTTTTTAGCATGACCCGTCCTGTATATAATTGACACCATAGTGACCATTCAGGACGGAGGAGACCATGAACAACCACCCCTTTAAAGAAGCAGTTAAAGAACCGGTCAAGCGATATAGCCAGGCATTTAAGCAGCAGGTTGTTCG
>JAJRVT010000348.1 GCA_024277175.1 Chloroflexota bacterium | reverse complement strand
CGGGTGCGGATTCCCGTTCACAAGAGCGACTTCTACATCGGCGTCAGCCCCCAGAGCTACGTGGTCCCCGTGGGCCAGGAGGTGGGGATCGACTTCGTGACCCTGGCCTCCACAGGCGACCCGGCCAACCAGCCCTATCCGGGCGCGGTCCTGGACGTGGTGGTCTACGAGTTCAACTGGCAGAGCGTGTATGTCAAATCAGGCGAGGGCTACCAGTGGGAGAGCAGCGTGGAGCGCACGCCCGTCTACACCACGTCGGTGACCACCGACCGCAGCGGCGCGGCCAGCATCGCGTGGACGCCCCCCAAGGCCGGCCAGTACCAGATCACCGCCGCGGGCCAGGACGAGCGGGGCAACGTGACCGGCAGCGCGGCCTTCGTCTACGCCAGCGGCTCTCCCGAGGAGGGCGCGGCGGCCTGGCCCCGGGACAACAACGACCGCATGGAACTGGTGGCCGACAAGACCCTCTACGCGCCGGGTGATACGGCCAAAGTCCTGATCCCCAGCCCCTTCGTCGGTCCGGTCAAGGCCCTGGTCACCCTGGAGCGGGGAGGCGTGCGCGACGCGCAGGTCATAACCCTGGCCGGCGACAGCGAGACCCTGGACATCCCCATCACCGGTGAGGACATTCCCAACCTCTACCTCAGCGTGATCCTGGTCAAGGGCGTGGATGAGACCAACCCCTTCCCGTCCATGGCCGTGGGCTATCTGGAACTGCCGGTGGACACGAGCGAGAAGGAACTGACCGTCGATATCGAATCCTCGGCGGAGACGGTGCGACCGGGCGACACGGTGAGCTACACTCTGACCCTCACCGATCAGGGCGGTGCGCCCGTGGATGACGCCGAAGTGAGCGTGGCCCTGGTGGACAAGGCCATCCTCTCCCTGGCCGGGTTCAGCGATGACCGCCCCCTGCTGGACGTTTTCTACGCCAAGCGGCCCCTGGGCGTGCGCACGGGCGCGCTGCTGACCATCAACGAGGACCGGCTGAGCCAGCAACTGGCCGAGGGTCCCAAGGGTGGCGGCGGCGGGGGCGGCGGTTCCGGCGGCGTGGAGGTGCGCGAAGAGTTCGCGGACACGGCCTACTGGCGCGCGGACCTGACCACCGACGCCCAGGGCCGCATCCGGTTCGAGGTCGCGCTGCCTGACAACCTGACCACCTGGGTGCTGATCGCGCGCGCGGTCAGCGACGAGACCCTGGTGGGCGACGGCCTCAACGAAGTCGTGGCCACCAAGGAACTCCAGATCCGCCCGGTCGCGCCCCGCTTCTTCACCGCCGGCGATCGGGTGGTGGTTGGCGCGGTGGTGATCAACAACAGCGAAGCGAAAATTGAAGATTTAAGATTGAAGATTGGGGTTGGCGGCGCGGATGTGGGTGACGCGTCCACGGAGTTTAATGCATCGCTGGAACCTGGCGAGCAAGCCCGATTTGACCTGCCAATTCAGGTTCTCTCGTCAACCGACGCGGTGACGCTCACCTACAGCGCCGAGGCCCAGGCGCCCAATCCTCAATCCTCAATCCTCAATTTCACGGACGCCGTCCGCCTCACCCTCCCCGTCAACCGCTACGCCACGCCAGAGGTGGTGGGCAGTTCGGGGCAGGTTCCGCCGGAGGGACGCAGCGAGAGCGTGGTGGTCCCGGACGAGGCCACGAACCAGGGCGAGTTGCTGGTCACCCTGGAGCCGAGCCTGGCCGCGGGCATGATCGACGGGCTGGACTACCTGAAACATTACCCCTACGAGTGCAACGAGCAGACGGTGAGCCGCTTCCTGCCCAACCTCTTCACCTTGCGCAGCCTGCGGGAACTGGGACTGGATGACCCGGCCCTGGCCGACCAACTGGCCTACCAGGTGGGCGTGGGCGTGCAGATGCTGGCCGGCCGCCAGAACCCGGACGGCGGCTGGGGCTACTGGCCCGGCGAGGAGAGCTCGCCCTTCGTCTCGGCCTATGCGCTCTGGGGGCTTGCCACCGCGCAGCAGATGGGCTATCCCGTGCCCGAAACCACCGTGGACAACGGGGTCGACTACCTGGAGCGCCAGTTCATCGCGCCCCAGGACGCGAGCGAGAACTGGGTGCTCAATCAGATGGCCTTCATGAACTTCGTCCTGGCCGACATGGGCGAGGGCGATCCGGGCCGGGCCTCCACTCTCTACGACGAGCGGGCGCGGCTGGCCCACTACGGCAAGGCCTACCTGGCCATGGCCCTGGACGCGATGAACACCGGTGAAAACAGAGGGGGCCAGGAGGACCCGCGGGTGCAGACCCTGCTGGACGATCTCCTGGGCGCGGTGGAGCTGAGCGCGACCGGCGCGGCCTGGCACGAGGAGGGCGTGGACTGGCAGACCTTCAACACCGACACCCGCACCACGGCCATTGTGCTGGGCGCGTTCACCCGTCTGGCCCCGGACCAGCCCCTGCTGCCCCAAGTGGTGCGCTGGCTCATGAGCGCGCGCGAGGCCGGCCGCTGGGCCACCACCCAGGAGAACGCCTGGAGCCTCATCAGCCTGACCGACTGGCTGGTCATCAGCGGCGAGCTGGAGGGCGACTACACGTGGCTGGTGACGCTCAACGAGGAGGACATGGGCGCGGGCCAGGTGAACCGGGGTAACGTGGACCAGCCGGTGACCCTGCGCGCGGCCGTGGCCGATCTGCTGCGGGACCAGGCCAACCAGCTCTACTTCAGCCGCTCCAACGATAGCGGCCAGCTCTACTACACCACCCAGCTACGCTACTACCTGGACGCGCTGGCCGTGGACGCGCGCAGCCGGGGCCTGGTGGTGGACCGGCGCTTCGAGGTTGCGGGCGAGGAGGGGCCGGAGCCGGTCAGTTCCGCCAGGGTGGGCGATGTGATCAGCGTGACCGTGACCATCGTCGCGCCCACGGACCTGCACCACGTGCTGGTGGAGGCCCCCATCCCCGCGGGCGCGGAGCCCATCGACCCGCGGCTGGAGACCGAAAGCGCGCAGTACGGTCCGCCCGAGATGACGCCGGTGGCGGAGCCGGGCGGCAAGGCCGGTCCGTGGCGGCCCTGGGCGCCCACCTACATGGACATTCGCGACGACAAGGTCGCGCTCTTCGCCACCACCCTGCCCGCGGGCGCGTACCAGTACACGTTCCAGATCCGCGCCGGCATCCCCGGCGAGTACCGGGTCCTGCCCGCGCACGGCGAGGAGATGTATTTCCCTGAAGTCTGGGGGCGCAGCGCGGGGAGTCTGTTTACGGTGAAAAAATGATAGCGTCTGTTCTCGGGGGCCAGTCGCCCGCGCGCGAATTTCCCCCATCCCGCCCCTCTATGGTATCCTCGCCCCACCGAAAACGTGCACCCCTTTACCCGAAAGGACCCCCTGATGCCTGACCGCCGAGCAACCCGCCGCCTGTTCTCCCTCTTTTTCGCCCTGATTGCCACCGCCCTGCTGGCGCCCGCCGGCCAGGGAACCAACGACCAATGACCCGGTCCCTATACCTGGGCAGGGGGTAGCCACGCGGCCATCAAGAAGTTCGACTTCTTGAAGAAGTCGAACTTCTGCGTAACCTCGGGCCGGTGAAAAACGTCCATCAAGATATGATTGCCGATTCTTGTTTCGAGACCCTGAGCCAGGGGAGCGTCCTCTGGTCGAGCGGCCTGGCCTACGATGGCTGGACGGTGACGGCCACCGACGCCAACGGCCACCAGACCGAGCGCACGAGCGACGCCTTCGGCCGGCTGGTGCAGGTGGTGGAGCACAACGACGAAGGCGCAGGCCCGGTCGCCTACACCACGGCCTACGCCTATGAGGTGCGGGGCAACCTGACCCAGGTGACCGACCACGCCGGCAACGTGACCAGCATGGGCTACGACCTGCTGGGGCGCAAGGTGAGCATGAGCGACCCGGACATGGGCGGTTGGCTCTACCAGTACGACCCGGCCGGCAACCTGACCGCCCAGCGGGATGGCCGGGGCCTGTGGGTCTACATGAGCTATGATGCGCTGGACCGGCTGACGGCCAAACGCAAGGACAGCGTGAACGGTCCGCTGCTGGCCGAACACCTTTACGATGCGCCCGGCTACAAAGGCTTGCCGGACAGGAGCAAGGCCTACACAGGGGAAGGCGTGGTGGAGGTGCGAACGGTGAGCTACGACGCCCGCAACCGGGCCACGCGGCGGGAGTGGGTGGTTCCGGGAAGCGGCGGCGGGACCTTCCGCATGGACTACGCTTACAACGCCGGCGGCCAGCGCACGAGCCTGCGCTATCCCGGCGGCAACGGCGGCCAACAGGGCGAGATGGTTTCCTACGGCTACGACGCACTGGGCCAACTGACCAGCGTGGTCGGCAGTGGCGTGAGCTACCTGGCTTCGGCCCTCTACAATGCCCAGGGACAGATGACCCAGATGGTCAACGACACGGGCAGCAACGGCCTGACGCGCCAGCGGGTCTACGATCCCAACACCCTGCGCCTGACCACCATCCAGGCGGGGACCGCTGCGCCCTTCGAGAACTTGCAGAAGCTGAGCTACACCTATGACAACGTGGGCAACATTACCAGCCTGACCGATGCAGTGAACGGCAACCAGGTGCAGACCTTTGGCTACGACTGGCTGGACCGGCTGACCTCGGCGAGCACGAACGCAGCGGGGACGGGGCAGTACAGCGACACATACGCCTACGACGCCATCGACAATATCGTCAACAACGACGGCAATGCCTATACTTACAGCAGTCAGCCTCATGCCGTCACGTCCGCCTTCGGCAACAGCTACAGCTACGACGCCAACGGCAACCAGACCGGCCGGACCATCGGCGGCACAGCCTACACATTCACCTTCGACTATGAAAACCGGCTGACCGAGGTAAAGCAGGGGACGACGGTCATCGCCAGTTTCCTCTATGACGCCGACGGCGCCCGGGTCAAGGGGACGGTGAACGGGACAGCGGTGGTCTACATCGATGGCGTCTACGAATACCACGGCGGGCCTGAGATCCGCTACTATGAGGGCGGGGTCTTCCTGCGCGGCGGCTTCGCCAGCGACACGGGCCGCTTCTATCTTCTGCGCGACCATTTGGGTAGTTCGAGCGTCATCATTAGCCACAACGGGGCGACGGTCACGCG
>JAJRVT010000347.1 GCA_024277175.1 Chloroflexota bacterium | reverse complement strand
GAAAGCGGAGGAGTCGTCGTCGGCCACCAAGGTCACCCGGCTGTTCCAGTTTGCACCTGGTGAAGTGACGTCATAGGCGATCAGCTTGTCCACAATGGCGGCCGCCTGGTCCGAGGTCTTGGCGCTGAGCCGTCCCACGAACAGGTCAGGCAGGGAGTCACCCCCGATCACGGACACATACCAATTGTCGGACGGAACCTGGCCGAAGATGCTCGATTCGACGATTTGAGCTGGCACGTAGTTGCGCGTGCCCGTGCCCAAATTGTCCCGATAGTCCTGGTAGGCGTCGCCGAAGAGGGTCACATAGGCGGGGGCCGGCGCCTGCCAGTTGCCCAGCGCATAGGCGATGAAATCCCGGATCGCGCTGGGGTTGAAGACGCCGTAGCTGAACTCGTCGTAGAGATCGTCCACCCGGACCACAGCTACGCGTAGCCCCTGGGAAGCCCGAAAATCGGCCAGATGTTGGGCTTCGGCCTCGAAGTCAGCGTGGGTGATGAGGAGGTAGTCCGCGCCATGAGCGGGCGAACGCCAGTTGGACGGCGCATCCAGCTCCAGGCTGGCCGGCATGCGGTAGCGGTCCGGCGTAAGGGCGAGGTAACGGCTGCCGGTCTGGCCCGTATCCTGGAACGAGGCTCTGTAGCCACCGTCCTGGGAGGTGATGACGAGCCCGGTCAACGCGATGGGCGTCCGGGGATCGCTGATATCAAAGAGTGAGATCTCCTCCCGATCGAAGTCAGTCAGTTCGAAACGATAGCCGCCATCTCCGGGCGAGGCGAAGCGGAGTTCGTTCGCGTCCGCTGTATAGCCCGCTGCATAGTCGATCTCAACCCAGTTGAGCAGGATTTGGTCAGGAACCACGCCGATGTCCACCGTTTCGATTCGGATCACATTGTCGCCGTTGAACAAGCGCGATTGAGGAACGGCTGCGTCCAGGTCGATGAACCCCTGCCCTTCCCAATCCTGCTCCACAGCCAGGAAGTCGTTGAGGTAGACGCGGGTGCGATGGGCCAGGCTGGAGAAGCCCTTGAGTTGCACCCGAATAGCAATGTTTTCCGTGGACGTCACTACATTCGTCAGTGGAATGGTGATCTCGCGGGTGACGGGCCAGCCTTCGGTGTTGGGACTGAGCACACTGTCCCAGAAGTAGTGATCCCGCCCTTCTCCGTCCGGCATCCACTGCCAGTAGACGGTGTCCTGCTCCGCGTGGACGGACCAGGGGAACGATCCGGCCAGCGGGGCGCCAGCGGGCGTTGCATCCCTCGATTGCATGCGCAGGCCGTCAGTCTCACCCGCAGAAAGCCAATAAACGTTGCGCACCGTGTAGACGTCCCGGTTGCCCTGGCCATAAAAGAGGATAGCGTCGCCGGGATCGAAGGAACCGTCCTCCTCGCCCTGAACCTGGATGGGGATGGCGACGCCTCGGTTGATGAGCCGGAGCTTGCGCGGGTCCAGGGTCTCCACATCCAGGCCGGTTGCCGCCAATTCGGCATGGGTGACCTGATAGACGCCATCCGCCTCTACGCCGATTTTCACCTGTTCGACGGTGTCGCTGCTCTGATTCAGATCGACGGTGCCAATGGACGCTGACGCCATTGGCCAATCCGCTTGGGGACGGTTCAGTGCGTCGTAGTTGGGCAGTATCTGTTGCAATAGCTGCTCGAAAGTGGGGCTGACCAGCCGGGATTCCCTCTTATCCGCTCGGTCCGGGCCATGTGGCGTGATGTCCACGGCCACGCGGATGCGTTGATAGATGCGCGCCTCCCGCCGCAACGGGTTGTACTGGACAGGGAAGAATTGGATGTGGACCACAGCCTGGTCACGTAGCATGCCGGTTTCCCCGACCTGGACGATAAGATCGGGGAACCATTCGTCTCGCATTTCCAGGTTCGGTTCCGTGGCGTAGACGATTTGTGGCTCTTCGTCGGGCGTGAGCGCGGTGGGATCGCTGGATGTGAGTTCGATTTGGGGCGCAGGCGGTAGGCGCACAGCGGTCAACGTGCTGTATTCGGCGTCCAGAATTTCCAGCCTGACGTCGCCTGTGTTTGGCAGACCGATGAGCGCACCGGCGATGGGCCTCTGTGTTTTTCCTGGCTGGGCCTGTTGCTCCAGTTCAGGTATATCGATCCGCTGGTAGGATTCGCCCGCCAGTCTGATCTCCTCGACGGTGTAATCAGGGATCGTTAATTCCAGCACAGTGCGTTCCGGCGTCGCGTCCACCACAGTGACGGAGGTGGTCGGCTGCGTCTGTGCGAGCGCGTTGGCGCCGGGCCATGCCAGACTGATCGCGAACAACGCGAGGAACAGGACGTAGCGGAATCTGCGCAACGGATAGGTCTTGGATAGCTTTCTTTTTTGGTTCATGCTATTCGCCTCGGGTGAGCGTCTGTTCCCAACAGTTGGCAGACGAGGTCCGCACTATCCGCCAGCGGTCCCACTGTTAGCCGATGGCAGGACGCATTGGCTACGGTATCCGCCAGTTCCATGATCAGCTCACCTGCACTTCCCCCGCTCAACAATGCTGAGTTGTGGCCGGCCCGAAAGCCGTGGGCAAGCGCCATCAGCGCGTCATGCTTGCTCATCGGCTCCAGGCGGGCGGGACGGTCGAAAAGCGGCGGTCGCCTGGCTTTGCTGAGATAATCGAGGATGAGGACGCGGTGATCATCACAGAGGGGCTGGAGTTGCTCCATGGCCTGGACCGCGCTCGTTGCTCGCAGGCGCAGCACGGGTAACGGGCTATCGAGAACAGGTTCCGCCTTCATTATTGGCTCCAGTTTTCGAATCGCCTGCAATAGCACCGGATCCAGGGCTGAAAGCGTCAAAGCGAAATCCATATCCTGGTGTTCACCGGGACCTCCGTCATGTTCAGGCGGCGCGTCCTGCATGATTACGATATGGGTGAGGGGCATTGGTTTTGTGCAGTGATTCAACCCAAGCTCCTCAGCGTGAAACAGCCATTTGCCATTCCAATCGCTCCCTGTGGACGAGGGGTGAAGGCCGGCCAGTTCCAGGGCGCCGGGCCGCACCAGCAGCGCCCGCGGGTAAGTGTGCAGCAGGCCGTCTTTCCGTCCCACCGCGGCCACGTCATCGGAGAGCAGGCAAAACCCTCGGTGCAGGAGTTCCAGGGTCAAGGTGGTTTTGCCATGCATGGAGTCAGCCGCCAGGATCACGCCCTGGCCGTCGTAAGCCACCGCACCGGCGTGGATCAGGAGATGGCTGCGCACCCGCTGGGACGCGTGCATGGTGATGAGACCGTCCAGGTAACCATCGATCAATGGCTGCTTCGGCAACGGATAGGCCCGCCCATCCAGTACAAGCGTTGGGTGGGCGAAGTCGTCGCCTGGCTTGCTGTAGAATTCGACCGTCAGATGATGCCGGGGCGTTCCCCCGGCGTCATTTGACGCGGTGACAAGGGCTTCCGGGTGCAGGCGGGCGACCTGCTCCAGGAAGTCAGGCGAGTTGGACTGGACGCTCATATCCACATCGAAGAAGCGGAGATGAACCTTTCCGACAAGTTGACCGCGTAGCCATTTCTTGCGATTGTGTAAGTGGGTCATCACAGTCATGATTCCTTGAATTGAAAACGTCATGAAGACAGTCGTTTCGTAGGCCACATATCCTTGCGTGACGTCGTGAGCGATTCGCCACGTCGGGCAAGGATGTCCAACCTATGAACAACGAATTCATGAGTTCGTTATATCTTCGGCCGCGGCATTGTCGGGATAGATCAGGGGGCGCCGGGCATTCCTCCGTCAGGAAGTCCAAAATTAAGCCCTGTGACGGGGGATCCCCCGGCTTGAATAGGCCCCAAATATCCTAAGATTTCCTCATTGCTATAGCTGATCACCTGCGGCGAAACATAGCGGGGCAGGTTGTCGGGCTGGTTGGATGACGTTGTCTGTGAAAACTGTTCGTTGATCTGTCCATGATGTGAGCGGGGGATCTCGTTCATTTCATCTCTCCTGAAATGTGTATGGGGGTCGATAGGTTATGAATCCAGCAGGCCCTTTTGGGCGAAGACCGTCAGCGTTTCCTTCACATCGCCTGTCAGATCGATTGCCTGATCGCCCAGCTCGAACTGGGCGGCCAATGTTTGCGTCATCTCCGCCGGGGTGTGCTCGCCGTCACACAGAGACCAGATGACCTGGGCTGTGGCGTTGAGTACGTGGATCTCACCCCCGTCGGCGTCGTAGAGCAGGGTCTCATCGCCCAGCGGTTTTTCGAGCAGATCGGAACGGCGTTGTGGTTTTTCGGGTGACATGGATCTCTCCTGTGCTAGGTAGCCACATATTGGTGAATCATCGTGGGTTGTGCGGAATGTTTTCGGTTAACGGCGCCATGCAACCGCCCATAATGGCCGGTGTGAATCGCCGTCACGTAATTTATCTGTCGAATAAGGGTGCAATGAAAGAGGCGAACGCGAAGATATATGGTGACGGAGGACGGAACAAAATTGGAGAACTCGAGGTTGCGTGTGATCAACTTGATCTTGCGCCGGCTCGAATCGGGAGAGGTTCGCATCGGCATGGCCTTGGCTGATAGATAACTCGGGTCTGTTATCAGATGCAGTCAGTATAGCATGGGTGGGGAATGATTTCAAGCGTTGGGGCTGGTTTGGGTGCATTCGGAGCTGGGGGCGAAATTCCCGTGCTTCGAACGTGCCGGGGAGTTCCGAACTCCCCGGCACATGCCAGCGCCCCCAAATCAGAATGCATCCGGCTGGTTTCCGATTTGACCTGGCTCCCCAATTTGACAGGAGCGCGCCCGGTCGGTAAAGTGGTTTTCGTCCTGAGACGACAACCCTTCATCATATTCAGCGCAGGGTGTAACGCCCACGAATCCCACAACGGAGGTCCCATGAAACGTTTTCGAAATTTTTCTCTCCTGACCATTGCATCTATCTTGTTTCTGAGTCTGATCCTCAGCGCCTGTCAGCCCTTGGTCGCGCCCACGTCCACGCCGGCGGAAGAAGCAGAGGCTGCGGCCACCATTCCCGGCGTCGACGAATACCTGACCGCATACGAAGCTGTGGAGCCGGCGCCCCTGCCCGGACAGTTCGACGAGGATGGCATGACCTATGACGAGGCCTACGATTTCCAGGAGGCGCTGGTTGCGCAGTTGGAGGCGGAGGGCGCGCAGCGCGTGGGCTACAAGCTGGGCCTCACAGGCCCCAAGCGCCCCTTTGGCGCGGATGAACCCCTCTATGGGCGCATGCTCGATTTCATGGTGCTGGAGAACGGCGCACAGGTCCCAGCCAGCGACTTCGTCAAGCCGTTGGGCGAGTGGGAGATCGCTTACTTCTTCGACAAGGACGTCTCCTATCCCGCCACTGTGGAAGAATTGCAGGACGCGGTCGGCCAGATCGCACCGGCCGTAGAGCTGCCCGATCTGGTCCTCGCTGACATGAAGAGCCTCACCTGGTTGGACCTGATCGCCAGCGACATCGCACCCCGGCGGGTTATCATCGGCGATAAGGTCTCGGACGAGGATGTGGACGAAAACGCGGTGACGGTTGTGGCGACCATGGATGGCGAGGTCGTGGGCGAAGGCGTCGGCTCAGCGGTCATGGGCGACCAGTGGGAGGCTCTGCGCTTCCTGGTGGAAAAGCTCAACGAGCGAGGCGAGCAGATCCACGCCGGCGACTTCGTCATTTCCGGCGCCATGAACCCTCTCACGCCCCTGGGCCCCGGCAGCTACACGGTGGACTATGGCCCGTTCGGCGTGATCACATTTGAGATCGGCGAATAGGCGGCGCTGACAGCAACTTCATCGCAAAGTAGAAGTCCGGCTTTCATCAAAAGCCGGACTTCTTTAGCCTCCAACGGGTTTCGGGTTCATTCATCCTGCGCACCTCATCAATGAGCGACATCAATGAGTGACAAACGAAAAATGACGTACACGATTTCCCAACTGAAACGCCTGTGTTTGGAGGCGGAGCGTTTGTTTCGTCGCGATCAGCTCTCTGATCGTACGTCCTGCCTGGAAATTTTTCGACAAGCGATCATCACACAAGAGCCGGAGGCATGGCGCGCGTTGATGGATATCTATCGTCCTCAAGTCGAGGCGTGGATACGACGGCATTCCCTCTTTCCCAATCTCAACACCCCATTGACGGATTTGAGCGCCCAGGTGTTCTCTCGCTTTTGGCAGGCGTTGACGCCAAAACGCTTTCGACAAAAGCAGCCCTGGACATTGCTCCAACTTATGGCCTACCTGCATCGCACGGTGGAGAGCGTGATCCACGACAGTTTTCGCACCCAGGCCGCGACTTGGGTGAGCCTTGACAGCGTACAGCAGGGCGCTCCCGATAATATTGCCTCCCTCATTGCCCGCATGGACCGCGAGGAGACGTGGAGACAGGTGCAGTCCGCGTTGAAAGATGACGCCGAACGGCTGGTCGTCGAACTCGTCTATCGCCAGGGAATGACGCCGCGAGAGGTGGCGGCGTCTAACCGCGATATGTTTCCCAATGCCACTGCGGTCTATCGGGTGCAGAGCCGGATCATACGCCGCCTGCGCCGCAGGCTGATGAATGCCGACGGGTGAACGCCCTGTAAAAAAACACAACGGCAGCAAAATCCGGGCAAAATGGACGAAAAAGTTGGATGAGACCGTGTGTCTTATTGCAGAGGATATGATGACGATGACAAAACACCTGAAAGATGGAGAACTGATGGCTTTCCTTTACCAGGATATCGGTGAAGAAGCGGCCGAACATCTCCGCGTTTGTTCGGTTTGCCAGGCTGAGCTGCGAAGCCTGCACTCTATGGATGGACTTCTTGCGGAAAGGCTCTACCGCCTGCACTGTCCGTCCCCGGAGACCCTGGCGGACTACGTTGAAGATAGCCTGAGCCGAAAAATTCGGCGTTCCACCCGCGAGCATCTGCTGCACTGCGCCGCCTGTCAGCGTGAAATCCACGCGTTGGAACCGCTGGCGACGTCGGACGCCGCGCAGCGAGGACATGGCCGGTTGGCGTTGCTCGCCGAAGGCGTACGACGTCTGTTCATGGCCTATCCGGATCTAATCCCTGCGGCCCTGCCCACGCGTGGCGAGGCGTCCTCCCTGCGACGTTATCATACCCAGGATATGGATATTCTCTTCTCTATCATACGGTCGGAAGAGGGCAAGGCGGAGGGCCGAACCGTCACGCTCGTCGGGCAACTGGTTCCCCTGGGCGAAACGATCGCTTCTCCTTTCCAGGGCGTGGCGACGATAGACGATCCATTCGTCGATACACCCACAGTCCCCATCGATGAGTTGGGGGGATTCCTCCTGGCTGACGTCACAACCGGCCCCAGACTGGTGCGCATCGAGTTGCGTCCCGACATTATCATTCTGATGAATATCGACGTGTGAGTAGGCGCGGCTTGCGGCCGCACAACTCCCGAAATGTATGACTGTCTCGGATGAACGCAGATCGTACGGCTGCAAGCAGATCGCTCGGTTCCAAATCGCATCTATGTATCAACCAGCTATTTCTCTCCTGGTGCAAAATGAACAACAGCGCGTCTACCGATCTGGCGAAAGAATTCCTGTCGCAATCATCGTCCCCTGCTCGCCAGGCGTGGCTGGAAGCCCATGCCAATGACGGAGAGACCCTGCTCTGGTCCTTGAAAGCGCTATCCGCCCGGCATTACCACACCGACCCCCAGCGCGCCCTGGAAATCGCTAACGCGGCCCGGGAAGCCGCTCAACGGCTGAATTCGCCGGCGCTGACCGGGCTGGCCCACTGGATCACCGCCAACGCCCTGGTCTTCCTCGAACGCCATGCAGAGGCCGTCACCCATTTCGAACAGGCGCAACAGTTGCTGGAAGTTCACGGCGCCCCGGCAGAAATCGGCCAGATGCTGGTGGGCTACATCTTCTCCCTGACCTATCTGGACCGCTATCAGGAAGCGTTAGCCCAGGCGGACAAGGCCCGTCCCCTGCTCACCCAGGCGGGGGATGGCTATCGCCTGGGGCTGCTGGCCATGAACGTGGGCGTGGCCCACGATCTGCGCGAAGCCTATGAAGACGCGCTGGCGGCCTACGAAATGGCCGCCAGCCATTTTCGCTCTCTTCATGATGGGTTCAATCTGGCGCGGGCCATGGTCAACATGGGCATCGTCTATGCAAAGTTAGACCGCTATGTGGACGCGGAGCGAGTCTATCGGCAGGCGGAGCATGCATTCGCCCTGGAGAACGCCCGCCTGGAGCAGGGGCGCATTGCCCTGAACTTGGGCGTTCTGTTCGTCCGCCAGGGCCGTTACGGCGAATCGTTGGCTGCGTTTCAGGAAGCGCGCCGCCATTTCGAAACCCTGAACGTCCCCTTGCAGAGCGCCGAAGTGGATCTCTACGAAAGTCAGACGTTGATTGCGCTGAACCTCTTCCCTGAAGCTGAAACCCTCTCCGGTCATGCCCTGGCTATCCTGGAATCCCAAGAACAGCACCGCGAAGCAGCGCTCGCCGCCCACGTCCACGCGCGGGCGTTGATGGAACAGGGCGCGTACGAGCAGGCGGCGGCCTCATTCTCCCGCGCGCTGGCTCGCTTCGAACAACTGGGGCTGACGCGCCAGGCCGACCGCGTGCGCCTGGCCATGGCGGAAAGCGCCTACCGGCAAGGGGACGTCCAGGACGCGTACGCCGCGGCCCAGGCTATAATCGTCCGCGCGGAGGAGGATCGTCAGCCTACGCTGCAAAGCCAGGCCCTGCTTCTGGCCGGCCGGGCGCTGCTGGCGGATCAGCAGATCGATCAAGCCCAGGCCTACTTTATGCGCGCCCGACAGATCGTCATCGCTTCGTCGCTCCCCGGCTTGACAATCCAGGCCTATGATGGACTGACCCAAATCGCCATGGCCCAGGAGGCATGGCTCACCGCCCGCGATCACCAGCAGCAGGCCCTGGACCTGATCCTGGAGCTGCGGCGGCGCATCCCCGGCGCGGCCCGACGCGCCGCCTTCCTCAGCGATAAGATGCCCCTGCTGCGTCGCGCGGTGCATACCGCGCTGGTGCTGGATGATGTGGAGGGCGCGCTGGCGATCATGGCGCAGATGCAGTCGGGCCCGCTGGCGGAATCCTTGTTGACGCCGCCCACGGACCCGGAGTCATTGCAGCGATGGCAGAGCCTGCGCACACAACTACAGGACCTGAAGCGGGCCTGGCGTTGGCGGGTGGGCGAGGAACCCGATCGGTCGTTCGATTCCGATGAGGACGTCGCACGCGGGGTGAGAGGGAATACCGATGTGCGTGTGTTGGAACAGCGTATCGACCGCACCTGGCGACAGTTGCAGAGTCTCTGCTCCCCCCGGGGACAGGACGCGTCACCGGCTGCGCTAAGGTCCCGCAAGCCGCCTGTGGATGGGAGTTCGCTGGTCTATTTCCCAGCAGAAGAGGTGGTGTGGGGGATTGGGACGATGCCGACCGGGGAGATTGCCCTGCGTCAACTGGGAACGGTGCAGACGCTACGGCGATTGCTTCAGCGCTGGCAAGGCCACCTGCATCAGATCCAGTCGCTCCCGCCGGACTACCTACGCCAGCACCAGGCTTTTCTCCTACAGGCGGCGCGCCGGGTTTTGCGGAAACTCTTCGACTTTCTCATCGCGCCGTTTGTCAACCACCTTCGCGAAGACGACCGGCTGTGGATCGTCCCCCATGACATGCTCTATTTTGCGCCCTTCGCGGCGCTATACGACGGCGAACGCTATCTGGCCGAAAAGCATCAGATCGTTTTCGGGGCGATGACCGCGGCTGAAAAGGGGGACTCCTCCGTTTTTGACGAGCGTACGATCTCGTTAGTGGGGGCCTATAGCCACGACGGCGCGCTGCCCCACGCCGCCTATGAAGCCACGGTTGTCCACGAGCTGACGCCCCGCTCCGTCCTGCTGCTGGAGCAGGAGATGACGCTGGACGCCTTGCGAGCCTTGCTAGGCCAGGCTGATCTCGTGCATCTGGCCACCCACGCCGCCTTCCGGGGAGACAATCCGCTCTTTTCCTATCTGCAACTGGCCGATGGTCGTTTGACGGCCCATGACCTGGAAAACGTCCGCCTGCGCGCCCAGCTCGTGGTCCTCAGCGCCTGTGAGACGGGGCGATCGGGAGCGCTGGGCGGGGATATGGTGGGGCTGACCCAGGCCTTCCTGGCCGCGGGCGCGCGGTCCCTGCTCGTCTCCCAGTGGCGGCTGCACGATCCCATGGCCGCGTCCTTCATGGAGACGTTCTATCGGACGCCTGACGCGGTCGCCAGGCCGGTCCAGGCCCTCACCCGAACCATGCGTCATTTTCTGGCCATGGATCCTGAGATCCATCCCTATTTCTGGGCCCCGTTTGTCCTCATGCAGGGGTGATTTTCAGTTTGTACTGCAACATTTATGTTGCCAGCTTGGCCCGGCCCGGCTGGCTTGGCAAACAACATGAGTGTTGTTTTACAGCATCTTCAACTTCATATGGACAAAAAAGTGAATTTGGTGCGTGTGTCAATAGGAGCGACGCCTTTTCGGCAAATTGGGCGATGGCCTTTTGTCCCCCGAAAGGCCACCCAATCTCCAGCGCATAACTCGGTTTTCCCAGGGGTGGGAGCAGAGATCTGACATAATATTTCGATAGTTCTTCGATAGGTTTTCAGTAGACAAACGATAGCTTTTTCCCTTTATGATGGTATTGAATCACCTCGTTATGTGAGCCGGCTCTGCAATCACAGAGGATCGTGGAATCAGCAAAAGGGGGCATATGGAACGAAACTGGCTTCGCTATCTGTTGGCCGTTCTGCTGGCGACCATGGCCGCGGGCATTGTTATTCACGCGGCCGCGGCCCAGACGCCCGCCCCCCTGACCGCAGACGGCGTGAACCTCGAATTCACCGACATTCACTTCGTCCCGCCCCCGCCCTCGGCCGCGGACCGGGTGCGGGTCTACGCCTGCACCCAGGGTGATGGCGGCGTGGGCGTCACGTTGAAGGTCAGCGTCAACACGGCCGCGGATGGCACGGATCAAGGGGAATGGCGCGTCATCAATGAACTGGGCGTTCCCTGCTACAACGAAATAGACGCGCCCTATTGGGGGACCTTGGAGTTTGCAGACGGCCCCCATCTCGTGCGCGTCCAGGCCCGTTCCTCCTCGGACAGCAGTTGGGACGATGCGCTGACCGCCTATCGCGTCTACACCCTGCTCCCGCGCGAGACGCCCGCTCCATCCACGCTGACGGAGCCGCCTGACCAGGCGCAACTCACCTCCCCCGCGATGACCTTTCGCTGGATCGGGGCCGCGGGGGCCAACGGCTACCGGCTGCAGATGGCTGTTGGCGACGACCCGACCGACGCGCCCCTCATCGACGTCTCGCTGCCCGCGGACATGACGGCCTACACAGCCATCCTGCCTATGCAAGCCCAGACGTACGCCTGGCGGGTGGTCATCCAACAAGGCGCGGACGCCACGCCCACAGACACATGGCGCTTCCAGATCGAACCGCCTTCCTCCGAGGATATCGACACCCTGATCCTCTTCCCTCGCCAACGCATGGACGACCGCTATCCCCTGGCCGACGTGAACGACCTGGCGCGCGCGCTGGCCGACCTGGCCCAGGACGAACGGGTTCAGGCCGTCATCCTGGATCCGGGCGCGCAGGCCGCGGTCGCCGCAGCCTACGACGCCTGGGACGCGGCCCCATTATCGGTCGAGGCTGCTAACGACGTGGCCGCGGCCATCAAAGCCTCCGTCATCGCACCCACCCTGGACGCCTACCCCGCCATCCGGAACCTGGTTCTGGTGGGGAGCGACGATCTGCTGCCCTATTTCCGGCAGGCGGACCCCACCCGTCTCAGCGACCGGCTCTACACCCATGTCCCCGCGGACACGCCCATGGCCGCGGCCCTGGCCAGCGATCACTTTCTCACTGACGATTATTACGCCAGCCGCACCCCGCGCCTGGCTTCCGGTCGGCCCCTCTATCTGCCCGACCTGGCCGTGGGGCGGTTGGTCGAGCAGCCGGCCGAGATCATGGCCCAGGTCGCGCCCTTCCTTGCCGAGGCGCAACCGCCCGGGCCCGCACTCATCGCCGGCTATGGTTTCATGCAGGACGCGGGCCAGGTGGAGGGCGATGTGGTGGCCCATGTGGGACCGCCGCCCCACTACGTGCTCGGCGGGGATTGGCGCGCCGAGGACCTGCGCGACGCGCTGGACGATGCCCACTGGTCTCTGCTGGCCTTGAATCAACACGCCACTCACTGGAGCCTGGGCGCGCCCGTGGGCGAGGAGCGGCTGACGGTCGCGGACCTGGACGGTCTCGATTCCCTGGCCGGCGCGTTGGCCCTGAGTCCCGGTTGCCAGGCCGGGCTCAGCCTGCCCGACGGCGTGGGCGATCCCGCCCAGCCCCGGGATTGGCCCCAGAGTTTCGCCGGGGCCGGGAGCGCGTTCATGGGCAACACCGGTTTCGGTTGGGGCGTGCGCGGCGTGTTGGGCTATTCCGAGCGGCTGAACGCCTATGTGGTCGCGGAGCTGGCGGCCGATGGCGAGACGACCGTGGGCCAGGCTTTGGTGCGCGCCAAGAAGCGCTACCGGGCGGTGGCCGGCGAGCTGGACGCGCTGGATGAGAAGGTGTTGCAGGAGTTCACCCTCTACGGCATCCCTCAGAGCAGACCGGCTTTGGTCAGATCCGTGACGCAGGCGAGCATCCCGGAGGAAGCGCCCCTGGTCGTGAATCGTCCCGGAGAATTTGATCCCCAGATTTATATCCGCCACCCCAAATTCCATTTTAAAACGGTGCAAGATACGGATAGCGTGCCTCGCCTGTATGCGTATAACCGCGACCCCCGCGACGGGGTATGGATCAAGGCAGGCTGGCCGGCCCTGCCCCAGGAAACACTGGGATTGATGAGCGGCGATCTTCACGGGGTCATCATTTCCAGCGCCGTCTATACCGATACGGTGGATGTAAGGCCTTTCACGCCCCATGCCGAGAACGAAGTGGCGGGCGTGGATACGACGGACGCCTACCCTACGCTCGGCTGGTCGCCGGCGCGCCTGGTTTCCTTCTCCCAGGTGGAGGCCAACCGGCAGAACATCCACGTGGTGGAGGGACAGTATCGCCTGGGGGTGATGCGCTTATATTCCGAACTCACCATCACGGCCTATCAGTCGGAGTCGGACGACTGGACCCCACCCCTGATCGAGTCCGTGGAACAGGACGGGGCGGGCGATACGATCACGGTGACCGTACGCGTCAGTGACGACCGGGCCATGCACGCAGTGTTCCTGAGCTATACGGAGGACCGGGTGGGCGTGGCGCGGGGCGAATGGCGCAGCCTGGCGCTGACGCCGGTCGAGGACGGCGTCTGGCGCGCGACCCTGCCCACGGACCCGCCTGTTCGCTACCGGGTGCAGGCCGTGGACGGGGCCGGCAACGTGGCGGTGGCGGACAACGACGGCCTCTACTTCCGGGCCCCCGCGCAGGCGGGCAGCCTGGGCAGGCACTGCGGCGGCGTAGGTCCCCTGGACGAGGATTTCTGCGCCTGCGTCTGGGGCGCGGTGCGCGTCGACGGCGAACCGGTGGCCGACGCTCAGGTGACCCTCTCCTTTGGCGGCGAACGCCTGATCACCCACACTCAACCGGGCGCGGTCGAAGCGTTTCCCTACTACGACCTCAGCGGCCAGGACCTGGGCATCCGCAGCGGGGGCGAGTACACGCTGACGGTGAGCTACGGCGGCTATAGCGAGACCCGTCGGGTCATTGCCGAGCCGAATGAGAGTAGTGAGCAGCGGGTGGATTTCGAGATGGGGGCGGGGAGAAGGGTGTGGGTGCCGGTGGTTTGGCGGTGATGAGGGGGGATTGAGTGAGTGCGAAATCAGGACATATGTCCTTGGGAATTGAGTACAAATGACACGTGAACTGTGGATTATGCTACCGTGGGCGTTTCATCATCAGAATTGCCCCTCCACTGCTTGATTTTATGATCGATTATACATTTTAGTGCGTGCCCTACAGTTATTGAGATCAATGAACTCGGAGGCCATCATGAAATCGTCTCGAACTACTCACATAACAATTCTGGGCTTAATCTTCGTGATAAGCGGCATCTTGTTCATCTATCCAACGTATGCTCAAGATACCGCGAGTAGCACGGACGCTCAGTTAGAACTCGAAGAGTTTAACAGAGTTCATTATGATGCATCTATGGGATGGACTTTCCAATATGATTCCCGACAATGGGTGCCAACATTACTCGCTGACAATGGCAAAGATACTCCTGATGGCATATCTCAACGTGTCATAGGACTTGTCAATCAAGATGAACATGCCATTATTATAATGGCGTCTTTTAATAATTCAGCAGGATTGAGTCTCGAGCAGTGGGTTGACATATACGATTACCCAAGAACTTTTGCATCAGTAACAACTGATACAGTGATCGTTGGAATGTATCCAGGCTTGGTGTTGAAGGAAATTACTGATGTCTATTTAGGGGTGCCAAATAATATCCGAGCCATAGTTGCGGTTGATCGAACAATTTATTTGATTGAATACGCATCAATGGGAATAAATGAAGAAGCTTTTTATGATTTTCTTGCTACAATTGTATTTACCACTCCCGCAGAATTCTCACCTTCAATTCTACAGGACAATATAGCTGACGCCTTTCATGAAGCGAACATTAATTTGAGACCATCTAGAAGCAATGATCCGAAAGTGGTTCAAACCGGCACATGTTGCGGTATTACCGACCCCGAATGGAACCCCTTTCCTTGTAATACGGAAGCAGGCAATGGAAATTGTACATGGTGGGCTCGCTACCGTCGTAGAGGCAACAACACAGCAAATTTATACGCATGCACAGGAAACGCAAACACTTGGGATGAATGTGCAGCCCAGAACTATCCCAGTCTGATTAGCAATACTCCCGCGCAGGCTGATGTGGTTGTTTGGACAGATGCAAATGATAACCATGTCACTTTTATAGAGCATATGAACAGTAGTACTAGTTATCATTTTTCGCAGATGAATTGGTATGGGGCATGTCCAGAGAGTTACTATGATTCATCCAGGACAAGCAATAGAGTCTTCATTCGCCATCCTGACAATGGCGGCTCTTCCTGCCCAGCTCCAACCCTCACTTCCCCAGGCGACGGCGAAACCGTTCATGATCGTACAGTCACATTCCGCTGGAATGCGCCTTCAAATTGCAACCCCAATGGATACACCCTTCGGGTTAAGAATACCACCAATATGGAATCAGGCGGCACTACCTATCTGGACGCCGGCGTAGGCCCTACTGAATTTTCTTGTAATTTTGATGGTAGCCAAGATCCACCTTGCAAAAGCGCACCGGAAAACACTGATCTCTACTGGTCGACCAGACCAATTATCAACGATCAACCTGCTGGTGATTGGGCGCCCGCCCGGCGTTTTCGCATTGATACGAGCAGCCCGCCACCGCCGCCACCTCCTGCATGTAATCCCAATGCCGATCAAGTCGCCCTGTTTGTCAATGCTGGCTACAACGGTCAATGTGTTGTCAAAGGGATAGGCGATTATCGCAATCCCGGTGCAATTGGATTGCCTAATGATTCTATTTCATCGGTCAAAGTAGGGAGTCATGTGCGAGCGCTCTTGTGCAAGCATGACGACTACAAAGAGTGTGAGACTTTTGAGCATAGCGATTCCAACTTGAGTGACAACTCCGTTGGGAATGATCAAGTCTCCTCAGCGAAGGTTATGCGCCCCCCTGCGCCCGCAAAACCCAGCCTGCGCAGCCCGGCCAACGGGGCGACCATACCTTCTGGGACGACAATCACGCTCGACTGGGATCCGTCAGCCAATGCCACCGAATACGCCGCCGAATACCGAGGGGCGGACGGCCAATATCATAATTCACGTCATCAGAGCGCAACTGATTGGAGCATAGGCCAACTCGCTCCAGGGACCTACTATTGGCATGCAGAAGCTTATAATCCTCAAGCCAGTCCTGCCTGGAGCGGCTGGAGCAATCTATGGCATTTTGAAGTGGTTCCGCCAGCGCCTTCGGCTGAGTTCGACGCCTGGCCCCAGCGCGGCGAAGCGCCGCTGACAGTAAGCATGCATATCGTTTCCAATGCCAACGCCACCCGCTGTGCGTGGGATTACGGTGATGGCAAGACCGGCGATTCTTGCGAAACCTACCACGATCACATCTATGCTCAGGCCGGCGACTACACCGTCAAACTCGATATGACCGGTCCAGGAGGGACCAATTCGAAAACGCGCACCAATTATATTCATGTGGAAGACAGAACGCCGCCTGACGGTGACTATACCAACCCCCATGATGGCGACATCATCACGAATCGAGTTGTCAGGCTGGCCGCCGGGGTAAGCGATGAGGACAGCGGCGTCAAGGAAGTTCATTTCACTGCCAATTGGGCGGGGAGTTGGCATCTTTTGTCCGTTGATACGTTCGAACCTTATGAATACGATTGGGATCTGTGCAACAGCAACGTGCCGGATGGCGATATCGAGTTAGGACTCGATATATATGACAATGCCGGCAATGACTTCCATTTGCACACCAAACACGCCAATCCACACATCACGAAAAATTACGACTGCACCCCCAACCGTCCTCCTGATCCACCCGTCCAGCTAAGTCCGGACGACGGTTCTTCCTACATGGCCGTCCCCCAGCTCTGCTGGAGCGAATCTGCCGATCCTGATGGCGATCCGGTTCAGTATTGGGTGGATTTGATGGGGGCGGCTTATGAGCAAAGCCGCTGGATCGGCGACACGTGCTGGCAACCACGCGTGGTTGCCTACGGGACTTATTCCTGGCATGTGCAGGCCAAAGATAACCACGGGGACAAAAGTGACTATTCAAGTGATTGGTCTTTTATCGTGAGTGAAGCTACGCCCACCCCCGTCGGCGATTCTTTTGAGCCGGATAATACTCCAGAACAAGCCAGTGATCGACGTAACGATTCTCACAGCATTGATCCTGTTGGCGACGTGGATTGGATAACCTTTACTTTCGATGAGCCAAGCCAATTTCAGGCGATCACTTATGGGGCGGCCGGAGCAACTGGTGATACAGAGATGTGGTTCTATGATCAGAACCTCAGTCTGCTTGCCTACGATGATGACAGTGGAACGGACTACTTTAGTTCCATTACTCGTCTGTGTGCAGAGGGAAACAGCGTGGCTCCAGGTCGCTATTACATCAAGATCGCAGAATATGGCAACGATGATACAATCGAGAGTTATGAATTCATGATGGTTGATGAACCGTGCCCAGCTGCAACTAGTACGCCGACGCATACGCCCACAGCTACAGCTACGTTTACTCCCACGCCGACGCATACGCCTACAGCTACAGCTACATTTACTCCCACGCCGACGCATACGCTTACACCCACAGTCGTTCCAACCCAAGGGCCAACGGCTACATTTACACCGACTCCGACGAACACGCCGCGACCAGACACCAGGGACAGCCATGAGCCGGACGACTCGCACGAAGATGCGGCGCCAATATCCCCGGGAACGTCCCAAACCCACAGCATCGATCCGCCCGGCGATGAGGACTGGGTGCGCTTCTCACTGGCGGACGCGTCCGCGGTCACCATCGCCACGTCAGGCACAGAGGGCGACACAAAAATGTGGCTTTATGACAACGCTCTGAACCTGATCGACGAGAACGACGACAGCAACGGGCGGTTCGCGGCCATCGATCGCACCTGTGGGTTCGAGGCGCTGCCGGCCGGTGACTACTACGTCAAAGTCGCCGAATATAGCGGGGACGCCACTATCGATCAGTATGTCATTTCCTATACGCGCAGCGCCTGCACATCTGTCGCTCCCCGGCGCGTCTTCCTGCCACTGATTCAGAGATGATTTTGCTGGGCCGCGAATTGGGGAATTTGTTGAAAATTCTCCCGATTTGCAGCCCAGTATAGTAGGGGACCCGATCCCGCTATCGTGCGGTCCTACCGCTGAGACAACTTGATACGACTCAATGAGATTTAACAGGTACTACGACTTAACGAGATTCAACAAAGTCGAGTCTTTCGTCTAAAGTTTAGGGGACACATCATGAACTATATAATTAATTCGTAACTATTCAGGCCGAAGCCGGTTGATAGATAAGACGTAACTATTCAGGCCGAAGCCGGTTGATAGATAAGACATACAGAACGCAAAGGTAAATCAAACAAATGGCTGCTACTATAGAACAATCATGACAGCACTACTCAGGTATAGCCGCGAGCAGTTAGAGCAACTGGATAAG
>JAJRVT010000346.1 GCA_024277175.1 Chloroflexota bacterium | reverse complement strand
GTTGGCTGGCAGGGCGCTCCCCCCAAGGTTGGGGGGCTGGGGGGGCCGACAGCACACCCGACCGATCTGTGCGATCAGCTGCGCCAGGCGATGGTTGGTTGTCGGCCCCCCGACCCCCAATCCTGGGGGAGACTGCGCCGAACGTTGGCTGGTCGGCAGGGCCTTCCCCCCAAGATTGGGGGGCCAGGGGGGCTGCACGCACACCCGATCGCTCTGTGCGACCAGCTGCGCCAGGCGATGGTTGGTTGTCGGCCCCCCGACCCCCAATCCTGGGGGAGGCTGCGCCGGGCGCTGGCTGGTCGGCAGGGCCTTCCCCCCAAGATTGGGGGGCCAGGGGGGCTGCACGCACACCCGATCGCTCTGTAACGCCGATGCCGCGCACACCCACAGCCACCAACACGAACCAGGCCAGCGTAGTCCAGATCAGGGTGCGGTCGTAAAAGATAGGGCGGCGAAAGGAAACCAGCAGTTCGCCCACGAAAGGCGTCAGCCAGAGGGAGAAGAGCAGGACCGCCCACGCTCCCTGGTTACGCAATCGCCATAGCCCCATGCCTGCCAACACCAGCCCCAAGATCAGCCAAGGCGCGCCCGGCATCCACCCCGGCAGGTGGGCGAAGTTCAGTGCGGTCAGCGCGTCGATGATGCGGCCTAGGTCCAGCGGCGGGATCCAGAATTCTCGATCCACGGCCAGGGATTGGCGCAGGAAGGCCACGACCCAGGGCGACCAAAACAGCAGCGCCACGGCCTGGACCTGGAGCCAGTCGGCCAGGAAATGGGGGCGGTCGATCCGGGGCATGGAACTTGCGCGCCCATTTCGCCGCCGGACGAGCCACGCGCCCAGCACCGGCAGGTTCAACGCCAGGGGAAAGAAGACCGTGGCCGTGTTGTGGGTGAGCATGGTCGCGGCCTGGGCCAGGGCCAGCCCCCAGGCCGCGACCATGGCCGGGTGCGTGCGCCAGTGGCTGGGCGTCCACCAATCCCGCGGGCGAATGCGCGGCCCGTCCCCGGTCTGCAACAGGGCGACCGTGAAATAAATGGCCAGGGCTGCGGTCAGGGTCAGGAGCGCGTACATGCGCGTTTCCTGGGCGAAGCGGACATGGAAGGACGAGACCGCCAGCAGCAGCGCAGCCAGCAGGGCCGTGACGCGGTCATGTGTAATCCGCCTGGTCATGGCGTAGAGGACGGGGATCGTCAGCGTGCTGAAGAGGGCGGAGAGGGCGCGCACCGCCCCCTGCCCGTCGCCGAATAGACGCATCCAGCCGGAGAGCAGCAGGTAGTAGAGGGGTGGATGCTGGTCGATGCGCACCAGCCAGTCGAGCAGCGCGGCCGGCCCATGGCCCGCCATCCAGATGCTGAACGCTTCATCCAGCCAGAGGCTCTTGGCGCCGAGATCGCGGAAACGCAGCCAGCCGCCCAACAAGGTGATGGCCACCAACAGGAGGAGAGGGGCGTAGCCGGCCAGGGATGAGAAAAGGGGCGAACGGCGCCCGGACGCGAGAAATTGAGTTTTTTGTGACGCCGCTTCGAAAATCACGCGTGTTCGCAAAAATTCAGTTTCTTTCGGCCCGGACCGTTGAGGAGCGATGCTCACAGTGCGCCTATCGCCGGCTGACGCCAACCGTAGAGCCGCTGGGGATATTCTTACGACGGCCAAATCTCTTGACGTCGGTGTAAGCGTGGATCACCACATTGCGGCCCACCTTGATCTCCGGCGGCGCGACGCTGCCTTTGCCCACCAGGGTGATGCCGGTGTTGAGCACATCGGGCGCTTCCTCGTTGACCGCATTGTCATCGCCCATGCCGATCTGGGCGCCGGCGCCGATGGTCACGCGCTTGTCGATAATGCTGCGGTCCACCACCGCGCCAGTTTCGATCACGGTATCGTTGAGGATCACGCTGTCGCGCACCACCGCGCCCTCGGCCACGTAGACGCCGGGCGAAAGCACGCTGCGCTCCACCACGCCGTCCACCCGTGCGCCATTGGAGATGAGATTGCCGCCGATCTCCTGGGCATGGACGCCCAGTTTGGCGGGTGCGCGCTCCTCACTACGGGTGTGCAGCACCCAGTCGGGATCGTAGAGGTCCAGGGCTGGGTTTTCGGCCAGCAGGCTCATGTTGGTTTCCCAGTAGGCCTGGACTGTGCCCACATCGGCCCAAAAGCCGGGATAGGTGTAGGCGAAGATGCTTCTATGTCCATTCAACATGGCGGGCAGCACATCGCGGCCGAAATCGACGAACTCCTCATTTCGGGTCAGGATCTCCATGAGCGTCTCTTTACGGAAAACGTAGACGCCCATGGAGGCCAGGGTCTGGCGCGAGCGTTTGGGTTTCTCCTGGAAGTCCACGACGCTGCCGGTGCTGTCGATTGTGACGATGCCATAGCGATGGGTTTCATGGGGATTGACCCGCCGGACCGCAATGGTCACCTCAGCGCCGGTATTCTCATGCTGACGCAACATGGGCGTATAGTCCATCATGTAGATGTGATCCCCGGCCAGGATGAGGACGTTCTCCTCCTGCTGACGATCCACAAAGTCCAGGTTGCGGCGCACCGCGTCGGCCGTGCCCTTCTGCCAGTCGCCGTAAGGCCCGCCCCGGTAGGGTTGCAGGAGACGCACGCCGCCGCTGGCCCGATCCAGGTCCCAGGGTTTGCCGATGCCGATGTGGTCGTTCAGGCTGCGAGGCATGTACTGGGTCAGGACGGCCACGTTGTAAATGCCGCTGTTGACGCAGTTGCTGAGGGTGAAATCGATGATGCGAAACTTGCCGCCGAAGGGAACGGACGGTTCGGAGCGCACCTCCGTCAGCACGCTCAGGGCCTCGCTGGATCCGCCGGCCATGATCATTGCAAATGCTTTTGCCATCGTCGCTCCTCCTAGATGGTCTGACCGTCGGCGACGACGCCATCTTGCGGATAGTCGGATTCGTCGCGATTGCTGTTGATGAGCACATTGCCGCCGATGCGGGCGCGGTCCGGCACGACCGCGTTCTTGCCGATGACGGTGATGCCGGCGAAGAGCTTGTCTGGCATCTCCTCATTGGGGGGGACCTCCTCGGCTGTGCCGACGGTGGCGTTGGCGCCGATCATCACCTGCTTGTCGGCCACCACCTTCTCCACCTGCGCGCCCGGCCCGATCCAGGTGTCGTTCATGATCACGCTGTCTTTGACCACTGCGCCGGGGCTGACGTAAACGCCCGGGCTCAGCACGCTGTTGCTGACCAGCCCGCGCACGATGCAGCCATTGGAGACCATGCTGCCGATCACCTTGGCCTGGGGACCAAGCTTGACCGCCGGCCGCTCCTCGGACAGCGTATGCAGGGGCCACTGATCGGTATAAAGGTCCAGGGCGGGATCAGGAGCGAGCAGGGCCAGGTTCGTCTCCCAATAGGCGTCGATGGTGCCCACATCCACCCAGTAGTCTTCAAATTTGTAGGCGAAGACACTATCCCCGGACTCGATCATGGCTGGGATGACGTCCTGGCCGAAGTCAACACGCGGCTTGCCTTTGGCGTCCACCAGCCGCTCCTCCAACATGTGGGCGTCGAAGACGTAGATGCCCATGGAGGCCAGGTTGCCCTTGTCTCGATCTTTGGGCTTTTCATAGAACTGGACGATACGCTGCTCCTCATCCACTTGCATGATGCCGAAGCGGTGGGTCTCTTCCAGGGGCACGGGCATGACGGCGATGGTCAGGTCGGCGTTGTTGCGGCGATGATAGTCGATCATGGGCCGGTAATCCATCTTGTAGATGTGATCGCCGGAGAGGACCAGCACCGTATCGGCCTGATTGTCGCGAATAAAGGCCAGGTTCTGATAGATGGCGTCGGCCGTTCCCCGGTACCAGTCCGAGCCGCGACGCCTCTGGTAGGGTTGGAGCAGACGCACGCCGCCGTGGCTGCGGTCCAGATCCCATGGTTTGCCGATGCCGATGTGATCGTTCAGGCTGTGGGGGCGATACTGGGTCAACACGCCCACGGTGTAGATGCCGCTGTTGACGCAGTTGGACAGAGGAAAGTCGATAATGCGAAATTTGCCGGCGAATGGCACCGCCGGTTTGGCCCGTTCTTCGGAGAGCACGGTCAGACGCGTGCCTGCGCCGCCAGCCAGGATCATTGCAATGGTTTTCATAGGCGATTCCCGCTCGCTGAGGTGGTTCACGAAGTGAAAGACATGCCCATCCATTCTAAATCATTTGAGGTGATTCGCCAAGCATTTTGAAAGACGTCATAGCAATGGGATCGCATGTGAAATTCCCCGCCGACAATTTGAGTTTTGGCCCTAAAACTGCTATAATGCCGTGTCGCGATTGTATGCAGAAAGAAAAGATTTGCATTCGAAGAGCGATCATTTTCAGCTCAGCGATGTTTTCGTTAGAACGTATGATTTAGGTTTCACCCGCAAAAATCTACGTTCTAATAGCAACCGCTGAATCAATTTTCACAAAAAATGGGAGGAAAGCGTGCTGCAACGACAGACCCAAACAGCAGCTTTCTGGCGTGACCAGTTCGAGGTCACCACAGATGATCTGGAATTTCTCTACGGCTTGATGCTCGATGCGCAAAGCCCCAAATCCCTCTCCGAGTTGGCCATCGCCTTGGTGGAAGAACGCCTGCGGCGCGAAGAGGCCACCATCGAGTCCGAACTCGCCAAAGGCGAAGTCTACATCCCCAAAGAAACCTATCGGATCGGCCAAACCCTGGTCTTCCCTGCGCTGGAGTTCGCGGTGGGTGAAGTGGTGGAGGAGCGCCCCGGCCACAACCCGGAGCATGGTGATTTCACTGTAATCAAGGTCGCCTTCCCGGATCAGGAGCGATAATTCGCATCCGGCTTGCAGACGGAGCACCGCCTCAACCAGACCAATGGCGCGGCCATGGACGGCGATGCGCTGCTGTCGGCCGAGGAAATCTACGACCTTTACCGACAGGAGATCGACGACGCCCTCCTCTACGCGCTGGAGGAAGGTGAACGTCACGAAGATTTCGTGGAAGTGGACGGCAAGTGGCTCCTGGCCGACATGCTGACCGAGGTCCATGTGGGGCATCTCAATATCGCCGAGGCGTTGATCGAAATGCAAGGAAGGCCCCTGAGCACCGAGGAGATGCTGGACGATGTGGAGCTGGACGAAAACGCACCGCCGGCCATGCAAACCATCAGCCTCAACCACGCGCTGAGCCAGGACCCGCGCTTCGATCCGGTCACCCAGAATGGCCGGCGGCTCTGGTATCTGAAACGACTGGAGCCGGGCGTAGTGGCCAACACGCCGCCCCTGCTGCGCTATCGTCCGGTGAATTACAATCGCTCATTGCTCAGTGTGGAACTGTTGCAGGTGGAATGGGAAGTGGACGACGAGTGGGGCGAAAGCGGCCTGACCAGCGATGCGCCTTCATTGACGCCAGGCGTCAGCCTCACCCTCATCTATCCCCACCGCAAATACGGCACGCTGCCGTTGAGCGCCCGTACGCGCGTCTTCTTCCCCCAGCAGAACGCAGGTCTCTCCCTGGTCACCCTGGTGGATGGCCGTTGGGGCGCGAAATTCCCGGGCTGGGTGGTTCACAAAGGACGCTACATCGCCGGGTTGGGGAAGTGGATGGACGATCATAAGCTTCCCGTGGGCGCCTACATCACCCTGGAGCAGGCCGATGAGCAGGGCGAGATCATCGTAGACTATCGCACCCGGCGCGCCAAGCGCGAATGGGCGCGTATCGCCTCCGCGGACCTGGACAACATGCGACTGACGTTCACCATGAATAAACTCCAGGTGGCCTGCGAGTACGACGACACGTTGATCGTCTCCGCCGGCGACGCAGAACCCCTGGACGAGCTGCGCATTGCGCTGGAGCGCGCGGGGGGGACGCTGGACGCCATCGTGGAGCAAATCGTGCCCGAACTGACCAAGCTCAACCCCCAGGGTATGGTGCATGCCAAGAGCGTCTACAGCGCGGTGAACATGGTTCGCCGCAT
>JAJRVT010000345.1 GCA_024277175.1 Chloroflexota bacterium | reverse complement strand
TCGCGCAGTATCTGGGCCGTGACCAGCATGATCATGGGGATGGCCAACCCCTTGCCGGGGCGCACCTCGGTCACGAACTTGGGCGGGATCAACCCTGGTGTGGTCAGGTAGTGCACGATCAGGTCGAAGAGATCCAGGGCCTGTTGGAGCGCCTCTTCATCGCCGACCGCGCGGGCATAGGCGGCCAGCGCGGCCACGCCGAAGGTCTCCGTGAAGAGATAGCGGCGTTTGCGCACAGGCCGGCCATCCTGGGTCACATGGAAGAACATGCGCCCGTCGTCATCGAAGCCGTGGGCGCGGATGAAGTCGATGCCATGGCGAGCCAATGCCAGCCATTCCGCCCGCGGCTCCACCTCGCTGCAGAGCGTCCCCAGCAGCCAGGTAAAGCGTCCATGCTGCCACATGCCCTTGTCGGTGTCGACGAGGCTGCCGTCCCGGTCGCGGGCGAACAGGAAGCCACCGAATTCGCGGTCCACGCAGCCGGGGATCCAAAAGGGGAGGGTGTCGTTGAGCAGTCCATCACGATAGACGGCGATGAACGAGTCGATGCGCTCCGGCGTCAAAACGGAGGGGGTGAATTCAGCGTTCATGGCGTGATCTCTCCTGTCTGTCCCTGCAATTCGCTTTCGATGGCCGGACGCCCCCACTCGAAGAAACCGATGGCCGCCATTTCGTCGCGCAGGGCGAGCTCATCTTCCGGGGTCAGCGCGACCTGGGGCAGACGAATAGGACCGCAATCCAGGCCGATGAGTTTCATCATTCCCTTGATGGCCGCGCTGCCAAATGGCAGCGTGCGCCGCACCATACGCATGGACAGGGATTGATAATGTTGAGCTTCCTCTATGTCGCCGCGCTCGAAGGCGGCGATGATGCGGTGATAGAGCGGCAGGGCGAAGTTGTAGGTGCTGCCCACCGCGCCGTGCGCGCCGGCCACCAGCCCGCTCAGCAGCATCTCATCGCTGCCGAAAAGAATATTGTAGCGCCCGCCGTCGAAGAGCGTGCAGGCCTGCAACTCGTAGACGGTAGACTTGCTGTACTTGACGCCCGCCAGATTCGGGATCCGCTGCGCGCCCAGCCGCAGAAACTCAACCATGTCGAAATCAACGCCGGTGACCACGGGGATGTGGTAGTAGTAGTAGGGCAGGTCCGGCGCGCCGGCGGCCACGTGGGCCATACAGTCGACCAGCGTGTCTAATGTTTTGGGCTTGAAATAGTTGGGCGGCGTGGCGGAGATGGCGTCCGCGCCAATGGCCTGGGCGTGTGCGGCCAGCGCGCGCGCCTCGGCCAGGCTGTTGTGTCCCACCTGCACGATGATGGGGATGCGTCCATCGACAGCCGCCACCCAGGCTTCAGCCGCGACTCTGCGCTCATCCGACGTCATGGAAACGCCTTCTCCTGTGCTGCCGTTGATGTAGAGGCCCGACGCGCCCTGATCGATCAGATAGGTCGCCAGGGTCGGGATCATGGCCAGATTCAGGCTACCATCCTCATGCATGGGCGTAAAGGTCGCGGGGACGAGTCCTGTAATTTTCATTCTTTGATTCATGGCTTCCTCTTTTGTAGGATGGCGATCGAAAACAGGTTCAATAATGATTCCACAGGTCGAATGATATAACAAACAACGCATGTTGCTCGATATCGAGGCGATTCGGGCTACGGTTCCCAGGATCGCGCTCGATGATCACTGGCAGTTGCTTGAAGCGGTGAAAATGCGCGACGCTACGCTAGCGCGGGATCGGCTTATTTATCACTTCAGCCATGTGGAAAAACGGATCACGGCGGCGATCACGGACTGAGCGTTTCAAGAGCGTCTACCGTATTCCTTTCCCAAGTCAACGTCAGAACGTAAGATCATGCGCCATCCACGGCGTCAGATCAAGCGCGCCTATCTTTCTCTTACTCAGGTTGACAATCAGGTGGGAACGGGCGACAATGGAGATGACGCGATAAACTCATCTCCCTGATCTATTGATAAATGCAATGAAACCATATTCAGCACCACGAAAGCGAGTTGAAACCATGAGTGAACAATCGTTTTTGAGTGATGTAACCCTGGATCCGGAGTTGGAGCGGGACGCCGTCAACACCATCCGCATGCTCTCGGCCGATGGCGTGCAGGCGGCGAAGTCCGGCCATCCTGGCATGCCCATGGGCATGGCCCAGGCCGCGTTCACCCTTTGGTCCCGCCACCTGCGATTCAACCCCCACGATCCCAGTTGGTTCGACCGCGACCGCTTCATCCTCAGCGCCGGCCATGGCTCCATGCTGCTCTATTCGCTCCTGCATCTGACCGGCTATGATCTACCTTTAGAAGAACTGAAACATTTCCGCCAGTGGGGCAGCAAAACGCCCGGACACCCGGAAGTTGGCCACCCCCCGGGTGTGGAGACCACCACCGGGCCCCTGGGTCAGGGCTTCGCCACCGGCGTGGGCATGGCCATGGCCGAACGCTGGCTGGCCGAACGTTTTAACCGCCCCGGCCATAAGGTCATCGACCACTACACCTATGCCATCGTCAGCGACGGCGAGCTCATGGAAGGCGTGGCCAGCGAAGCCGCCAGCCTGGCCGGCCACCTGCATCTAGGCAAGATCATCTATCTCTACGATGACAACGGCATCACCATCGACGGCACCACCGAGGTCTCGTACACGGAAGACTGGGCCAGACGTTTCGAGGCCTACGGCTGGCATGTCCAGGCCATCGACGGGCTGAACGGCCAGGCCGTGGACCAAGCCATCGCCGCCGCGCAGGCCGACCCGCGCCCCAGCATCATCGGCTGCCGCACCATCATCGGCTATGGCAGTCCCAACAAAGCCAATACCTCAGCGGTCCACGGCGCCGCCCTGGGCGAGGAAGAACTGGCCGCAACCAAGGAAAATCTGGGCTGGCCCCAGGAGCCGAGCTTCTACATCCCGGACGCCGTGGCCAAACTTTTCTCAGGCGCTGCGCCCCACGGAGAGAAGTTGGAGGCGAAAAGTCAGGCCCGGCTGAACACCTACGCCGAGGAATACCCCGAGGAGGCCGCCGAACTCAGGCGCATGCTGGCTGGCGAGCTGCCCGACGGCTGGGAAGAGGCGCTACCTGACTTTGCGCCTGGCGCCATCGCCACCCGCGCGGCCAGTGGCCAGGTGATCAACGCCCTGGCCCCCATCCTGCCCAACCTGATCGGCGGCAGCGCCGACCTGGCGGCCAGCAACAACACCACCATCAAGGATCAACCGTTTATCAGCGCCACCAGCTTCGCCGGGCCTAACATTCATTTCGGCGTGCGCGAACACGGCATGGCTGCCATCCTCAACGGCCTGGCCCTCCACGGGGGCGTGCTGCCCTACGGAGCCACGTTCATGGTTTTCAGCGACTACATGCGCGGGGCCATGCGTCTGTCCGCGTTGATGGGCGCGCCCGTCACCTACATCCTCACCCACGACTCCATCGGCCTGGGCGAGGACGGCCCCACCCATCAGCCTGTGGAGCATCTGGCCGCGCTGCGCGTCATGCCCAACATGACCGTCTTCCGCCCGGCCGACGCCAACGAAACGGCCCAGGCATGGCGTATGGCCCTACTCAACCGCAGCGGCCCCACTGTTCTCGCCCTCACACGCCAGAAGCTCCCCATCTGGGATCGGGAAGCGGAAGGGCTGGGCGCAGCCAGCGGCGTGAGCCAAGGCGGCTACGTCTTCTATGAGCATGCACCCGACGGACTGGACATCGTCCTCATCGCCACCGGCAGCGAATTGGAGATCGTCTACGCCGCGGCCCGGGAGCTTGTGGAGAAGAGCGTGCGCGTGCGCGTGGTCAGCTTGCCCAGTTGGGAACTCTTCGAGTTGCAGGACGAAGAATATCAGCAGGCCGTCCTGCCCCCGGACGTCCCCAAACTGGCCATGGAAGCGGCCGTCACCTTTGGCTGGGAGCGCTGGGTCGGCAACGACAAGAGCAAGGGCGACGTCATCGGCGTCAACCGGTTCGGGGCCAGTTCCCCCTACAAACGCATCTACGAAGAGTTCGGCCTGACCGCGGCCCATGTGGTCGCGCGGGCGAATGCGCTGATTGGACGGTAGCGCATGTTCACAACGTTAAACGATATCACCCAACGCACGCGCCAGCATCACGGCATCGAGCACGCCACCATCCATATCCTGTCGGGCCGTTTTCCGGGGCGACGCTTCACCGGTCTCAGCGACCCGACCGGGTTCACCATCTTCGGCGACGTGGATGAGCAGGCCATGCGTCGGGCCGCGGGCGACGCTCTGTTGCGGTTGCAGGCGGGCGAGAAGTCCCTGGCCATCCATCCCAACTGCGGGACCAACCTGGCCACCACCGGCGTTCTGGCCACCGTGGCGGCGATGATCGGCGCGGCCGGGCGCGGGCGCGGCCTGCTGGACAAGTTCGCCACCGCGCTCCTGCTGGTGATCCCGGCGATTGTTGTCTCCCGACCCATCGGGATGCGTATCCAGGCCTACACCACCACAGGGGACGTGGGCGATCGCTGGCTGGTGGACATTCGCCCCATCAAGATCGGCGGCGTCCGCGCCCACCGGGTGACCTTCGATCGCTGAGGAGTTCTGTAGAAAGGGGACGAATAGAACGCGGATTGGGCGGATTTACACAGATTTTAAAAAATCCGGCTGTTTCCGCCGGGGAACCCTCTGGGTCCCGCTCAATCCGCGTTCTATCCTAAGTTCGATGATCTATCTCTTCCTGAAACCGGATGAATACCTGGCCGCCGGTCGCCTGGCCCAGTTGAAAGCAGCCCTGGGCGACCCGGAGATGGCCGATCTCAACACCAGCGAGCAGGTCGCCGGCCAGACCAGCGCCGCCGGCCTGCTGGGCCAGGCGAGCATGATGCCATTCCTGGCCGCCCGCCGCCTGATCATCGCCCGCGGCTATCTGCAACGGCTGGACAAGCGCATGGCCGCCAGCAAGAGCACGGATAGCGCCGCGCACCAGGAGGCCGCCCAGTTGCTGGAGGGCCTGCAAACCCTGCCCGACACGGCCGATGTGGTCTTCTGGGAAGAAGCGGGCGTGGACAAGCGTCGCCAGCTCTGGAAAGGGTTCATGGCAGGTGAGCAGCGGGTGAGTGGTCTCCAGGCCTTGGTCAAGGCCGGCGCGATCAAGCTGGAGGAATGGCATACGCCCGATTCTAAAGCGCTGCCCGGCTGGATCCAGCGCCAGGCCAAGGCAAAAAAAACGCCTATTGAAGGCAGGGCCGTTATGATGCTGGCCAACTACGTGGGGACCAACCTGCGCCAGCTAGACAATGAACTGGACAAGCTGTCTGCCTATGCCCGGGGCCGCGCCATCACAGCCGACGACGTCAAGCTGCTGGTCAGCGACGCCAGCGAAGCCCTCATCTGGGATCTGACCGACGGGCTGAGCCAGCGCAACGGGCGCAAGGCCATGCGCGCGCTCTATGAGCTGCGCCGGGGCGACGCCAACCCCTTCTACCTACTGACTATGATCGCACGCCAGTATCGCATCATCATCAAGGTGAAGGAGGCCATGGCCCAGGGCATGCACAACGAGTACGACATCGCCAAGGCGGTCAAGGAAAGCCCCTATCCCGTCAAGAAAGCCATGGCCCAGGCCCGCGCCTATAGCTTCCCCGCGCTGGAGCAGGCCATGGAGCAGATGCTGGAGGCCGACGTGGCCATGAAGACGGGCGCCAATTCAGAGACCGAGATCGACCTGCTCGTGGCCCGCCTGACCCGGTAAGCGTAGGTGCGGTTTGGAACCGCACGGACCGGTCTACCAGAGAACATGCGGTTCCAAACCGCACCTACGAGTCCAAATACACCCATTTTATGCGCCTCACTCACCTCAGCCTGAATCACTTCCGCAACTACCGCTCGCTGGACCTGGACTTTTCCGGCGTGCTGACCCTGCTACAGGGCGACAACGCGCAGGGGAAAACCAATTTGCTGGAGGCCATCCACTTCCTGGCCACCAGCAAGTCGATCCACGCCCAGAGCGAGCGCGAGGTGGTCAACTGGGGCGCGGCCGACGAACCCATCCCCTACGCCCGCATCGCCGGCGAGGTGACTCGCAGCGACGACCCGCGCCCCCTGAACCTGGAGATCATCCTCACGCCCCGGGGCGATGGCGTCAATTTCAAAAAACAAGTCAAAGTCAACGGCGTCAACAAACGCAGTATGGACCTGATCGGTAACCTGCGCGCGGTGCTCTTTCTGCCCGAGGATATCGCTCTGGTTGCAGACGGGCCGGGCGTCCGGCGGCGCTACCTGGACATCGCCCTCTGCCAGATGGACCGGGCCTACTGCCGCGCGCTTTCCGCCTACCAGAAGGTGGTGACCCAGCGCAATAGCCTGCTCAAGACCCTGCGCGAGCAGGGCGCGTCTCCGTCCGCGCCGGCGACCGTGGCTCAACTGAGCTTCTGGGATGAGCAACTGGTCCGGCATGGCAGCCTGGTGATGGCCAAACGGGGCAAGTTCATCCGCTCGCTGGAGGCCGTGGCTTGCATCCGCCACGCCGAACTGAGCGACGACCGGGAGACGCTGGCCATCTATTACATGCCCAGCTTCAACCCCGGTCACATGGACGAGGCAGACTACCAGCGGCTGAAGAATGGCCGCGGGCTGATCCCGAAAAGCGTGGACGCGCCCGCGCCTTTTCCTGATGAAGAGTCGGTGGCCGCCCACTATCTGGCGCAATTGGACGCACGCCGGGCCAGGGAACTGGCCGCGGGCGGCACCCTTTACGGTCCCCACCGGGATGACATGCGCATGCTGGCCAATGGCCGCGACCTGCGCCTCTATGGCAGCCGCGGCCAGCAGCGCACCGCGGCCCTGGCCCTCAAGCTGGCCGAGGTGCGGGTGATGACAGAGGCCACCGGCACTGCGCCCGTACTGCTGCTGGATGATGTCATGAGTGAGTTGGACGCCCGACGGCGAAGTGCGTTGCTAACTACGTTAGAGCATGTGCGCCAGGCCATCATCACCGCCACGGACTGGGACGACTTCACGCCCGAATTCCGTCAGCAGGCCCAGCGGCTCACGGTCCGGAATGGGCGCGTGGAAGCGGTGGATGTCTAATAGAGGGAGAATTTGACGCAGAGGCGCAAAGACGCAGAGGGGCGCAGAGAAAGTCAAAATTCTCTGCGCCCCTCTGCGTCTTTGCGCCTCTGCGTCAAATGTTTTCCGAGAACTATCGACTGCGGTCGATGGCCAGCCGGAGGGTATACTCCTCGGCCATGAGGCGATCGAGCTTCTCTTCCAGTCGGCGGATCTGTCGTTTATTGGGCTTGCCGTTGGCCGGCTGGCGCGCTTGCGTCAACCGGCGTCGCGTCTCTTCGATCTGACGTCGCACCATCTGCTTGCGTGCGATCAGCGCTTCACGGTCAGCCATCCGCGTCTCATTCCTGCTCTTCGTCCGACTTTTCGTCCGACTCCTCGTTTTTATACTCATCAGGAATGAACGATTCCTGAGAGAAATCGCGCGGAACCCGCTCTCGATAGAGTATGTAGGCCAATCCCACACTCCCAAAATAGAGGATGATCAGCGGTCCCATGACGATGCTCATGTTGATGGGATCCACCGTGGGCGTGATGGCCGCGGCGACCACGGCGATGATGACGATAGCCTGACGCCAGACCCGCAGCAATTGCGGCCCGCTGACCAGGCCGGCGCGGGCCATAAACGCGATCACCAGGGGTGTCTCGAACGCCACGCCGATCCAGAAAACGATGCGGGTGACGAATCCCACGTAACGGTCAATGGTCCAGTCCTGGCGGATGACATCCCCCAGGAAATTCTGCAGAAAGCTGACGGCCACTGGCAGCAGCATGAAATAGGCGAAGGCCGCGCCCAAGAAGAAGAGAAACATGACCCCCGGTAAAGTCAGGATCAACAGCCGTTTTTCATGGGGATAGAGGCCGGGCGACATGAAGGCGATGAGCTGGTAGACGATCACCGGCATGGCGATGACCGCGCCGATGGTGAAGCTGACCTTGAAGAAGATGGTGATGGTGTCGGTGGGGCCGATGGCCATGGTCTCAGCCCCCAGCTTGCTAAGCGGTCTGACGATAAACTGAAGCAGAGGGTTGACGAAAATCATGGCGACCAGGGTGCCAATCACCAACGCGCTCACCACCCAAATGAGTCGCGTGCGCAACTCAATCAGGTGCTCCATGAGCGTCATGCTGCTCTCTTCGATGGGGTCGTAAGCCTCGGACTGCTGGCTCACGCGTTCTTCTCCGTCTGATCGTGGGCGTCGGATTCCATACCACTGGATTCCATATCGCTGGTTTTCATTGAATCGGGGGCGTCGCCGTTTGGACTGCTGGCGGCGGCGTCGGACGCGGGGCTGTCAACAGCGGTGGCGGTGGGGGAGATTTCGGCCGTCGTTGGAGGCAAGATACTGTTTTCCGGGATATGGTCTTCGACGGCTTCGGGCGCGGAGTCGTCATCATCCTCGACCTCTGGTTCAGGTGACGACGGTGAGGCGGTCTCCGGTTCGGTCAGCGGTTTGGCCGGCGTTTTCACAGTCGTCGTCTTTGGCTTTGCCTTCGGCTTCGGTTTCGACTTCTCGGTTGATGGGGAAACCGTGTCCTGCAAGATATCGTTCATCAGCTTCTGCGGATTGAGTTCATCCAACACCTTCAGCTCATCGCTGAACTGGGAGGTGAATTCGTTGGAGATATCGCGTATCTGCTTGATCGCCTTGGCCACTTCGCGCATGGCGCCGGGCAGCCGTTCAGGCCCCAGCACAATCAGCGCCAGAATCGCAATGAAGGCAAGCTCTAGAAAGCCGATCCCAAAAAAACTGTCCATGTCAATTGCTTTTGAAATATATATCTGTCAGCGACTATCAGTTAGAACGCGGATTTTTTCAGATGTCAGCGGATTCGCACAGATTTTTGCAAACAATCCGTGCAAATCTGCGTTCCAATCAGCAAGGCGTTAAAATGGTTTCGCCTTTACATCCTCCAACCCTGAACCAAGAACGCCGTTGACGAATCGTGAGCTGGAGTCGCCGCCAAAGGTCTTGGCCAACTCCACCGCTTCGTTGATGACCACTTTGGGCGGAGCATCGCCATCATGGGCCCCAAGTTCATAGAAGGCCAGACGCAGAATATTGCGGTCGACGATGGCTAGTTGATTCACCGGCCATTCGGGCGCGTGTTTGGCGATGATGGCGTCCATGGCCTCCTGATTGCGCAAGACCCCGCTCACCAGCCAGCGCAGGAAGTGTGCGCCTTCGTCGTCAAAACTCTCCACAGCCAGACGTTCATCGATCACCACGCCCGGCTTGTGATCCACGCTGTCGATCTCGAACAGAGCCTGGACCGCCACCTGGCGCGCCCGCTTGCGCTGCTTGATCGACTTGCCCCGCCCCTGACCCGCAGCCGGCGTATGGGGGGAAAAGGCTTGCTTGTCGGCCGCGGCCGATGACGCTTTCATGGCTTCTTCGCGCTTCCCGTCGATTGGCTCTGTCATATCCGGCGTTCGATCCATTGACGATGATCGTCCATCCATCGCCTGTTACATCATCACTAAGCCGCCATCGACGCTCAACACCTGGCCGGTGATGAACCCGGCTTCGTCGGAAGCCAAAAAAACTACGGCGTGGGCCACGTCTTCGGGCGTTCCCAGGCGGCCCAGGGGCGTCTGGGCCAGGATGGCCACCCGCTGATCATCGGTCATCACATCGGTCAGCTTCGTGGGCACATAGCCGGGTGCGACCGCGTTGACCGTGATGCTGCGGCTGCCGATCTCCCGGGCCAGACTTTTGGTGAAGCCGATAATGCCTGCTTTGCTGGCGGCGTAATTGGTCTGCCCCGCCTGCCCGGCCAGGCCCACCACACTGGTGATGTTGATGATGCGGCCTGTGCGGCGCTTGAGCATGCCGCGTATGGCCGCCCGGGTCACAGCGTAGACGCTTTTCAAATTGGTGTCGATGACCACGTCCCAGGCATCCTCTTTCATGGTCATCAGCAACGTGTCCCGGGTGAGGCCGGCGTTGTTGACCAGAATATCGATACCACCCAACTCTTTGCTGACGGCTTTGATCAGGGCTGCAGCTTCGTCCACCTGGCTCACATCGGCCTGAAAGGTGGTGCAGGCTCCGCCCTGTTCGCGGATGGCCGCGGCGACTGCGTTGGCCCCGTCTTCGTTGCCGCGATAGTGGATGGCCACGGTCGCACCCTTGGCGGCCAGTTCTTTAGCGATGGCTGCGCCGATGCCGCTGCTGCTACCTGTGACAAGGGCTACTTTCCCGCTGAAGTTCATGGTCTCTCTTTTCACGCTTCCCTGATCCCGGCTCACTACATCCTACGCCAACTGA
>JAJRVT010000344.1 GCA_024277175.1 Chloroflexota bacterium | reverse complement strand
TGAACAAATACAAGTAGCTGTACAGAATTTCTGGAATGAGTAAGTCCATCATCTCCCTCCGGTGAAAGATTCTCTATTATTATCTTTTCACCGGAATCGGCTCGATGGCAAATCTGGCAGGCAAAAGTGCAAAAGTATAGTGTTAGTAACCTTGTTACTGTGTGTTTTTTTTTGTTTATTCATCTCTGCATCCCCCCCTTCGTCCGGCGCGTGTTTATCCACGCGTATCGACCTGGAGGTGCGTAATGAACAAAAGGCCGCTTTTTTGGGCGTCGATCCTTCTTATCATACTGTTGCTTATGGGGTTGGCCCCCTTTGGGGGGGTAGCTCTGCTTACAGCCAAGGAGAACCCGGGCGATGAGCATGATCCCGTCGCTTCCACACTGCACGATCCCGCCCTTTCCACCGAACACGACCCGAATATTTCCGCACAACATGATCCTGCCCTGTCATTGGTCCACGAGCCGGACGTCTCGGCGTCGCACGATCCGTTGACCTCGGATATTCATGATCCATTCTGGTCGGAGCAGCATGATCCACAACTGTCGGCCACCCATGATCCGGTGGTTTCCGCCGTGCATGCGCCCGACCTGTCGGCCGAGCACGATTCGGTCGTCTCCGCCGTCCATTCACCCTTCGTATCGGCTGAACACGACCCGACCAAATCCCAGGAGCATGACCCCGCCCTCTCTATCGTCCACGATTCCGATACGTCAGCGCTCCACAACGCCCTGACCTCCGATATTCACGATCCCGTCTGGTCCGAGGAGCATGACCCGGCCAAATCTCAGGAGCATGACCCGGTGCGTTCAGAGGTCCATGATCCTGATGTGTCCCAGCAGCACGATCCGCTGGTTTCATTGGTCCACTCGCCCTTCCTTTCAGATGGGCATGAGCCGGACAAGTCGGCTCAGCACGACCCGGCCATCTCCATGATTCACGATCCGGACACGACCGCGCTCCACAATGCGCTGACCTCGGACGTCCACGATCCCTTCTGGTCAGAGGAGCACGATCCGGCCAAGTCCGAGCAGCACGACCCCGCCCGCTCCATCGTCCATGACCCGCTCCTGTCGGACGCGCACGATCCCCTGGCGTCCATCGTTCACTCGCCGGTCATGTCCGATGAGCACGATCCAACCAAGTCTGAACAGCATGACCCGGCCCTGTCCATGGTCCATGACCCGAACACGACCGCGCTTCACGACGCGTTGACATCGGATATCCACGACCCCTTCTGGTCGGAGCAGCATGATCCGGCCAAGTCTGAGGCGCACGATCCCCTGCGCTCCGCTGTTCATGACCCGGGGGCGTCGGCCCAGCATGATCCGTTGGTTTCGGCCCTTCACTCGCCGGTCATGTCCGACCAGCATGATCCAGCCCTCTCTGAGCAGCACGACCCGGCCATCTCCGTGGTCCATGATGCGGACACATCGGCGCTCCACAACGCGCTGACGTCGGACATCCATGACCCCGTCTGGTCTGAAGAGCATGACCCGGCCCGTTCTGCAGTCCACGACCCGGCCCGCTCCCTGATCCACGATCCTGGGTTGTCGGCCCAGCACGATCCGTTGGTATCGGCAGTGCATTCGCCGTTCACGTCCGACCAGCACGATCCGGAACTGTCGACCCAGCATGACCCGACCCAGTCAGACCAGCACGATCCCGCCCGTTCCGAGGTCCACGCTCCGGATCTGTCGTCCCAGCACGACCCCGACCTGTCGTCCCAGCACGACCCGGTCCTTTCCCCGGTCCATGAACCAGCCAAGTCGGATCAGCATGACCCGTTGACATCGGACATTCATGATCCTTATTGGTCAGCCCAGCATGACCCGACTAAGTCCGAAGAACATGATCCCGCACGGTCCGAGGTCCACGATCCCGGTCTGTCCGCTCAACATGATCCGCTGGAATCGGTGCTACATGCGCCAGTTATGTCCGCGCAGCACGATCCCGATCTGTCTGCTCAGCATGATCCGGCCCTTTCCATGGTCCACGATCCGGTCGACTCGGACCAGCACGATCCGCTGACGTCGGATATCCATGACCCCCACTGGTCGACCCAGCACGACCCGGTCCAGTCCGAGCAGCACGACCCGTTGCAGTCAGAGGTCCATGATCCGGACCTCTCGGCCCAGCACGATCCGCTGGAATCCGCCGTGCATGCGCCCTTCCTCTCGGATCAACATGACCCGGACCTCTCCCAGCAGCATGATCCTGGGGTGTCCATGATGCATGAGCCGGCCAAGTCGGATCTGCATGACCCGCTGACGTCGGATATCCACGATCCCTTCTGGTCGGAGGAGCACGACCCGGCTAAATCGGAGCAGCACGATCCAGCCCGCTCCGAGGTCCACGATCCGGCCCTGTCCGACCAACATGATCCGCTGGCCTCCATTGTCCATTCGCCGGTGTTATCCGAGCAGCACGACCCGGACCTGTCACAGCAACATGACCCCGCGGAGTCCATGATGCATGACCCGGATCTGTCGGCCCAGCATGATCCGCTGACGTCGGACATCCACGACCCCTTCTGGTCGGAGGAGCACGATCCGACCAAGTCGGAGGAGCATGATCCGGTTCGCTCCCAGGTGCATGATCCGGTCGATTCGGAGCAGCACGAGCCGGCAGCGTCCGCGGTGCATTCACCTCTCGTGTCGGCCCAGCATGATCCGACCCAGTCGCAACAGCATGATCCGGGCGTCTCCATGGTTCACCAACCGGCAGTCTCCGCCGCCCATGATCCCCTGGATTCGATCATTCATGACCCAGTTCTGTCGGCCCAGCACGATCCCGCCCAGTCGCAGCAACACGATCCGGTTCAGTCGCCGGTTCACGATCCGGCTGATTCGAACCAGCACGATCCAGTGCTTTCCGCGGTGCATGCGCCGCTTGTGTCGGCTCAGCATGATCCGGACCTCTCCCAGCAGCACGACGCATCCATCTCCGCGGCTGAGGACGTGATCGACGCGATTTTCAATCTCAAGATCTACCTGCCGCTGATCCAGCAGCGATAGTTGTGGTCGCTGCCTAATCACGTCGTCGAAGGGGACCGGACATCTGCATCACCCATGATGCGGTGACGCAGACGTCCGGTTCCCATCATTCAAGCGAGCAAGTTATGTTTTCCATCCAATCTCTGTTGAGCGCCAACCCTCGCCTGACCCGATCGCCGCTGTGGTCAGCGCGAGCTTGGAGAATAGTCGGGGCGTTGGCCGCGCTTGGCCTGGCGTTGTTGTTGGCCGGCTGTCACGCGGGAGCCGTCACCGCGTCCGCACAGACCGCTGGCGTTTCGCCAACCCCCGCTGTAGCGACCGTCGCGCCGACCAACGAGGCGGTCCCCGCTGCCACAGTCTCCACCGATACGACGCTCACCGGCGCGGCTGCTCAGACCACCGTCACCGAATCCGCGCCTCCGACTACGTCCTATTTGCTCTTCAACCAGCGCATGATCGAGGGGCTGACCGATCCCTCCCTGGACCTGACGGATGCGGATGCGGTCTTCGCTCGCGTCTTCACCGGCCTCCCCGATGAGGTCACCGTCTACCCTTCAGAGAACTACTACTATTTCGTCCTTTATGTGGACGGACGCCAGGTGTGGGGCAACATCCGCCTCGCAGCCGGCAGCCGGGAGCGGGGTGAGCTCTCGTTCGGTTATTTCGAGTTCGTGGAATTCCCCACCCGGCCCGGTACGGGCGTCAATGGGTCGAAATTCTTCACCAAGGCCGATGGAGTGGACGTGATCGAAGTGGATCGCTTCACCTGGCTTGTGCGTTTCGACGGCAAAGAAGTCCTCTTTCACCTCAACCAGATCCCCCAGACCCCGCCCACCCTCTTCGAACTGGGCGCAGATGAAGTCTTCGTGGAGCGCACCTTCGACGAGTCCGGGTACCAGTTTTTTCTGCTCTTCAACGAGACTGACAACTACTTCTTCTGGGTTCTGAACGAGGAGACGCCCCTGCCCGATGTGCTGGATTCGGTGGACGACGATCTGTTGCTGGGCAAACGGAGCGGCTTCGCCTTTTGGGTGGACGCTGCCCATGACGATCGCAAGGTGCTGATGGCCATCCGTAAGCTGAGCGTCACCCGCAACGACTACTACGACGGTCCCTTCGACCAACTGGCTGACAACTACGCCGCCGAAACCAACGTCTCCGAATATATGCAGCGCGCCTTTCCCGCGCTCCGGGGCCGCATCGACCAGTTCGGCTATTACACCGACCGGGAGCGCCCCATGCGCGTCGCCCTCTCCACCTATTACACCTACTACGCCCGCTCGGATCTGGCCCATATCGTCGAAGCAGTGCGCGCTGCCGACGACCCGATTCAGCTGATCTCAAAACGGGGCCTTATTGCCACCCCTACGCCCGCGTCTACGCCAACGCCCTGACCCAGGGGACGGTTATCCTTCGTTCGTCACTTCTATGCTACAATAACCGCATATGCCGGCTATCCTATGCGTTCATCTATCACCATGAATGAGTGACCTATGACTATGGGCGCCTATTTCGCTATCATCGTTGGCCTGGGCATGATCGGCTTTTGGATCTATTCACTGGTCAAACGGGAGGTCCCCGAACTCTACTCGGAATCCGTCGTCATGGGCTTCCATCTGCTGGCGGAGTTGGTGACGGGCATCACCCTGATCATCGGCGGCATCGTGCTGCTTATGGGGATGCGCTGGGGGCTGGCGGTCTATCTGCTGGCCGCGGGCGCGTTGCTCTACTCGTCCACCGATCGCATGGGCCACTTCATCCAGCGGCGCAAATGGCCTCAGGCGATTGTCTTCCTAATCGTCCTCATCCTGACCCTGATCTCCGTGCTCGCGGTCTTCGGCGCGATTGGCTAGCGAACGCTTGAGTCGGACTACACAGTCGCATCCATCCTCCGGGCGATTCGCCGGGGCGCTACATCCCGCACTCGCTTCACCGCAGACGGCCACCCGGCTGCACAGCCTTTCGTACGCTCTGCGTTCCGGGCGGCTATCCCGCGGGTGTAATCGACATTGCAGTAACGAGCAGCCCTTGCAGGATACAAGTGCAGTGGGGGAATCTATCTCCTTGGAATTCACGTCTAACGATCAGCGATCTGGCTGTCATGACCATTGATTGGCAAAAAAGGAGTCGATATGAGCATTGGCCCGCAAAAATATTTGCATGCGGTGAAGATTGCCGCCTGGAGCGAATTGAACGATCGGACGCCGGCCTACGCCCTGGTGGCCGGCGTGGACCTGGTCGTCGTCCGCTATGATGGTCAGGTCTCCGTGCTCTATGGACGCTGTCAGCACCGGGGCGCGCTCATGGCCGATGGACGGGTGGCGGGTGGCGATTTGATCTGTGGGCTGCATAACTGGGACTATCGCTATGACACCGGCGTCAGCGCCTATAACAACAGCGAGCGTCTGCATAAGTTCAACGCCTGGATCGACTTGGACGCCGACGCCGTGCTGGTGGACAAAGGCGAGATCGCGATCTGGGCCGCGGACCATCCCCAGCCCTATGACCGGGACGCCTATCTGGGCCTCTACCAGGACGTTCACGGCACGCCCACTGAGCCGTACAACGGTTACATCCAACACCTGGCCCGTCACGGTCTGAGCCGCTGGGGTCATCACGGCAAGGTTTCGGCCATGGGCGTTCCCCTGACCGAACTGCCTCGCTGGGATGACATCCAGATCGTCACCGCCCAGTTGGCCCGCCGTCCCCTGCTGGATGATGAGCCGGTGGGGACGGAGTTGATCATCGGTCCCCGCGCCGATCGTCCCCTGCGCTTGGAGATTCCCCTCTTCGTCTCCGACATGAGCTTTGGCGCGCTGAGCGAGGAAGCCAAGATCGCGCTGGCCACGGGCGCGGAGATGGCCGGGACCGGCATCTGTTCCGGCGAGGGCGGTATGTTGCCCGAAGAGCAGGTCGCCAACTCCCGCTACTTCTATGAGCTGGCCTCCGGGCGCTTCGGCTGGAGTCTGGACAAGGTCCGGCGGGTGCAGGCCTTCCACTTCAAGGGCGGCCAGGGGGCCAAGACGGGCACGGGCGGCCATCTGCCCGGACCCAAGGTCAAGGGGCGCATCGCCCAGGTGCGGGGGCTGGCCGAAGGCGAACCGGCCATCAGCCCCGCGGCCTTCCCGGATCTGATCAGCGTAGACGATTTCCGTCGGGTGGCGGACAAGGTGCGAGAGAAGTCGGGCGGCATTCCCATCGGCTTCAAGCTCTCGGCCCAGCACATCGAAGCGGACATCGATTTCGCTCTGGCCGCCAGCGCCGACTACATCATCCTGGACGGGCGCGGCGGCGGCACGGGCGCGGCCCCCGAGATCTTCAAGCAGAATATCTCCGTGCCCACCATGGTCGCGCTGGCCCGCGCCCGCCGCCACCTGGACGGCCTGGGGCGCGATGATGTGACTCTGATCATCACCGGCGGCCTGCGCACCGAGTCCGACTTCGTCAAGGCGCTGGCTCTGGGCGCGGACGGCGTGGCCATTTCCAACGCCGCTATCCAGGCCATCGGCTGCCTGGGCATGCGCGCCTGCGACACCAACAACTGTCCCGTGGGCGTGGCCACCCAGCAGGAGCGTCTGCGCGCCCGGCTGGAGATCCGTAAGTCCGCGTTGCAACTCAAAAACTACCTGGACGCCACCACCGAACTGATGAAGATCTTGACTCGCGCCTGCGGGCACAGCCATCTCGATCAATTCAGCGTGAACGACCTTACCACCTGGCAGCGAGATATCGCCTATCTGACTGGGGTCGCCTATGCCGGGGTGGTGGGGCTGTAGGGGGACGGCAGGCTGGAAGATGGAAGCGAGGGTGCATGTATAGCCGGGGGGTGGTGACGCTGACAGTGGCGTTGTTGATGACGACGGCGGCGATTTTCCTCGCTGTGGCCGCGATGTTGGGCGCGTTTCGTCCTGTCACCCCCGCGGAACTGGCAACCCTGGGCGATTTCGACCGCATCGAACTGGCCGCGGGGGGAAGCGTGCGCATCACCCAGGGCGAGCGCTCCGTCATCGTCATCGAGGCCCCTGAGCGGGAGCGGCGCAAGCTGAACGTCCTCGTCCGCGATAAGACCCTGCGCATCGAGCCCCGCTGGCCCTGGCCGGGCCTGCTGGCGCCTGCCGGCGACGCCATCCGCTATGACGTCACTGTCCGCAACCTGCGCGCGCTGACCCTGACGGGGGCGGGCGAGGTCGTCGCTGATGGCTTGGACGTGGCTGCGCTCGAACTCTCTTTGACGGGGGAGATGGGCTCCGTTGCGTTCGACAACCTTTCCACCCGCCAATTGGCGGTCATGTTGGCCGATGGCGCAACAGCGATGATGGCTGGCGCCGCTGCTGACCAGGCTGTCTCCATCGCCGGCGAGGGTGACTATGAGGCCGGTCGCCTGGAAAGTGAGACCGCACGCGTGCAACTGTCTGGAGACGGCGCGGCCGTCCTGCGGGTCTCCGATGCGTTGGATGTGGAGATTTTGGGCATTGGCCGGGTGGGCTACTACGGCGATCCTATCGTCACCCAACGCATTGAGGGCGAAGGCGAACTGGAGTGGCTGGGGGAATAAAAAACCTCCGGGATCGGTCAAGGTCCAATGCCCGGAGGTTTTTTCGATTGGCTGATCGAGGGCGAAAATCGTCCATGATCAGCCAATCAACGCGTCACCCACCACGTTCTACTCGATCTCACCAGTCTCGATGCGCTTCTGATAGATATCCTTCATCTTGTATAGGTCCTGCTGCAATTCGAAGAACCCATGCCAGTGGGCGTAGTCCGGGCCGCCCATCATGGCCCCCTGACGGGCCCGGCGGCCCTGATGGTGCCAGAGATAGTAATAGAGGATCTGGAATTCATCCGACCACGGATTTTCCTTGAGCAGTCCCTTCTCCTTCAGATCGTTCAGCATTTCGAGGGCCGGGTCGTAGTAGGCGACGTTATAGAGTTGCACCGCCCGGTCACCCTGCTCGAAGAAACTGTCGGTATGCAGTTCGCTGTGACAGGAGCTACAGACCTGTTTCATCTTCTCGCGGCCCGCGGGACCGTCCCCCGTGAGCGGGCTCATCGGATCGGGCGAGTTGCGGACCTCGGAACGTTTGGCCCAGAGGTTCCAGTAGAGCCGCTCGCTGACGTTGTGAGTCGTCTTAAGTTCGCCGATGCCGCTCATATGACAGGTGGCGCAGGTGGGGGCGCGATAGTCGCCCGGCTCCCACGCATCCGGTGCGCTGTCCCAATTCCACTCATCCGCCTCGGCGTTGTAGATCTGCCCGTGTTTGCTGTTGTTGTAGATCTCGATGTCCGGATGATCCGGGCCGAGATGGCATGAGGCGCAGGCCGCAGGCTTGCGAGATTCGCCAATGTCAAAGCGGTGGCGGGTGTGACAGGTGGAGCAACTGCCCGTGCTGCCATCAGGATAGATATTGCCAATGCCGGAGTTAGGCCATGTGCTGGATGTGGGGCGGTTATCCTCGTCCAACTGGATCTCTGTGCCGTGGCACTGCATGCAACCGGTCTCGTTGGTCGCATTGCCGAACTCGGAGTTCTCCTGTCCCTCATGCTTAAAGACCAGCGCGTGGAGACTGTCCTTGGGGATGATCTGACGATAGGCCCGGAAGTGGCCGCTTTCGTTGAACTGCTCGGCTTCGGCCGGATGGCAACGTGAGCAGGTGCTGGGCGGCACCAGAACCGAGATGTAGGTGTCGGTGCCCTCCAGAGACTCGTGCTGGGTGGCCGTCGGCGAATTTTTATCCGTCTCATGGCAGTCCAGACAACTGACGCCCACATGTCCATGTCGGCTCAGTTTCCAATCGTTGATAATGCCCGGGGTTTCATCTTTGTGGCAATCAATACAGGTGCGTCCCAACTCGGTGATGCCCCGATCGATCACCATGGTGTTGATGGTGCTCATGTCCCCTATGTTTGGTTCAGCTTCGGGCGTTGCGCTGCTATCACCGCTCTCCGTCTGGCTGCTCTCCGTTGTTTGGGCTGTCGCCTGCGTTCCTGGCGCGGAAACGGTGCAGCCCGCCAACATCAGAACAAGGGCGAATATGATGACTACAACAATCACCCACGCAATACGTTTCACAACTCCTCCTTTTACCTGTGTGCGACTGGGTCGCGTTATTGTTTGCGCTGTTATTTGACCGTCCAAATTAGTGACGAGACTGGATCACGAACCGGACGAGGGGTTTTCTTTCTGTTGCTGCTCTTTCAACTGCTTTTGCTGATATCTTTCAGCGTGCTTGATCAGCTCTTCCTCCAGATCGGTGTGCCCTACGTTTGGATGGCAGGAAACGCATGTATCCTTTGTTTCGCCCAGGTAATAGGCCTTGTGGGCGATGAAAGCGTCCGGGCTGGCCATGGTCGCTTCCTTTAGTTTGACGTGACAGTGCTTGCAGCCGCTGTCATAGGTGAAGGACTCGCGTTCCTCGCGTTTCGCCTCCCAGTCGATGGCGTGGGTGTCCTGGGTGTATTCGACCCAGATATCGTGGGTTCCCGTTCTGATTTTATCGAAGAAATAGGCGATTGAACTGGAGTGATCCAGGTGACAGTCCACGCACTGAGCTTGTACGCCGTAGGGGCCGGCCCCGCCATGAACATTTTTTAGATAGGCGTTCTCCATAGGTTCCATGGAATGGCAGCCTACACAGAACTCAGATCCGGAGGTGGCCGCCATGCCTTCGTCAGCGATGAGCCAGGACGCAAAAGGAAGGATGAAAGCTGCGACGACGACTCCAATGATGATGAGTATGATCCAAAACGCGCGCGGTATCTGCACAGTAATATCCCTGCCTTACCATGGTCGTGAGTGTTGATAGTTATATTGTTGTCGGTCTTGTAGAGAGGTGCGCTGTTCGTGAAATTAATCACTATAACTATGCTACCATGGCTCTTCAAGGGTGTCAAATTTCGCCTTTTGAGCACAGGAGAATTGGGTGACCGCCACCCTGAGAGTATAATTGAAAGAGCGATCCGGCTGGTTTGCGAATCCTACTGAATTGTCTGAACCGCGGGCATTGATATCGAACTTGGTGACTGGGTGGATGGCTGACATCGACATCGAACATTTTAACCGGGTCTTTGAATCGGCGTCGCCGCAGGAAATTCTCATCTGGGCGTGGGAGACGTTTGCCCCGCTGGTTGCGGCGACATCGTCCTTTCAGAGCCAGAGCGTTCCCTTGCTGCATATGATCGGGCGATACACGCCGGCGATGCCAGTGCTCTTTCTCGACACCGGGTTTCATTTTCCGGAGACCTTGGCTTTTCGCGATCAGTTGATTCTTACCCTGGGGATACGCGTTCGAAATCTCAGCGCTACGGCGCCAGACGATGACGCGCGGCGGCGATACAAGGACCTGCACCGCACCGATCCGGATCTTTGCTGCTACATCAATAAAGTCGAACCGTTGCAACGCGCCAAAGCCGGGCTGCGCGCCTGGGTGACCGGCATTCGCCGCGATCAGACCGAAGCGCGCCATAATACGCCGATCATCTCCATGGAGCGGGACGGAAGATATAAGATTTGCCCCATGGCCACATGGGCGGATCGGGATGTCTGGCGCTATATCAATAAGCACGATCTGCCTGTCCATCCGCTCCTCCAGCAGGGCTACATGAGCATTGGCTGTGCGCCCTGCACGCGCCCGGTCGTTGCTGGCGAGGACTACCGGGCAGGCCGCTGGGCGGGACAGGATAAGACGGAGTGTGGGTTACATGTTGAGGATGAGGGCGTGAAACGTAAAGCGTGATGGCGCGACGCCAAGTTGTTCGCAGCGGCTTCACGTTTCATGCCCTCACAAAAAGGATTCAGACCATGGATGTAACGGGTAAAACAATCGTTGTCACCGGAGGGTGCGGTTATCTGGGTTCGCAACTTATCCGCGATCTGGCCACCCGGATCGATGGAGAAGCGCCGCGTATTCGCATTATGGACAATCTCTATGGCGGACAGGTGCGCGCTCTGATGGGGTTGCCGGCCAAGGGTGATTATGAGTACATCGAGGGCGACATCATGGATCCGGCCGTGTTGCGGCTGGCGCTGCAGGACGCGGATATCGTCATCCATCTGGCTGCCATTGTCCGCTCCCCCATGAACTTTGATGACCCGATTTGGCTTTCACAGGTCAACCAATGGGGGACCGCCCACCTGGTGGAAGCCGCGCTCAACGCCGGCGTAGATCACTTGATCTTCACCAGCAGCATCGCGGTCTATGGTCCGGGCGGCCCCTACAGCGAGACTGACGTCTGCCGTCCCCAGGGCCCCTACGCCCAGTCCAAGCATGCCGCGGAGGCGTATGCGCTCAAGGCCCACGCGCGCGGCTTGCGGACGACTGTGCTGCGGCTGGGCATGATCTATGGCATGGCTCCGGTGATGCGTTTCGACGCTGTCGCTAACCGGCTCGCCTACCTGGCGGGCGTGCAACGTCCCCTGACAGTTTATGGCGACGGGCGTCAGAAGCGGCCTTTCCTGCATGTGCGTGACGCCAGCGCGGCGCTGCTGCACGCGCTGCAAAGGCCGGCCGACCATGAGGATGCGCATCTTTTCAATGTCACTGGGGATAACGTCTCGATTCTGGAGCTGGTGCGCGTTATCGAAGCCCTGAGGCCCGGCATTGGCGTCCGCTATTCGGAGCAGGACATCCGCACCCACTATTCGTTTGGCGCCTCCACTGACCGTTTTCAGCGCTACGGCTGGCGACCGCGGGTGACGCTTGAAGCCGGGCTGGGGGAGATCATCCAGCGTTTCTCCGGGTTGAAGCCTGCCCGGAGTTGGATGGCGGACGGGAATATATAGACTGCGGATTGGGCCGATTGGGCGGATCACCATCGAATCCGCTATCTATCATTCAAAGATGATCGCCCGCATCTCCGGCGCGTAGCGTTCCACCAGCGATGGGGTGATAGCATCCGTGCGTGCGATCTCCCCATACATGGCCGCGCTGGGCCGTGGACGCCGGGCCTGAGTCGCATGATTCATTTCGATCAGGCCGAAGCGGGGCGTCCACCCCTCTGTCCACTCGAAGTTATCCACCAACGTCCAGTGATAGTAGCCGCGCACGTCGCAGCCTGCCACGATGGCCCGATGTAGCTGGTGCAAGTGGCCCAAGATCCAGCGCGGGCGTTGGTCGTCATCGGCGTCGGGCAGGCCATTTTCGGTGATGTAGATGGGCTTGCCGAAAACCTCCAACTCCTTGCAAATCTGGTAAAGGCCCTTCGGGTGGTACTCGCTGTACGGTCCGTCCGGCCCCGCGTCCGAGAATTCGCCGTAGGCCGCGTACTCCTCTGTGCCGAAGAGACTCAGCGGATTGGGCGAAAAGCGCACCAGGTCCCGGCTATAATAGTTGACGCCGATGAAGTCGAAGCTGTCGGCTAACTCGTGATTGTAGTCGCCCACGCCCACCGGCGGCCGGATTCTGCCGTCCACCGTGGCCGTGAACCAGATGTGCTCGAAGAGGTAGCGCTTGAGGCCGGCGGCGTAGCGATCGGGCTGGCTCTGGGGGCGAACACCCTTGAAAAGGCGCACCGCCTTCGCATAGCCAACATAAGCGTTAGACTGGACCACGTGCAAAGCCCGATAAGCGCGCGCGTGGGCCAGCAGCATGTGGCGGAAGACCTTGATGGCCGCGACGGGGTCCCGTTTCTGCGGCGGCCACTTGCCTTGAAAGTAGCTCTGGCCCAGGCCGATGAGGGGTTCGTTGAAGGTGAGCCAGAAGTCGCAGAGGTCCCTGAGCGCGTTGGCTGTGGTGCGCACGAAGTATTGGAAGCGGGTGGGCGCGTCCGGGCTCTCCCAGCCGCCCCGGCGTGCGAACCAGCGCGGATCGCTGAAGTGGTGGAAGGCGACCATGGGCTTGATCCCGCGGTCGCGCAGACCGCCGAGCATGGCCCGATAGCGGTCCAGCGCGGCGTGGTCGAACTCGCCCGGCCGCGGTTCGATGCGGCTCCATTCCACGCTCAGCCGGTGGCTGCTGAGGCCCAGGGCCTGGATGCGATCGAAGTCCTGCTCGGCGTTGCGCCACCAGTCACAGGCCAGGCCACTGCGATCCCCGTGCCAGATCGCGCCCCGCTGGCGCTCGAATTCCCACCACTGGCTGTTGGCGTTGTCGCCTTCGGTCTGGTAGGCGGATGAGGCTGTGCCCCAGAGAAAGCCGTCTGGGAAAGTGAGCCGGTTCATGCCTCTGTCGCCCCAGTGTACACCGTATCCACCTCATGCGGGCGGGTGACGCGCACCAGCGCCACGCCCGCTTCCTCCAGAAAGAGCCGGCTGTACTCGTCGGGATAGTCGCCGGCGTAGACCACCCGCCGGATGCCGGCGTTGATGAGCATTTTGGCGCAGGTCAGGCAGGGCTGGTGGGTCACGTAGGCTGTGGCCCCCTGGGTGCTCACGCCGTGGAGCGCGCCCTGGATGATGGCGTTCTGCTCGGCGTGGAGGGTGCGCACGCAGTGGCCGTCCACCATCAGATGCCCTACGTCATCACAGTGGGGCAGGCCGGCCGGCGCGCCGTTGTAGCCTGTGGCGAGGATGCGTCGATCCCGCACCAGCACCGCCCCCACATGCGCGCGATCGCAGGTGCTGCGCTGGGCCACGGTGAAGGCGATTTCCATGAAATAGTCGTCCCAGGATGGGCGGGTGGGTTTGGACATGGTTGGACTCCGTTTTCTGGGTGAGGGTGAGAAAGAGATTAGAGATTGAGGAGATTGTCCGGATAATTTCCTCAGTCTCTAATCTCCCCAATTTCTTCTACAATTAAATCCGCCCAGATGCGCCGGGCGTCCTCCTCATTCTGGCAGGCGATATAGACGGTTTCTTCCACCTGCTGGTCGCGTTGGAAACGGCCTGACTTGGGGATGACGAATTCATAGTCCACGGCGATGGCTGGCGCGGCCTTACGGCCGAAATGCAGGCGTCCATAGCGTATGCGCCGCATCATCTCCGGCGTGAAGAAGACGTACCACATTCCGGTTTGATACCCCGGCCAGCGTCCGATGCGCAGAAATCGTCGGTTCCGCACCAGGCAGAGGAGCGCGTGCTCCCGGGTGGCGAAAGTGCGGTAGAAGCCGGGAAGCCAGGTGTAGCGGGCGTACTGTCCTTCCACGGAGAAGTAGCCGGTGACGTTGACTGGGATCTTATCGGCCGGATCCAGTTGGGCCGCCGCGACCACAGGCGGCGAGCTCTCCTCGAAGCGCACGAAGTCTCGCCGGCGCGTGATCACGATGGTGACGATCAGGATCAGGGCGAGCAGTAGGGCCGCGCCGCCAACCCACCAGCGGCCAGGCGGTAGCCCCGTCATCCAAAAGATGGCCAACGCAATCAGCCCGATGATCAGCCAGCGGGTGAGGGGCGCGCCGCTGAACTCGTGGCGATAAGCGTTGTAGAGCAAGGTGCGCAAGCTGTCGTTTTTGGCTTCCGGCGGGAACGTCGTGCGTCGTCGCCGAACTCGTTCTATGATGGCAGGCGGCTCCAGTGTGCGCGGCGCGCGAAAAGCCCCGCCTGACTGCTGCGGGGCCTCGCCATTTTTTCGCTTCACGCCTTCACGTTTCACGTTTCACTCTTCATCTACGCAGGCGCCGGCAATGTCCCACTCAAGCCAGGCTCGCTGTCGCCGCGGGGTTGTTCGTTAGGGCGTTGCTCTGTTGCGGGCTGGGGGGCCATGCTGGGCTGGGACGGTTCCGTATCCAGGCCTGCAAACGGGTCTTCTCCCTGCATGAGCGCCTCGAACTGGCCGGCGTTGATCGTTTCCTGTACCAGCAGCGCCTGAGCCACACTATCCAACTTATCCCAGTGGGTTTCCAGCACCTGGTGGCAACGCTGGTAGGCGTCCTCCACCAGCCTGCTTACCTCTTCGTCGATTTCCTGGGCGACCTTATCGCTGTAGTTACGCTGTTCGCTGATGGCCCGGCCCAGGAACATCATTTCGTCCCGCTGGCCATACTGCATGGGGCCGAGTTTCTCGCTCATGCCCAGTTGGGTCACCATGGCGCGCGCGATATTGGTTACATGCTCCAGATCGCTGGCCGCACCGTTGGTGGCGTCGCCGAACCTGATTTCTTCGGCCACCCGACCGCCAAGGGCCATGACCAGTTGCGACTCGTACCGTTCCTTGGTGTTGATCCCGGCGTCATCTTCCGGCAATAGCTGGGCGTGCCCCAGGGACTGGCCCCGGGCGATGATGGTGATCTTGTGGACCCGGTCGAAGTCGGACTGGACATAGGCGGCCACCGCGTGACCCGCCTCGTGATAGGCCACGATCTCCTTCTCTTTGGGCGTAATCAGTCGGCTGCGCCGTTCCGGTCCCATGCGCACCCGGTCGATGGCCTCCTCAAATTCCGCCAGGCTGATGGAGCGCTTGTTGCGCCGCGCCGCCAGGATGGCGGCTTCGTTGACCAGGTTCTCGATATCCGCGCCGGCGAAACCGGGCGTCTGCTTGGCCACGATATCCAGGTCCACATCCGCGGCCATAGGCTTCCCCCGCACATGGACGTCCAGAATGGCCCGGCGCCCCTTGACGTCGGGCGCATCCATGACCACCCGGCGATCAAAGCGGCCAGGCCGCAGCAACGCCGGGTCCAGGATGTCGGGGCGGTTGGTGGCGGCGATGATGATTACATTGGTGTCGGTGTCGAAGCCGTCCATCTCCACCAGGATCTGGTTGAGGGTTTGCTCGCGCTCATCGTGAGATCCGCCCATGCCCGCGCCGCGATGGCGACCGACAGCGTCGATTTCGTCGATGAAGATGATGGCGGGTGAATTTTTCTTGGCCTGCTCGAAAAGGTCCCGCACCCGACTGGCGCCAACACCCACAAACATCTCCACGAATTCTGAACCGGATATGGTGAAGAAGGGCACGCCGGCCTCGCCGGAGACGGCTTTGGCCATGAGCGTCTTGCCGGTGCCGGGAGGGCCGACCAACAGCACGCCCTTGGGAATGCGTGCGCCCAGCGCGGCGAACTTCTCCGGTTCCTTGAGAAATTCGACGATCTCCTGTAACTCCTGCTTAGCTTCCTCGTTGCCGGCCACATCGTCAAAGGTGACGGTGGGTGTGTCGCCGGTGAACATGCGCGCCTTGCTCTTGCCAAAGCTAAACGCCTGATTGTTGCCGCCCTGGGCCTGACGCAGGATGAAGAGGAAAAACGCAGCCAGCAACACCAGGGGCAATAGCGTCAGCAGGATGCCGCTCCAGTTTTCCCAGAGGGTGGGGGAGGCCACCTCCAGTTCCACGCCCTTGATCTCTTCGGGAGTGACGCCCAGATTGGAGAGCGTTTCGACAATTCCGGTGTCGCTCTCCTTGCGGGATTGCATCTCTTCGCCGCTGGATAAGGTGGCGTAGATTTTGTCATCTTTAACGACCAGCTTTTCGACTTCGCCGGTGCGCACCATCTCGGCCACATCACCAAGAGGAATGGTTTCGGCCTGGGTGCTGGGGCGCCGTTCGTACATGGTGTAAAGGAAAGCGCCCAAAGCCACCAGAAGCAGGCCATAAATGGCGAACATACGAATTCTTTTTGAGCTCATATAAGTATCCAGACCCTATTCAAAGACAAACCACTGGGTACACGAAATTTCGCCACTCATTTTATCCGCATGTAGCGTGTAACCGCTCGTGGTGACTATTTCGCCATCCGTCTGTTTTTTTGATACGGATGACGCTTTCCATCATCCGGGCGAACGCTTTTTGGTCGCCCATTTCTCTCCATTTATCAGGGGAGAAATCTGGATGGTGCATCTTTTCACAGTGTAACACAGAGGGAGGGGCGAGTCAAACAAATGAGCTAAAATCGCCTTCGGCTCCTTGATGATACGTCGCCTCTTTACACCCCTTGTCGCCATAGCCTATGCTACGTGGCTCGCGTTTGCCGTAGGATCGCTTCCATGGCTGGAAACGAACCCTGGTCCGGCTCCGTTCCTCCCGGGCGCGGATCCTACGCCCTGCGGGCCAATACGGGGCCAATGATCGGCGTGCGCACCACCCCGGCCAGGATCTGGTAGGTCAACCCGGGGATGAAGATCGTTTTGTCATGCTCCAGGGCCGTTAGTGAATCCCGCACCACCTTCTCCGCCGATAGCCAGATGAATTCGGGGCCCCGCTTCGCCGGGGATTCTCCGTCTTTCGACGCATACTCCGGGCTGCTGTGGAATTCGGTGTGGGTGAAGCCGGGACAGAGGGCCTGCACCTGCACGCCAGTCCCCCGCAACTCCTGGGCCAACCCCTCGGAAAAGGCGTTGATGTAGGCTTTGGTCGCACAATAGTTGACCGCACCCGGCCTGCGGATGAAGGCCGCCACCGATGAGACATTGATAATAGCGCCCCGTCTTCGTTGAATCATACCGGGGAGCGCGGCCTGGGTGAGTTGCATGGTCGCCAGGGCGTGCAGCCGCACCATGGCCGCCTGCTTGTCCGGGTCCGCGTTGACCAGCCTGCCCTTGGTCCCGAATCCTGCGTTGTTGACCAGCACCGTCAGGTCGTCCAGCTCGCGGATGCGCTCCGCTACCGTGGCCGCGCCGGCCTCTTCGCTCAGATCCGCGACCAGGATCTGAGGTTGGATGCCGTAACGTTGGGCCAAGCGGTCGGCCACCTCTTCCAGCCGCTCCCGACGGCGGGCCACCAGGATGGGCGTGTAGCCGCCCGCGGTCAGTTGGCGGGCGAACTCCGCGCCGATACCGCTGGACGCGCCGGTGATCAGCGCGGTCGCCATCCGCCCCGGGGGCAGGGGAATGTAGACGCGTCCGCGTCCGCCTCGCCTGGCCAGCAACGCGGCCCCCGCCGTACCGACTGCAAACCCAACCGCCACCGCACGTCCGACCTTCATGGGCTGACTCCTTCTTGTTGATAATTGACGAACAAACCGCTCAAGTTTACTATGCACGTGGATGACCCGTCATTTGTCACTCGTCACCTGCAACTTGCCATTCGCACCCTGGAGCATCTACCGTGAAACGCGTCGCCACCCTCATCCTGATTGTCTTGCTTACGCTGTTTACGCTCGCCGGTTGCTTTTCGCTGACTTGGCAGAATTTTCGCGCCCCTGATGATCAGTTTCAGATTCTCATGCCCGGCATCCCCGAACTTCAGGTCCAGACCATCCAGACGCCTCTGGGCGAGCAGGAGCAGTATCTGTACAAAGTGGACAAAGGCCCTCAGGCCTACATGATCGGCTACACCGATCTGGATGAGACGACCCTGACCGCCCACTCCGCCGATGATCTGCTGGATGACGCCAGCGCGCGCGGCGTCCTGGCTGTGAATGGGAAATTGCAGAGCTTCGAGCAGACCACCTACCGCGGCTATCCCGCCCGCGATGTGGTCATCGACGTGGCCGACGGCGACGGCGTCATCCACGCCCGCTATGTCCTGGTCGACAATCGCCTCTACCAGATCGCAGCCGTCGTCGCCACCAAGATCGTCGACGAGGACGAGGTCAGTCGCTTCCTCGACTCTTTCACCCCGCGGCCGTGACAAGATGACAAGATGACCTGTCGCTTTGGCCCCCTGACCCCCAATCCTGGGGGAGACGCGTCCTGTCACCTTGTCACCCCCTCATCTTGTCATTCTCTTCCCGCTGTCGCACAACCTCATACAACAAGAGCGCAGTCGAGGTGGCCAGATTCAGGCTGTCGGCCATGCCGTGCATGGGGATGACGACCTGCTCGTCCGCGGCCGCGAACCAGTGCGGGCTGAGGCCGTGGGATTCGCTGCCCATGACCACGGCCACCGGGCCGCGCATGTCGGCGCGGGTGTAGCGGATGGATGCGTCCGGCGACGTGATCACCATGCGCACGCCCCTGGCCCGCAGCCAGTCGATGACGGTGGCGCTGTCGGCTTCGGCCACGGGCACGCTGAAGAGCGCGCCCAGGCTGGCCCGCACCACGTTAGGGTTGTGGACGTCGGTGGCTGGCTGGCCCGGCGCGCGGCAGACGATCACGCCATCCGCACCGGCGGCGTCGGCCGTGCGCAGGATGGCTCCCAGGTTGCCCGGCTTCTCCACCCCTTCGATCACAGCCAGGAAGGGGGGATCGCCCAGGGGCAGGCTGTTCAGGTCCGTCTCCAGATAGGGGATGATCAACAGCAGGCCGCCGCTGTCCTCGCGATAGGCGATCTTGGCGAAGACCTCTGGCGTCACCGCATAGAGGCGGGCGCGCCGGGCCGCGGCCAGTTCCTCCAACTGCTGACGAGCCGCTTGCCCTTCCGCCCCCTGGATCAAGGCGTCACAGACATAGGCTTCCGCCGGCGTCACGCCCCGGGCCAGGGCGCGGGCGACTTCACGCGCCCCCTCGACGACGGTCATGCGCGCCCGGTCCCGTTGGCGTCGTTTACTCAGCTTGACGACGGCTTTGATGTGGGCGTTCTGCAGGCTGGCGATTGGTGTGGACATGGGTGGGTTTACTCGCTTGCCAGCCAGCGCGCATAGGCGCCGCTGGGGAGTGGGCGATCGTGGACGTCGATGACGCGCATTTCGTTACTTTCCAGCTTTCCGCGCCGGTTTCGGACGGCGTCGGCCAGTTGGTTCTCCAGGGTGAGGGGCGTGAATCCCGGCGTGTGACAACTGTAGAGCATGAAAAGCGCGTCCTTGGCCAGCAACTCTCGGCAGCCTTCCAGCAGGGGGATGATCTGGTTCTCGATCTTGAAGACCTCGCCCTTGGGGCCGCGCCCGAAAGAGGGGGGGTCCAGAATGATGGCCTGGTAAGAGTGGCCCCTGCGCACCTCACGCTTGACGAACTTGAGCGCATCATCCACCAGCCAGCGGATGGGGCGGTCCTCCAGGCCGCAGAGGCGCGCGTTTTTGCGCGCCCAGTCCACCACCCCCTTGGCCGCGTCCACATGGACCACATGCGCGCCGGCCTGGCTGGCGGCCAGCGTGCTGCCGCCGGTGTAGGCGAAGAGATTGAGCACATAGAGGTTGGCCCCACGGGAGTGCTGTATACGCGTCCGGATTGCTTCGCGTAGCCATTCCCAGTTCTCAGCCTGCTCTGGAAAAAGGCCCAGATGGCCAAAGTTCGTCAGCTTGAGGCGCAGGGAGAGATGGTTGTAGAGGGCGTCGAACTCGCGTTGGACCTTCGTGCGCCATTCCCAACGGCCACTGCCGCTGGAATCGCGCTTGTAGACGGCGTTGGCGCTGCGCCATTCACTTTGGGGCGAGCGTTGCCGCCAGATGGCCTGGGGTGCAGGGCGCACCAGGCGGTAGGGGCCGATCTGCTCCAATTTCTGGCTGTCACCGCTGTCGATCAGCTGGTAATCGTCGGTTTGAAATTTCGGTGTGGGCATGGGACTCTTCGTTTCTTGGATCGTGGATAGACCACGGATTGGGCTGAAAAGGCCGGATTTCAAACTGAAAAAAAACCGCTTTGATCCGCCCAATCCGCCCAATCCGCGGTCTATCTCGGTTCATCTTGTCGGTTTCTCCTGATTTGTCATCGGTATGGATGGAGTGTAGCATAAGCCGGGAAAAATGCGGAATAGGCGGATCGGGAAGCAGGGGGAGCATTTGGGCGTGTCCAAAATGAGTTGGGACCGCATTCCGGCATTCGGCCACAAGATGCGTCGCAACGGGACATGGCCTGGCCGAATCCCGGAATGCTTTCATTCGTTTTTACACACACTCGGAGCGCTTTATGGGCGATCATACGCTGGAGCAGGTGCGGTTTGTAGAGATGTTGGCCATGCACGCGTGGCCAGCCGCGGAGGTGACGCTGCTGGATGGCTGGCGACTGCGTTTCTCCCAAGGCGTGACCAGGCGGGCCAACTCGGTGTGGCCCAACCAGGCCGGCGGCGAGCTGACGCTGGACGCCAAACTGGACGCGGTGGAGCGTTTCTACGCCGGACATGGGCTGCCCGCCCGCTATCAGATCTGCCCGGCGCAGCAGCCGACCGATCTGGACGCGATCCTGGCCGGGCGCGGTTTTCGCGTGGACGCGTCCACCCAGGTGCAGCTTGCGCCTGTGGGCGCGGTGCTGGCCAGGGCAGGCCAACGTCCCCTGTCCCCGGGCTGGACCCTGACTGTGGGAGAGCAGTTCGATGCTGATTGGTTCGCTACCTACCGGGAGGCCGAGGGGTTCGATGACCATGCGGCCGCGATGCGCCAGGCCATCATTCAGCGCATTGCCGCGCCGGCCGGCTTCGCGCTTCTCCGCGTAGATAGCGCGCCCATCGCGCTGGGATTGGGCGTTCTGGAGGCGGGCCACCTGGGCGTCTTCAGCATGGCCACCCGTGCTGATTTTCGCCGCCAGGGAGCGGCCACCATGGTCCTGGCCGGGCTGGCGCGCTGGGCGCGATCCCAGGGCGCGGAGCAGATCTATCTCCAGGTCATGGACCGCAACGCCGGGGCCCAGGCGCTCTATGCCGGTCTCGGGTTCGAAACCCTTTATCGCTATTATTACCGCGAGCAGGCGCTTTGATGACGGGATGACGCTGAAATTCCCCATGTCTTTCTCCCCGGTTGCAGCGTCTAAGGGAATAGCTGATAATTCAGTCACGCGCTATGGCCATTGTAGCGCTCCCCCATGGCAGCGGTGTGCACTGGCGCACACATCCCCTATATTCAGGTTCACGGCGAACTCTTTTCGGGCCGTGTAAACTCAAGGAGGAATATGGTGCTCGACGCGACGACATCGCGACGTGTGGCTCTGCTGCGCGGCATGCCCCTTTTTTCTGGGCTGAATGAAGGTCAACTGGCGACCATGGTCAACGAATTCCATTTGCGTGAATACAAAAAGAATGATCTTATTTTCCATCAGGGGGACGAGAGCCGCGCCGTCTATGTGGTGCTGCGGGGCAAGGTGCGCATCTTCAAGATCAGCCCGGCCGGCAATGAGACGACCATCGCTATCCTCTCCACCCACGATGTGATCGGCGAACTGGCCGCGATCGATGACAAACCCCGCTCGGCCACGGCCAAGGCCATCACCGACGTTTCGCTGCTGGCCATGTCCCAGCAGCGATTTTTGCACTACCTGCGAACTGTCCCCGGGCTGGCCTATGGCCTCTCCAAAATGCTGGCGGCCAAGTTACGCTGGACCGCGGCCTATGCCGAGTCTATCGCCCAGTTCGACGCCGCCGGCCGCCTGCTTCACATTCTGCTGCTCAACAACGAGCGCTACGGCCAGGCCATCGAACCGGGCAAGCGCTATGTGGTGGACCTGGGGCTGACCCAGAGTGACCTGGCCTCCATGGTCGGCGCGCGGCGGGAGTGGGTCAACCGCATCCTCAGCGACTGGCGTAAACGGGGCCTGTTGGAGTTCGACCGCGGCGTCATTACCATCCTGGACCTGCCCCGCGTCGTTGCCGAGCGGGACAGCCGCATCGAGGCGAATCTGGGCAGCGTAGAGTGGTAGCGGGTGATCGTCGCTGAATAGATAGTCACCTTTCTTTCGCCTGAACAGCGTGGAGTGATAACAAAGGACGTACATCATGGACATTGACCCCATGCACCGACGCTTGATTTTTGCCGCCCCCCTCTTTTTTGTGATGGCGCTCCTGGCATTGGTGGGACCGCTTCCGACTGCCTTGGCCGAACCGAGCGCGCCGGACGGCGTCACTGAGACAGTCACGCTGACGCCCGTGGCTGACATCACCGTCAGCCAGTTTACCCCGGACGTCGCCGCGGATTCCTCTCAGCCGGAGTTGATCATCTCCAAAGACGAGTTCCTGCGCGAGCGACGGCCCCTGCTGCGTTTCGATCTGGACGCCATCCCCGCCAACGCGGCCATCGTGCACGCCACGCTGGAACTGATTCAGCTTGAAGCCTCACCGGCCACCTGGGCGTGGGACCTTTCCGTGGCCCGCCTGGCGGGCGATTGGAACCCGGACAAAACATCCTGGAACAACCGGCCCCGTAGCGTCTGCTGCCAGGCCACCGCCACCTCGCCCGGCGCGGGAGGCGTGACCCTCTCTTTCGGCGTGCGCGATCTGGTCCAGCAGTGGGTCTCCGGTGGGTTGGCCAACTTTGGCCTTGAACTGAACAGCGGCCCGGCCGGCCTCGACTACATGCGCAAATTCGGCAGCGCCGAAAGCGCCAAGCCTCCCCGGCTGATTGTCGAATACATTCCTGTCCCTGACAGCATCGTCGTCCCGACCGGGGCCTCGAACATCGAGCTGGACGGCGTCTGCGATACAGAGCGGGAATACGCCGACGCCAGGCGCTTTTCCTATGTAGACAGCGACGGCGTCATCGCCGATATTTACCTGAAGCACGATCTGGAGAACCTCTATCTCTGCGTCGATGCGCCCCTGGGCAAGTTTGGCGAACGTTTCTTTGGCCTCTATCTGGACACGGATCACGGCCAGGAGAAGTACGCTGAAGGGGATGACCTCTGGCTGCGCGCGTATGTGGAGACCGGCATGACCGACGCCAGCCGAGGCACAGGTGATCAAGCCCGGGTGTGGAAGCCGGCGGAAGTGGACGGTTGGAAAGCCGTGGCCGCTCCTCAACGGGAACGGGGACGGGAGGCCGGCGAGTACGTCGTTTCGCTGGACCATTTCTCCGCGGCCTGCCCCGGCCCCTTCGGGATCGCGGTCATGCACCAAGATGTCCTCGACAACGGCGATGACTACGGCTGGCCGTCCACCCAGGTAGCCATCACGCCCTCCGGCTGGATTTCGGCCGTGCTGGAGAATCCCCGCTGCGTGCGGGTGTGCAGCGAAACGGCCCAGCCCTGTGACCCGGTGGTGGGGGCCACAGTCTATGACCTGGCCAGCGGCGACCGCTACGCCACCGACGGGGCGGGGTATGTGGTCGAGCGCACCCGTATCCCGAACGGGACCGCGCTCTGGGCCACCCTGCCCATGGACGCGGCCGTCGATCACACCCTTTATCAGACCAGCGGCGCGGCTGTGGAGGTGAATGACGCCGTCTTCCAGGGTGAACCCGGCACACTCACCCTGGTCCTGCGCCGAGATCAGCCCCTCTGGGTTCAGGACCTGGACATATCCGCGCAGTGGCTGGTGACCGACAGCGTGGCCTACGCCGGCGAGCTGGCCGAGAACATCCGGCGTGCGTCCGATTACTTGTACGACTTCAGCGAAGGCCAGGTCGCGCTGGGCGATGTGATGGTGCAGCAGGTCTATGACGGCTGGGAGCAAGCTGACGTCAGGCTCTATCTAAGCAACATGAACCGGCCCAACTCTGTAGTCGGCGGCATCGTCACCACACCCACGGTGGACGTCTCGCCCGCGGTCACCCTCACCTACCAGCCCGGCCCAATTTCCATGGGCAAGGCGTGGAATCGCTATCAGGCGCCGCCGGGCCAGCCGGTTGTGGTTAACGGCGCGCCTGTACCTCCGGAAACGCTGGCCGACGACTGGGCCATCGCCCTGGCCCACGAACTGGGCCACTACCTGCTCTTTCTCTTCGACACTTATGTGGACGCGGCCGGCGTAGCCAGCGTGGAGCTGGGTGCGCGCTGCCAGAACAGCGCCATGGGCTACGTCTACGACCCGGTCAATCAGAGCTATGTCTTCGATCAGCAGCACTGGGACGCCAATTGCGGCGATACCGAGGCCCACGCCAAGCTGAAGGGACGCACCGAGTGGGACACCATCGCCGCCTGGTATCCATGGGCGGTTAAGCCAGCGGGCAGCCAGCCCATGGACCCTGGCCCGCGCCTGGTCCCGCCGGTGAAGCTGACAACCGTCACCTTCGTGGCCGCGTCAGAGCCGCGCACCCTGCCCCTTGCCCTAAGCAAGACCTTCGCCATCGACTATGTGGGCGACGAGACCGCGTCCCCTGAAGCGCGCGCCTTTATCTTCCGGGACAAGCGTATCTTCGACCAGGGCAAGCCCCCTGCCGGCCAGAACCAGGTGAATTTGACCGACGCCCGGATTGCGGATCGTCTCTGCGTCTATGATCTCAACGACCACGGCGGCGACGGGGCCACGGCTCGCCACCAGTTCGGCTGCGAGCCCATCCAGCCGGGCGACGCTACCCTGGCCATGACCCGTGACATGGCCTGGCAACCAGTGATCACCGTTCAGCAGGTGAGCGCCACCCAGATCGGAATCACCGTCACCCAGCCGTTGGCCGAGCCGGGCGCGAGCATTCAGGCCCGGATCTATCCGGAGGACGAGGAGGCCTTCGACCCGGTGACCCTGGTCCGTAGCGGCGACCTGCATGCGATCACATTCGACTTCGGTGGCCCGGTCACCGCGGCCTATATCCAGCTCTGGATCGACGAAAGCCCGCCCGCACCTGACACCCGGCGCGAGATCCTGACCGACCGGGGCGTGGGCGGCGGCGGGGCTTTCGGCCCGGCCAGCCAGCTTGGCGGCGTCTTGGTCCTCTCCTCGGACGGCAAGGCCAGCTTCCAGCCAACCGGGCCGCTGGACCTGGGCCCCGGCCATTCCATCGCCTGGCAGAGCATGCCCGGCACGCCGTCTCTGCCCGCGGACGCGCGCATCATCGGCCAGTCCTACCGACTGGATGCGTTCCCGCCCGAACTGGCCGACAACGGCACGGTGAGCATCGAATACCAAGGGGTGATTCCGGGTATCGTCGCCGCTGACGCCAACCGCGTCGCCGCCAGCGATCCACCCGCCATCCACTTCTGGGACGGTGTGGGCTGGACGGCCCTGCCCACGGTCAACAACCCGCTCCACGGCGCGGCAGACGGCGTCATGCGCGCCAGCGCGCCCAGCCAGGGCGTAGGCGTCTATGCAGTCCTGGCCGAGCAGGGGGAACGGCTTTATTTGCCAGTAGTTTGGCGGTAGACGTGGAATGTGAAGGCGTGAAATGAGTGTATCCCACGCCGTGCAGCGCAACCGGATAGGAAGGTTGGCGCACGACGTGGGATGATCGAATGTGACAAGATGCAAGTTCGACGTCCGACACCCTCGACGAGGTTGGCGATCGCCCTATGCCCTACTTCGCTCTAACGATCGACCGCGGCCAGATAGAGGGGCATCAGCGCGTTCCAGGCTTTGACGACTTCATTGGCGATGCCAACGCCCAGGTCTATGGCCTCTTCCTTGGGCATGAAGTGCGTCAGGTAGAGATCACACCAGTCGTTGACATCCAGGTTCTCCAGATAGGCGATGATCCCAATCCAGTCTAACTCGTGCTCCTGGCCATCGGCCTCGATGCGCAAGGTCAGGCCGCCGGATGTGGCCGTGACCGTGGCGGCGCGGGTGCATGATCCTTCGGCTTTGGTCAGATAGATGTGCCACTGGAGCTCGTAGGTTTCCATGGCTTTCTTAACCGCGTCCTGAATGGCGACGTCATTGGTCAGCGCGTCCAGAACCCGAAGCCAGTCCCAGGAATCGTCCATTTCTCCGTTATTTTTCTCCACGTAGAAGTTGTAATTGGCTCCTTCGTCGTTCAGTGAGAAATGGAATTTGGCTTCGTGTAACGACTTGTCCGGGTTGAAAGCGTTGGGCATCACCACGAAGACGCGTGACTGGCGGGCGACGACCCGGGATTCGAATTCCTTGCCCGTAAGGGTGGACAATCGCCGCGCTAGCAGCCCGCCCAACCCGGTGCGCGCGCGCCAGCTTGTACCCTGGATCGAATCCTGGAAGTCGCTGTCGACGAGGCCGTGAAAGGATGAGCCGAGTCTGGCGCTGCTGCGACGTCTACTCTTTGACCTTGTGCGCCGTTCCTCCGCCTGTCTCTCCATGGCCTCTTCGTCCTGGATGCGTTCCCAGATGCGTTGCTGGAAGGCGATCTCTGCATCCTGTTCGGTCCCATCGCTATAGCGGATGAGCATGTTCGATTCGTCGATGCTTATGACTTCATACTCGCCAAGTTCGTTGCGATAGGTTTCTCCGACCTTGAATGGGTGTTTCATGATACTTCGTCCGTTTCTGTGGCTGTATGCAACGAATTGATGTGCTACTGTCCTTCAGTTCTCTCTATCATAACACTTTTGGCGCATTCAGGACAGGATGGAGGATGTTAATCCTGTGTAGGCCCTTTGGGATCCAGCAACTGGCGCCGCCCATGATCACGACAATCCACGTGATGATGCGTGCAACCATTATACGCCTCCTTGAAGGAGGTTGCCTCACTTGCCGCGCATGCGCCAGACCAGCCCTGTAGCCTTAGCCATGAGTCCGCCGACGCCGCCAGGACGGTAGGGAAGATACGCCTGGATACGGGTGATCAGGCCATCCCGGGTTTCGATGACGAAGACCTGGTCTGTCACCAGTTTCATTCCGCCTTTGAAGACATGATTGGTGTCGACTTCCACCGCAGCCTTGTCGCCGTCGATCCAGAGATTGCGAATGGTGAAACCCGGCTGTTCCATGTTGCCCATGGCCCATTCAAGCCCTTGGCGAATGGCTGCCTTGCCGCGCATCTCCGGGTTGGGGTAGTGGGGATCGAGAACCACGCCGTCGTCTGCAAAAAGGTCCATGAACGCATCCAGATTCTTCGATTCGAAGAGGGCGAAGACGTTCTCAATCGTTTCCCGGTCCATGGGTGGCTTCCTCCTGGGTGTGATGGGTTGGTGCGATGAAGAGTAGCCTCCCTATCATACCTGATTTTGGGGAGAAAAGAGTAATCCTGATTTGCCGGCGACGAACGTGGACACGCCCGTGACGCCGACGCGTCTGGCGCGCGCCCAGTCATCTTCCACAGCTTGACGCATGGCTCGCGTTTCCAGCGCCTGCCGGGCTGCTTCTACAGGGAAGCCTGTCAGGCCAGTTGTAGTTTTTCAATACCCCTTCATCCTGTCACCTTGTCATTTTGTCATCCCTCTACTCCCGCATCCACGGCATCAGCCGCCGCCCGATCCACTCCAGCCCGAAGGTCAGGATCACGCCGAGGGCCATGACCACGAAGAGGCCGGCGTACATCTTGTCGGTGACCATGATCTCCCAATAGTAGAAGGTCATGAAGCCCACACCCTTCTTGGCGCGGATGAATTCGATGGCCACGATGACGATCAGGGCCGTGCCCAGGGCCAGCCGCAGCCCGGCGAAGATCACCGGCAGCGCGGCCGGGAAGATGACGTGGCGGAACATCTGCCAACGGTTGGCCCCGTAGTTCTTGCCTGCCATGATGTAGACGGGGTCGATGTCGCGCACGCCCACCATGGTGTTGATGGCCACCAGGAAGAAGGCTGAAATGGCCACCACCGCGATCTTAGGGCCCTCGCCAAAGGGGTTGGCGAAAATTAACATAACGATGGGGAAGATCGCGATCTTGGGCAGCACATAGATCGCGGACATGGTCGTGTCCAGCATCAGGCGCACGGTCTTGTTCATGCCCATGATCATGCCCAGGAAGACGCCCGGGATCGCGCCGATGAGGAAGCCGGCGAAAACCCGGCCCAGGGTGGCCCAGACATGGCTTTCGGCGAAGAGCGCGGCCACGCCTGGCCAGCCCTCGGTGGCCAGCCGCTGGGGGATCAGCCAGGGGCGACCCAGCAGGCTGGTCTCAGAGAACTTGTCATAGCTAATGGTCAGGTCCCAGAGCGCGGCCCCGATGCGCGTCGGCGGCGGGAACCAGCGCGCGTTGAGGACGCCGCCACGCACCAGCAGTTCCCACGCGATCAGCAGCAGGATGGGGAAGCCGATGGCCAGCGCGCGCTCGTACGCGGTCTTGTGGCGGGCGGGGACCCGGCGGCCCACCTGCTCGGCGATGAGCACAATGAGGACGAAGTTGATGAACAGCCCCGCCCACCAGTAGGACGTCCACAGGCCCAGCGCGGTCATCAGCCCGTTGAGGACGACCAGGCCGCCGATGTAGAGGAGTAGATTCCGGGTTCCGTGATTCATGCCTGTTGCTCCTGCATGGCGCGCATGACCTCGCCCTGGAGCGACTGCCAGATGGCGTAGGTCAGCTCGGCGTAGGCCGGCGTGGCCGTGGTTTTGTGGCTGCGGGGGCGGGGCAGATCCACCGGGAAGATCTCCTTGATGGTGCCGGGGTGGGCCGTCATCAGCACCACCCGGTCGCCCAGGAAGACCGACTCCTCGATGCTGTGGGTGATGTAGACCACCGTCTTGCGGGTCTCCTCCCAGATGCGCATGAGCTCTTCCTGCATGACCGTGCGCGTCTGCGCGTCCAGCGCGCCCAGGGGCTCGTCCATGAGCAACACCTCTGGGTCATTGGCCAGGGCGCGGGCGATGGAGACCCGCTGCTTCATGCCGCCGGAGATCTGGCCGGGGTAGTGGTCCGCGAACTTGCGCAGGCCCACCCGTTCCAGCCAGTCCATGGCGATGGCCGTGCGCTCCCGCTTGGAGACGCTCCGCATCTGCAAGCCGAAGGCCACGTTCTCGAGCACCGTCTTCCAGGGAAAGATGGCGTACTCCTGGAAGACCACGTTGTTGAGGGGTTTATTCGGGTCGTCGCCGGGCGCGATAGCATACTCGCCCGACGTCAGGGGCTCCAGCCCGGCCAGGATGCGCAGGAAGGTGGATTTGCCGCAGCCGGACGGGCCGACGATGCAGACGAACTCGCCTTCCTCCACCTCCAGGCTGAAATCGACCAGCGCTTCCACCTGGCCCCTGCGGGTTTCATATACCTTGCCCACATTGCGGGCGATAATCTTGGGCGCCATAGGACAAAGATAGACCGCGGATTGGGCGGATTGGGCTGATCTACACGGATTTTTTCAAAGAAAAATCCGGCTGTTATCTGCCTGATCCGCGCAATCCGCGGTCTATCGTTCTATTCGCTGACTTCGCCCAGGATCTCCCGGGCCTTGTCGGTGAAAGTTGTGTCCACCACCTGCTCCAGGTCGATGGGCTCGTCGTATTCGGTGCGCCCGTTCTCCCGGTGGACCCGCTCTACGTCGGCCAGGCCCTCGATGGGGATGACCATGTTGGGATCATAGACCACGGGGCGGCCGCTGCGGATGGCGTCCTCGGTGGAATTGACGTACTTCAGATAGGCGGCGATGTTCTCGTCGGAGAGGTAGTCGTCACCCTGCATCATGCGCGTGGCCTCCATGAGCGCGAGGACGAAGCGCTGGGCCACCTCGGCCCGCTCGGTGACGAAGTCGCCAGAGCCGACGAAGGCCACGGTCATTAGGCCGGGCGTCAGGTCGCCGGCAATGGCCACGCCAAAGCCGCCGTCGATGACCTGGTCAGCGTAGGGCGAACCCAGGAGGCCGGCGTCGATGGAGCCGTTCTCGAACGCGGCCGGCATATCGGCGTTGCCGATCTGCACCGTCTCCACGTCGCGGATGGTCAGCTCGCCCCGCTCCAGGGCCTTGGAGAGCAGGTATTCGCCGCCGCTGCCGGGCCCGCCGGCCAGGGCCACGGTCATGCCCTTGAGATCGGCCACGTCGGTGACCGTGCCGTCATCGATCAGTTCTTTGCGCACCACCAGCTTGGTGGGGCTGTTCTCGAAAGGCTCCAGCGCGCCGGGCGCGATGATGCGGATGTCCAGCCCTTGGTTCCAGCCGTTCCAGAGGGAGGTGACGATGGCGATGCCGCCCACGTCGATGGTCCCTTCGGAGAGGAAGGCGATGGCCTCGGTGCCCGACTTGACGCGCTCGATGTCCACGTCCAGCCCGTACTTGTCGAACAGCCCCCGTTCTTCGGCCACGTACATGGCCGCGAATTTCATGATGGGCACGTACGCGACCTTGACCTTGGCCGGCGGGTCCAGGGGTGTGGTCGGGTCGTCCATGGCCGCGCTGGACTCCGTTGCGTCGGCGGCTTCCTCAGCGGGGGCCGCTTCTTCGGCGGGAGCGGCTTGCTCTTCACTGGCCTGGGGCGCAGCAGCCGGCGCCGCGCACGCGGCCAGCAGCAAAGTCAGCAGTGCGAACAAGGCGACAATGGCGATGAAACGTTTTTGCATGGGTGCTCTCCTTCTGTGTGTGTTCGATGGTTTGTTTGATATGGCGTCTGTTTGAGAAGCTCGAAGTTTCCAGGAGGATGGGAAAAGTATAGGGGGAATCGGGGCGTTTTTGCAAGCCTTGAACTGCAAGTTCAGGCTCAAAGCTCAAGTCAGCTAAAGCCGACTGGCGTCAACGGCGCATCTTGTCATTCTGCCATCTTGTCATCCTGTCATTTTGCCACCTTGTCATCTCACCTCCGCACGCGCGCGCCGGGCCAGCCGCTGCGCCCGGATCTCGTCGCTCAACGACGGGGCCGGGCCGCCGCGCAGGACGTTGATGATCTCGGCCATGATGCAGGTGGCGATCTCGGCCGGGGTCTGGGCGCCGATGTCGATGCCGATGGGCGCGTAGATGCGGTCGAACTTGTGTGCGGGGATGCCCTGCTCCGTCTCCAGCAGCTCGAAGACCGCGCGGATGCGCCGCCGGCTGCCGATCATGCCGATGTAGGCCACCGGATCGTCCAGCACTTCCAGCAGGCATTCCACGTCGTGCTGGTGCCCCCGGGTGACGAGGACGATGTAGGTGTTGGGGTCGAACGCGGGCCGCCCGTTGCGCAGCGCGCGCAGCTCCTCCCGGAAGGGGCCGGCCACCACCCGGTCGGCTTCAGGAAAGCGGTCCGGGTGCGCGTACTGGGGCCGGTCGTCCAGGACGGTGACCTGGAAATCGTTGATCTTGGCCATCTGCGCCAGGGGCACGGCGATGTGCCCCGCGCCCACGATGATCAGTTGGGGCGGCGGGACCTGGACATCCGTGAAAACGCGTGCAGTCCCGGCCTCGGTCGTGTAGGCGAGCTGGCGGTGGCTTCGCTCCGCGATCGCGGTCCGGGCGTCGTCCAGGATCTGAGTTTCCAGTTCGCCCAGTCCCAGTTCGCCCACCGGCGGCCGCGTTTCGTCCGGCCAGACCACGCAGCGTTTCCCCCGCGCGCCGGCCAGATCGCCGTCCGCGTCGGTGACCGTCAGCAAGGCCACCGGCTCCCGCTGGTCGATGGACGTGACCAGCGCGTCCAGGATCGGGCCATATTCCGGGGCCGCCCACGGCTCCACGAAGACGTTCATCACCCCGCCGCAGACGCCCATGCTCTCCATGCTGATGGGCTCGGTCAGGTCCACGGGCACGTTGCGTTCCTGGCCGTCGCTCAGCGCGTCCAGCCCGGCGCGGATGACGTCGGCCTCGCCGCAGCCGCCGCCTACGGTGCCGATATGCTGGCCCAAGGGGTGGACGACCATCTTGGCCCCCACCTCCCGCGGTACAGATCCCTTGACCTCGGTGATGGTGGCCGCGGCCACTGTCAGGCCCTGGTTGAGCAGTTGTTGCAGATGGTGATAGATGGTTGCAGGCATCAGCGTCGACTCTGTGGTGGTTGTTATAGGATAGAACGCGGATTGAGCGGATCGGGCGGATCTGCGCGGATTTTCTTTTCAAAAAAATCCGGCTGCTATCCGTCCGATCCGGCGTTTCCGCGTTCCATCACGGTAGTCCGGCCAGGAAGCCCCCATCCACGGGCAGGGCCACGCCGGAGATGAAGGCCGCCTGCTTGCTGCACAGGAAGGTGACGGCCGCGCCGAACTCCATGGGATCGCCCAGCCGGCCCATGGGCACCGAGGCCGCGCGGCGGGCGTAGGCCTCCTCCACGGAGATGCCCTCCCGGGCCGCGGTCTGTTCGGCCAGCTCTGTGATGCGGTCCGTGCGCGTGATACCCGGCGCGACGATGTTGACGGTCACGCCCGTGGGCGCGATCTCCCGGCTCAGGGTCTTGACCATGCCGTGGACGCCGGCCCGGGCCGCGTTGCTCAGCAGCAGGCCGTCCAGGGGCTGCTTGGCGCTGATGCTGGTGATGGCGATCAGGCGGCCCTGGTCGCTGGCCTGGACGTGGGGCAGCGCGGCCCGGAAGAGGCGCACCGCGCTCATCAGGTTCTGTTGCAGGGCCAGTTCCCACTGTTCGTCGGTCAGGGTGGCGAAGGTCCCTGTAGGCGGGCCGCCGGCGTTGGCGATGGCGATGTCCAGCCGGCCGAAGTGATCGGTCGCGGCCTGGATGAAGCGCGCCGGCGCGTCCTTGTGACTCATGTCCAGGGGCAGGGCCAGGACATCCACGCCGGTCTGTTCGCGGATGGACTGGGCGGCGGCCTCCAGCTTCTCCGGCCGGCGGGCGCAGATCGCGACCCGGCAGCCTTCCTGGGCCAGGGTCAGCGCGCTGGCGTAGCCCAGCCCCGCGCTGGATGCGGCCACGGCCGCGACTCGGTTGGTCAGGTGTAGGTTCATGGTTTTCTCTCGGTCGGTAGGTGCGGTTTGTAACCGCACGATCTTCGGATATATGGACTTGTGCGGGTTGACGCACGGTTTCTGGGGGACGGGAGTTGTGCGGCTGCAAGCCGCACCTGGTATCTTATAGATGAGGCAAGAAGAGGCCGAGCCGCACCTGAAGATGAATCGAACTTGCTTCGTAGATAGGTCCATCTTGCCTCATTTCACCAAACTGGATACGCTTACTGGAGAC
>JAJRVT010000343.1 GCA_024277175.1 Chloroflexota bacterium | reverse complement strand
TCTAACTGCTCGCGGCTATACCTGAGTAGTGCTGTCATGATTGTTCTATAGTAGCAGCCATTTGTTTGATTTACCTTTGCGTTCTGTATGTCTTATCTATCAACCGGCTTCGGCCTGAATAGTTACGGAGCGTCTTACATTTTTGCGCGCTTTGCGTCTTTAGGCCCTTCCTGGGAATTAACGTCCCCGGCACTTGTCACGAGTTTGGCGCTGACCAGAGTACGACTGGAAAGTGCCGGGGACATGACGTGTATTTATTTTCTTGAAGTAGCCTTAGGCATCTGTAGCTGTGTAAGCTCATTCTCGATTTTGACAAAGCTTAAAGTGTTTGAAATAGGCTGAAAATGGACCTTTTACAGGCGGTCTGGTAAACTGTTCAATCGATGGCTAGCAAAAAATTGCAAGGACAAGTGGCGATAATTACAGGCGCAAGCCGCGGCATTGGCGCTGCGGCCGCACGACGATTGGCGGCCGCGGGCGCGGCCGTGGTGCTGACCGCGCGCAGCGGGGACGCGTTGGCCGCGGTTGCGGAGGATATTCGGCGCACGGGCGGCGTCGCCCATTTCGTAGTCGCCGATGTAGCCGATCCGGATCAGCTCGATCCCGTGATCGAGGGGACCCTGGACCGCTTCAGGCGGGTCGATATCCTGGTCAACAACGCCGGTATGCTCTGGCCCCTGGAAGAGACGGCCGACGCCGATCTGGATGAATGGGCTTACAACGTTCAGGTCAACCTGATCGGCCCCTTTTTCATGGCGCGCACGGTGTTGCCGCTGATGCAGCATCAGAACTATGGGCGTATTGTGAACATCAGCAGCGGAGCCGCGGCCCGGCCCATCCCCGGCTGGGGCGCATACTGCGCGTCCAAGGCCGGGCTGGATATGTTCACCAAGGTGGCTGCATTGGAAGTGGCCAAGTACAACATTACGGTCAACGCCCTCTACCCCGGCCTGGTGGATACGGAAATGCAGGCCGCCATCCGCAGCGTGGACACCACCGAAAGCGATCTGGATTTCAGCTACTGGCAGGACGCCTATGAGGGGGACCGCCTGACCCCGCCCCACGAGGTCGCGCGCCTGATCTACTGGCTCGTCGGCCCCTGGAGCCGAGACCGTAACGGCGAGATCTTCCGGGCCGGCGATTCGGAATGGCGCCGGCAGGTGAATCGGGACGCACCGGCATGACAATTCTGGTAGATAGTTATTCACGATCAAATCGATAACATATCTATTCAGGCATGAAACCAATAGACCGCGGATTGGGCGGGTCGAGTGGATAAAATCGGATTTTTTTGAAAAATCCGCTCGGATCGGCCCAATCCGCCCAATCCGCGGTCTATTGTGAATAGTCACTCGATAACTACGTTCGATTGAACGTACTTTCAAAACCCATATTACATGGAGGAGTATTCAAATGGCATACGACAAAATCGTCGTTCCCAGTGAGGGTGAGAAGATCACCATGGTCGATGGCAAGCTCAATGTGCCCGACAATCCCATCGTCGCCTTTATCGAGGGCGATGGCACGGGCGTGGACATCTGGGCCGCCAGTCAACCTGTGCTGGACGCCGCGGTCGAGAAAGCCTATGGCGGTCAGAAGAAGATCGTCTGGATGGAAGTGTACGCTGGTGACAAGGCCAACGAGGTTTACGGCGAGCCTATCTGGCTGCCGGAAGAGACCCTGACGGCCATTGAGGAGTTCCTGGTTTCCATCAAAGGCCCGTTGACCACGCCCATCGGCGGCGGCATCCGCTCTATCAACGTGGCGCTACGTCAGAAGTTGGACCTCTACGCCTGTGTGCGTCCGGTTCGCTATTTCAACGGCGTGCCCAGCCCGGTGAAGCACCCTGAACTGGTGGATATGGTCATCTATCGCGAGAACACCGAAGACATCTACGCTGGCATCGAGTGGGAAGCCTACAGCGACGGCGCCAAGAAGATGATCGCCTTCCTGCAGGACGAGATGGGCGTGGACAAGATCCGATTCCCGGAGAGCAGCGGCATCGGCATCAAGCCTGTCAGCGAAGAGGGCACCCGTCGCCTGGTGCGGGCTGCGATCCAGTTCGCCATCGATGACAATCGCAAGAGCGTGACCCTGGTCCACAAGGGTAACATCATGAAGTTCACCGAAGGCGCGTTCCGCAACTGGGGCTATCAGACGGCCATCGAAGAGTTTGGCGCCAAACCCCTGGATGGCGGCCCGTGGCAGATCCTGGACAACGGCATCATCATCAAGGACGCCATCGCCGACGCCTTCCTCCAGCAGATCCTGACCCGCCCGGCCGAATACGACGTCATCGCCACCATGAACCTGAACGGCGACTTCTTCAGTGATGCGCTGGCGGCCCAGGTGGGTGGCATCGGCATCGCCCCCGGCGCCAACATCAACTACGAGACCGGCCTCTCCATCTTCGAGGCCACCCACGGCACCGCCCCCAAGTACGCCGGCCAGGACAAGGTCAACCCTTCGTCGGTCATTCTCTCTGGCGTGATGATGCTGCGCCATATGGGCTGGACCGAGGCCGCGGACCTGATCGTCAAAGCCATGGAAGACACCATTGGCGAGAAGATCGTCACCTACGATTTCGAGCGCTTGATGGACGGCGCCACTAAAGTCTCCTGCAGCGCCTTTGGCCAGGCGTTGATCGATCATATGTAAAACGTGAAGCGTAAAACGTGAGGGCCGCGGCGTCAATCGATTCGTTGCGGCCTTACGTTTCACGCTTCACGTTTCACCCGTGACATACCGTGGTTGCCCGCTTTTTTCATTCCACACAGTGCACGCCTCCGGAACAGAACCCACCGCCTCTGTCCATACGCGGCGGAGCGCATTTTGACTTACTGGCGCCTGACAGCGTGACGTTCGTCTTCGACGCGCCCCATAAGCCTTTTGTGAGCCTGGTCGGTGATTTCAACGGCTGGAACACCCGCGCAAACATCATGTCCACCAACGGCGACGGCCTCTGGTGGACCACCATCCGCCGTCCCGGACAGACCCGCTACGGCTTTTATGTGGCTGTGGACGATCAAGCTCATGTCTGGGTGGGCGATCCGTACGCCACCGAACTGCGCTGGGATCGTCATGGCCCGTGGGCGTATCTCGCCGATCCAAGCCCTTTTGGCTGGACGGATCAGGCATGGCGCACGCCGAATCTGCGCGATCTGGTCATCTACGAGCTGAACGTACGCGACTTCGCCGGCGCGTGGGCGCGCAACCGCCCGCGCTATGGCGATTTTTCTCAGTTGCTTCAACGCATCGATTACCTGGCCGATCTGGGCGTCAACGCAGTGGAACTGATGCCCATCCAGGCCTTCCCCGGCCAGTCGAGTTGGGGATACAACCCGGTCTTCTACTTCGCGCCGGCCAGCGTTTATGGTCGTCCCGGCGATTTCAAGCGCTTTGTCGACGCCTGTCATGCCCGCAGGCTGTCCGTGATCCTGGATGTGGCCTTCAACCACGCTTGGAGCGACCACCCCTATTACCAGTGCTATCCGCCCATGTATGACGGCAATGGCGGGCGGCTGGACAACTGGAATCCCTTCTTCCACCATACGCCGCCGGCCGTCAACGGCTGGGGTGGGGTGGATTGGGACCATTTCCAACCGAGAACGACCCGTTATTTTCAGGATGTGGTCCGCCACTGGCTGACCGAATACCATGTGGACGGATTCCGTTTCGACTGGGTGGGGGGTGTGGACTATGATGATCGCGACCCCCTGAACCCGAACTTTAACCCCTATCACGGAATCGCCGCCATCTGCTGGGCGGCCCGCCAAGCCAAGCCAGACTGCATCCTTATCGGCGAGTACTGGCAGTTGGAGGGAACGCACCCGGAGAAAAGTGCGGCGAAACTGGTCACCGAGACGGAGATGGACGCGGTCTGGAATGGCCTTTTTCATCATACGCTGGATGACGCGCTCAACCAGCGCTGGGCGTGGGAGCGACAGGACGTATTTCGCGCCCTGGGCGGTTATCGAGACGAAGGGTTCACTTCGGCCCATCAGGTGATCAACTACACGTGTAGCCATGACGAAGTGCGCCCCGAACATGAGATCAAGTTCTACTCCGCCCGCCATATCCAGCGTCCGTCCGGCATGAGTGTGGACGACCTGGCTCTGGCCAAAGCCAAACTGGGCCTGATCGCCCTCTTCACTGCACCGGGCGCGCCCATGCTCTACGCCGGCCAGGAATTTGGCGAGGACGCGCCGCGTACGATTGACTTCCTGCCTCTGCACTGGGAGAAGCTGACCCAGGCGCAGCATGCCGCTCATCTCGCTCTGACCAAGCGCCTGGTGCGTCTGCGTCTGACGCGGCCCGCCCTGCGTAGCGATCACATCCTCTTCTATGACAACGTTTTCAGCGAAGAGAAGCTGGTTCGCTTTCGGCGTTGGGATGACGATGGCGATGTTGTTGTGGTGGCGCTCAATTTTGGTGACGCCACCCAGGCGACCGCGCTCCCCTTGCCTGCGGACGGGCGCTGGCGCGACGTGGTCGAAGAACGACTCTATGTCGCGCGTAAGGGCCGGGTTGAGTTGCGTCTTCGCCCCTGGCAGGGGGTTGCATTGGTGCGCGATCCAGGGGAACGCGGGTCGAGCCGATTGTGACATGGACGCCTTGCGCCTTTTTGCAGGACGCTGGCGTCTCTGGTTTGCAAATGTACACCGTCTTACATTAAACTGCGTCACATCTAAATCATCTTTTGATGAAGTCGCCCCGACTTCGCCATTGGCGCAAGCCACCGTCACTCAATTTCATAGAGGAGGTAGTTGAATATGCAAGCTACAAGTGCGCTGACGCTCTACCGCTCGACCATAGGCAAGAAAGTCATCATGGCCGTCACCGGCCTGATAGGGATTGGCTTTCTCTTCTTCCATATGTACGGGAATCTCAAGATTTTCCTGGGACAGGAGTATTTCAACGCCTATGCCGAGGGGTTGCGTGAGTTGGGCGCCCCGATTTTCATACACGGGCATCTGTTATTTTTGATGCGCGTCGTCTTGTTGGCTGCGGTTATCCTTCATGTCTGGGCCGCATGGTCACTCTGGTTGAAAGCCCACCGGGCGCGACCCCAGAGCTATGAGATGAAGCGTGTGGTGCAGGCCAATTACGCCTCGCGGACTATTCGTTGGGGCGGTTTGGTTGTTTTCTTCTTTATTCTTTTTCATCTGGCCCAATTGACTTGGGGCGTCACCAATTTGCCTGGGGGCTTCGATCGCACCGATCCATATAGCAACGTGGTCGCCGCCTTTCAATCGCCTCTGGTGGTCGCCTTTTATCTGATCGCACTCTTTGCGCTTGCGTTCCATCTTTATCACGGAACGTGGAGCTTCATTCAGACGCTTGGTTTACTTCATAAAAGATGGGACAGGCTGGTGCGCCTGTTTGCCCTGCTGATGGCCATTGTGATCCCGGGCGGCCTCGCCCTGGTCCCCATAAGCATCATCGCAGGCTTCATCTAAATAGACGGGGGATTGATCAACCATGACAACCCAGGAATCATCGGACAGCAAGTTTGAGGTCAAGTTGGGCTCCACCAAGCTTGACTCCCGCGTGCCGGATGGACCGTTGGCGGAGAAATGGGATAAGGCCCGTTTTGCCAACAAGCTGGTGAACCCGGCCAACAAGCGCAAGTTTGACGTCATTGTGGTCGGTTCGGGGCTGGCGGGCGCGTCCGCTGCCGCCACCATGGCCGAGTTGGGCTACAACGTTCACTGTTTCTTTTACCAGGACAGCCCCCGTCGCGCCCACAGCGTGGCCGCCCAGGGTGGCATCAACGCCGCCAAGGACTATCAGAACGACGGCGACAGCATCTTCCGCCTCTTCTATGACACCATCAAGGGCGGCGACTACCGTTCCCGAGAGGCCAACACCTATCGTCTGGCCCAGGTGAGCAACAACATTATCGACCAGTGCGTAGCCCAGGGCGTGCCCTTCGCACGGGAATATGGCGGCACGCTGGCCAACCGCTCCTTTGGCGGCGCACAGGTTTCCCGCACCTTTTATGCAAGAGGACAGACGGGGCAGCAGTTGCTTTTGGGCGCGTACCAGGCCCTTTCTCGCCAGGTGCAGGCCGGTAAAGTCAAGCTCTATCCGCGCTCCGAGATGTTGGACCTGGTCCTTATCGACGGGCGGGCCAGGGGCATCGTCGTCCGCAATATGATCAGCGGCCAACTTCAAGGATACGCCGCTGACGCGGTCGTGTTGGCCACCGGCGGCTACGGCAACGTCTTTTATCTCTCCACCAACGCCAAGGGGTGCAACGTCACCGCTTCCTGGCGTGCGTACAAACGGGGCGCGTTCTTCGCCAACCCCTGCTACACCCAGATTCACCCCACCTGCATCCCCCCGGCAGGCGAGCATCAGTCCAAGCTGACATTAATGAGTGAATCGTTGCGCAACGATGGTCGCATCTGGGTGCCGCGCAAGCCGGGCGACGACCGTCCGGCCAAAGATATTCCCGAATCAGAGCGCTGGTACTATCTGGAAGAGAAGTACCCGGCCTTTGGCAACTTGGTCCCGCGTGACATCGCCTCCCGCGCGGCCAAAAACGTAGTCGACGCCGGCCACGGCATCGGCCCCCTGCACAATGGCGTCTATCTCGACTTCGAGGAAGCCATCGGCCGCCTGGGCAAGAAAGTGATCACCGAGCGCTATGGCAATCTCTTCGAGATGTACAAAAACATCACCGGCGAGAACCCTTACGAAGTGCCCATGCGCATCTACCCCGCCTCTCACTACACCATGGGGGGCCTCTGGGTGGACTATAATCTCATGAGCACGATCCCCGGTCTCTTCGTCATCGGCGAAGCCAACTTCTCTGACCACGGGGCCAATCGGTTGGGCGCCAGCGCGTTGATGCAGGGGCTGGCCGATGGCTACTTCGTGATTTCCTACAGCATGGGCAACTATCTGGGCGGGACGAAGTTGGAGAAGGTGACGCCCACCGATCCCGCCTTCACCGAAGTCAAGCGTGAGGTTCAGGCCCGGGTCGACAAGCTCCTCTCTATCCAGGGAGATCGCACGCCCACTGAGTTCCACCGCGAACTGGGCAAGATCATGTGGGACTATGTGAGCATGGCCCGCAACGAGGCCGGCCTCAAGAAGGCCATCACAAAAATCGCCGCGCTGCGGGAGGAATTCTGGGAGGATGTGAAAGTGCCCGGCTCCGGCGACGATTTCAACCAGAGCCTTGAACTGGCCGGTCGGGTGGCCGATTTCCTGGAACTGGGTCAGTTGATGGCCTTGGACGCCCTGGACCGCAACGAGTCGTGCGGCGCCCACTACCGAGAGGAATATCAGACCGAAGATGGCGAGGCCAAGCGCGATGATGAGCACTACGCCTATGTGGCCGCATGGGAGTACGCCGGGGATGACAGCCAGCCGCTGCTGAACAAGGAGCCGCTGGTCTTCGAAAACGTCAAGCTGACACAGCGCAGCTACAAGTAGCGGTTGTGGCAACGCGAAATACAGGAGCGATAGCAACATGAAACTCAAGCTACGAGTCTGGCGTCAGCCCAGCGCCGCAACCGAAGGCAAGCTGGTCGATTACGAGATCGAAGGCGTCAGCCAGGATTCTTCTTTTCTGGAAATGATGGATGTGCTCAATGAAAAACTGATCCATGAGGGTGAAGATCCGGTCGCCTTCGACCATGACTGCCGCGAGGGCATCTGCGGCATGTGCAGCATGGTGATCAATGGCATCGCCCACGGGCCTAAGGCCGCGGTCACCACCTGTGAGCTGTATATGCGCGAATTCAACGACGGCGACACCATCGTGGTCGAGCCGTGGCGCGCGGCGGCCTTCCCACCGATCAAGGATCTGGTGGTGAACCGAACGGCGCTGGACCACATCATCCAGGCCGGCGGCTACGTCTCTGTGCGCACCGGCAGCGCGCCCGACGCCAACAACATTCCCATTCCCAAGGATGACGCCGAGATCTCCATGGACGCGGCCGCGTGCATCGGCTGCGGCGCCTGTGTGGCAGCCTGCCCCAACTCCTCGGCCATGCTCTTCACCGCGGCCAAGGTCTCTCACCTGGCCATGCTGCCCCAGGGCAAGGTGGAACGCTACGACCGGGCCGTGCTCATGGTCAATCAGATGGACGCCGAGGGCTTCGGCGGCTGCACCAACATCGGCGAGTGCGAGGCCGTCTGTCCCAAGGAGATCAGTCTGGACTTCATCGGCAGGCTGAACCGCGAACTGATCGCCGGCACCTTCAAGGCGGCGGGCAATCGCTAGTAGATGTCGGCGTGGTGAAGGAATAGAACGCGGATGATGCGGATTGAGCGGAAGCAGCCGGATTTTTGAAAAAATCCGTGAGAATCCACCCAATCCGTTTGATCCGCGTTCTATCTATAGGAGGAGAGCCGCATGACGCCCTACTGGCAGTTGCTCTATCATTTGGTGTGGGCGACCCGGGACCACCGGCCCTGGCTGGTGGGGGAGACGGAAACTTTAATCCATGGCTATGTGCGCGAGCGGGTGCAGGCGCTGGGCGGCTCTGTCTTCGCCATCGGCGGCATGGCGGAGCACCTCCACCTGGTGACGGCTATTCCGCCCAGGATCGCGGTCGCCACCTTCGTCGGCCAGGTCAAGAGCGGCTCCTCCGCGCGCTATAATCGTCGTTTCCCCGACGGGCCCCGTTTCTTCTGGCATGCGTCCTACGGCGTCTTCACCTTCGACCGCAAGCGACTCGCCAACGCCATCGACTACGTCCAGAACCAGGCGCGCCTCCACGCCGAAGACGCGATCATTCCCGTCCTGGAGCGCATGGATGGCGGCGCGCCTTCGCTGATTCTTCAGCCCGAAACCGGCTATTACATCGACAGCGTCACCTGGCGCAACGAAATGCTGGCCCTGGACACCGATCTCTTCACATAGGATAGAACGCGGATGACGCGGATCTTCACGGATTTTTTTGAAAAATCCGGCTGTTTTCGCCCGATCCGCATCATCCGCGTCCTATTGTTTTTCCCCACAGATTCGCCAAATTCGCCACTTCATGATAGATTGCAGCGTCATGAAATTTCTTTTTTCCACCGGCTCTCTCTACACCTACGGCACGGACCGCTGCTTTCAACTGGCCGCGCGCGCCGGCTTCGATGGCATGGAAATTATGGTCGATAGCCGCTGGGACACCCGTCAGCCCGCCTATCTGCGCGCGCTCATGGACCGCTACGAACTGCCTATCCTCGCTGTCCACAGCCCCTTCAGAAACGTATCCGGCTGGACAGGTGGAAAACCGGACCTGATCGCCCACGCGGCCAAGCTGGCCGAGGACGTGGGAGCACAGGTGGTGATCCATCACCTGCCCCAACGTCTGGGCTACGCCATGCTCGCCGCCGGTGGGCGCCGGGTGCGCGTCCCCACCCCCGGCCTGGGCGCGGAGAACGAGTACCGCCGCTGGCTGTTGGAGGGTTACGCGCGTCTGCAAGCTGAGACCGACGTCACCCTCTGTATCGAGAACATGCCCGCCAGGCGATTTTGGGGCCGGCGGCTCAACGGCCACTACTGGAACACGGTGGATGACATCCAGCGTTTCCCCTCCCTGACCATGGACACCACCCACCTGGGGACGTGGGGGTTAGACCCGGTGACGGTCTATGGCGTCTGGGGTGAACGGGTGCGCCATATTCACCTGAGCAACTTCGACGGCTACGAGCATCGGCTGCCCGAGGCCGGCCATCTGCGCCTGGATCGGCTGTTGACTCGTCTGGTCAGGGATGGCTACGACGGCGTCATCAGCTTCGAGCTGCATCCGGACGCCGCGCGCGCCGGGGCGGGCGATGACAAGATCGTGCGTGCGCTGTCCAAAAGTCTAGCCGCCTGTCGCTCCTGGGCGGAGCCGGAGACGGATCCCGGTACAGATTCGTCGAACGAAGGCGTAGAGACGGCGTTCGACGTAGCTACAGGGGACCGGTAGCGCCATGGTCATGCGCACCCTGCGCCGCTTACAGCCATTCTTTATGGTTCTGGCCCTGCTCTTTGTGGCCGGGTTGCTGCGCAGCCAGTGGGGCCAGTTGCAGGACTACCAGTGGCGGCTGAGTCCGGGCTGGCTGATCGCATCCGGGCTGCTGCTGCTGGCAAGCTGGGCCATGGAGGTGGGCATCTGGCGCAGCCTGCTGGCTCTGGTGGGTGGGCCTATGGATTACGGCCCTGCCCTGCGCATCTGGTTTCTGAGCGCGGTTATGCGCTACATTCCCGGCAACATCTGGCAGCCGCTGAGCATGACCGTGCGTTGTCAACAGTGGGGCGTGCGCCCGGAAGCCACCCTGACCAGCGTGGCCCTCTACCAGGCTATCATCCTGCTGGCGGTTGCGCCCATCACCGCGCTCTACATCGCCATCAGCGGTGAGACGGGCTTAGGCTTGCTGGGCGACTTCCTGCGGGGGACGGCTCCCTGGCTGGTGGCAGCCGCGCTTGTTCCCGTGATCGCTTTCCTGGTCCGGCCTCAGTGGCTCATGGCCGCCATCAACTGGGGGCTACACAAGATCGGGCGGGAGATGCTGGACGCCCGGCTCACCAGTCGGCGGCTGCTGGCTCTGCTGGCCGTGGCCTCGGTCAACTGGCTGCTGTGGGGGGCTTCCTTTGCGGCCCTGACCTTTGGCCTCAGCGAGTACAGCCCGGCGCGGATGGGGGAACTGTTGCCCTTCCTGGTGCTGAGCTATCCCATCGCCTACGCCATCGGTTTTCTGAGCTTTATCACGCCCAGCGGCTTTGGCGTGCGCGAGGGCGCGTTCTACCTGCTGCTGGCCTCGCTCATGGGCGGCGGTGTGGTTACCGTGGCCGCGCTGGCCATGCGCGTCTGGACCACCATCGGCGAGCTGATCATGGCCGGGATCAGCGCCATCTGGGAGCGAGTCAGTGTACAAGCCGATAGAACGCGGATTGAACGGATTTAGCGGATTGGCGCGGATTTTAAAAAAATCCGGCTTTTCCCGTCCAATTTGCTAAATCCGCGTTCCATCCCATTTCCGTAACCATGCAACGAACTTTTCGACCGTCCACCCGCATTGTATTGCTGCTCATCGTCCTGCTCGCGTTCGGCGTGCGTCTTTTCCGCCTGGACGCGCAGAGCCTATGGTACGACGAAGGCGTGACCGCATACATCAGCGGCCTGGACCTGCGCGCGCTCACCGGGTGGACGGCCAACGACATCCAGCCGCCCCTCTACTACGTCCTCATGGCCGGCTGGCGCGGCTTGGCCGGCGTCAGCGAGTGGAGCCTGCGCTTCGTCTCGCTCTTTTTCGGCGTGCTGACCGTCCCGCTCATGGCAGCCCTGACCACCCGGCTCACCCGCAGCCGCCGGGCAGGTTTGCTGGCTGCTCTTTTCACCGCACTCCATCCTCTGCTAATCTACTACAGCCAGGAAGCGCGCATGTATGCGCTGCTGGTCGCGCTGGGCGTGCTGATCGGCTATCTGGTCGCGCGCCTGGGCGAGGGTGAAGGCCGGTCCTGGCTCTGGGCTGGCTATATCCTGGCCGCCACCGCCGCCATCTACACCCACTACTTCGCCTTCTTCCTGCTGGCCGCGCTGGCCCTGGCCTATCTGCTGGACGTCTGGCGAGGCGTGGACGGTGGGGGGAGGCGCCCACGCACACGCCGGGTTTTCACCTTCCTCGGCGCGAACCTGGTCGTGCTGTTTCTCTATCTGCCCTGGTTCACGGTCCTTTTCCGGCGCCTGGCCGTGGACAGGAGCTACTGGCAGGGGCGTTTCAAGCTGGGCGAGGCCCTGGTGGACATCGCCATCAGCTTCACCAGCGGCGAGACGGTGATGGAGCAGCAGGGGCTTTGGCTGTTGATCCTCTACGCCGCGGTCACGATCATCGCGCTGATTGGCCTGGTCCGGAGCAGTCACCGATCCCGGCGCGCGCTCCGCTACGGCCTGCTCTGGCTCATCATCCCCGTGGCCGCGGTCCTGACCCTGGCCTCCTTCGCACCCAAGTTCAACCCCCGCTATGTCATGATCGCGTTGCCGGGGTTGTTGCTGATCTGGGGTGCGGGGCTTGGAAACTGGAAATTGAAGATTGAAGATTCAAGATTGGACAGCGAAGATTCCGCCGCGCCCCTGTCATCCCCTCATCTTGTCATCCTGTCAGTTCTCCTTCTGCTCCTCGGCTTCACCTACGCCACCGTCAACTGGTTCGCCAACCCGGCCTTCACTAAGGACGATTGGCGGGGGGTGACCGAATTTTTGCGGCCCCGGCTCAAGGAGACGGAGGGCATCGCGCTCATCTCCGGCCACGCCTGGCCGGTCTGGGACTACTACGCGCCCGACCTGCCCGCGCTGCGCCTGCCCGACCTGCGCATCCTGGATGTGGACGCGGTGTTGGATTTCGCGGACACAGCCCAGCCCCTGCGCGACGCGCTGGATCCGCTCTCGGACCGCCCCGGCATCTGGCTGGTGGAATGGCAGGAGGAGGTGGTGGACCCCACGGACGTGGTCCCGGTGCAGTTGTTGATCGCGGGCAAGGAGAAGGGGCTGGACACCCACTACTGGGGGCTAAAGTTGCGCCGTTTCTCCCAATTGAAGACCCACTGGATCCCCGATGCGCCGCCTATCAAGACGCGGATGGACGTCACCTTTGGCGATCAACTCATCTTGCGCGGGTTCAACGCCATCGACTCCGGCGATCTGCTTCTCTTCTGGCAGCGCGCGCCCGGCTACCACCCTGAGACCACCAACTACGTGGTCGCCGGCGAGGTCTACGACCAGGCCGGCAACCTGCTCCGCCGGCTGCCCGACCAGCGCCCGGCCGGCTACAACTATCCCACGGCCCGCTGGCCGGATGAACGGGTGGCTATGGGTATTTTTGCGGCCAAAGATTGGCTGGGCGACGATCCGCAGCCGGGGACGTATGTGGTGCGCCTGCGCGTCTACGATAGCCGTGGGGACGAGCGGGTGCTGCTGAAGGCCGGGGATGGGCGGGAAGAGGTGGAACTGAATCCGGTGGATGTGGTGCTGGAATAGGTGTGGTAGAATAGGAAGTCATTTCGACCAGGCTTACAATGCGCTTTTTCGGACGCGATTTTCTCAATACCGAGTTGTTCGTAAGAGGAAACGGAATGAGAGGGAATATCATCCCCTACCTTGAAATGTGCCAGAATGAAGATACAAACCTTCAGAAAGGCTTGAATTTCAGGTTGAAAAGAGGCTATTCTGTAATCCTTATGTCGCGTCGGCGAGATGCCTCATATCACGATGAACTCGTGGAAGATGGCACAGTTCTTATCTATGAAGGGCATGATGTTCCCAAGACCAAAGACATTGACGATCCAAAATTAGTCGACCAACCTGAATACCGGCAGAGCGGATCGTTGACTGAGAATGGTAAATTTCACAAAGCAGCTCAGGATTTTAAGGCGGGGGTCAGGGAGCCTGAGCTTGTTCGGGTATATGAGAAAATCATACCTGGTGTTTGGTCTGACAACGGTTTCTTTTATCTTGTTGACTCATGGGTTCAATCGGATGGGACGAGGAAGGTTTTTAAGTTCAAGTTGCGCGCTATTGAAGGTGATACTTTTCCGGAAGATGACGTTGATAACGTGATGGAGCGGAGCCGCGTAATACCAACCAGCGTGAAGTTGGAGGTATGGAAACGAGATGGCGGTAAATGTGTTATCTGTGGCGCGACGGATGAATTACATTTTGATCATATTGTGCCTTATTCCAAAGGCGGAACCTCGCTTAAGGCTGAAAATATTCAACTCTTATGTGCTCGACATAATTTACAAAAGGGTGCCAAAATTCAATAAAATTATGCTTTTGGCTGGGGCAATGAATGTAGGAATAGGCGCAGTTGTGTGGGGAGGGCAGAAATGCAGAAACAAGTCAGGCCGTTTATCCTCTTGTTCGTTCTGGGCTTGATTTCGATTGTGTTGACCGCCTGTGAGGTCAGCTTCACGACGAACAAGCCTGGCATCGGCGCGATCACCACCTGCGTCGAACTCGACGACAATATGATCTGCGTGGACGAGACCACCGTCTTCGATGGCTACACACGCATCAACGCCTCCGCGCGGGTCGTGGTGGAGGCCGGCGATGTGATCAAAGTGCGCTGGGCGGATGA
>JAJRVT010000342.1 GCA_024277175.1 Chloroflexota bacterium | reverse complement strand
CCCGGCGTTGGCGATGCCTGCCTGATGACCTATGCGTTATGTAACCTAAACCTTTGTTCTTTATCCGTTTGTTCTCACATTTCGTCAATTAGGGACTTGACATCAAAGAGAGAATCTACGGGTCGTTATCTACAAACCGATTGCGGGAATTGCGCCTCCGTAGGTGCGGTTTGAAACCGCACCTACGGGTCTCGCCTACTCGTAGCGCAAGGCCTCGGCCGGATAGATACGCGACGCCTGCCAGGCCGGGATGATGGTGGTCAGGAGGGAGAAGAGATAGGCCAGCAGCACGATGAAGCCGATGGTCCCCCAGGGGACCGCCCCCGTCACGGCCTCCAGTTGGGGGAAAAAGGCGCGCAGAATGTTGACGCCCAGGACCACGCCGGTCAACGCGCCGATGAGGAGGCCGGTCATGGAGATGAAGCTGGACTCCAGCAGGAAGGAGAAGCCCACCATGCGCTGCTGGTAGCCCAGCGCGCGCAGCATGCCCACCTGCTGCCGCCGCTCCACCACCGACCGGGTGGAGACCACGCCCAGCGCGGCGATGCCCACCAGCAGGCCCAACGCCATGAATCCCTGGAGCAGGCGCAGGATGCCGCCGGTCAACTCCTGGGCCTGGGCGAAGCGATCCGCGAGCACGGCCGCGTTGAGGCCGTTGGCCACGAAGACGCCCTCGATCCCGCCGGCCACCGCGCGCGCGTCCGCACCCTCCGCCACCTTCACATAGACTTCCGCGCCGGCCAGGGGATCGGGGACGATCTGCGCCAGCAGGGCCACGCCACCCTGGAGACCGCCCTCAGCCAGGGACTTGTCCTCGGCCAGGACGCCGATGACCTGGACTTGGCGGGCCTGGCTGTCCGGCGCGTCCAGGTCCCGCAGGCTCACACTCAATGCCGGCAATTGGCCGCTACTCAGGTCCGTGTAGGGAAGCTGAAATTCACCGCCCGCCAGCAGGGCCTCAGCCTCGGCCGGGCCCATGGTGCGATGCAGTTCGTGCTCCTCCCGGTGACCGCCCGGCGAGAAGAAGGAGCGTTCGGCCTGGGGCGGGGGTGCGAACTGGCCTGGCAGCGCGATGACAACATCGTCCCGCTCGCGCAGGGCCTGCCAGACCGCGGCGTCATCCTCGTAACCGTCGGCCCGGGCCTGAAATTTGTAGACCTTTTCCGCCTGTTGCAGATAGCCGTCATTCAGTCCGCTCAGATCGACGTATCCCCAGGCAGTCTCGCCCTCAACCTTGGCCTGGACGAAGCGGCTCGCCACCGCGCCCACGCCTTCCACGTCACTCAGCCGGGGATCATCGCGCTGATCCTCGATGGCCGCACCCAGATCGTCCAGCGGGCTGAAAACGCTCAGCAGGGTGGGCGAAACCTGGATATCGAAGCCGGCCGTGCTTTCCACATCCAGTTGAATCAGATTCTGGGTAGCGTCGATGACCACCGCCATCACCACCACCGTGGCCATGATCATGGCGAAGAGGACCATGGTCGTGCCGGTGCGGAAGCGCGCGCTCAGGGGATAGGCGATGGCCGTCTTGAGCACCGGGCGCAGGGCCGGGATGAAGCCGAAGATCGCGCTGGCCAGCTTCGCCAGCAGGTCGGCGTTGTACATGATGACCAGGATGGCCCCGATAATGATCAGCGGGCCGCCGAAGAGGAAGACGGTGGGCGCCTGGGTGGGATCGTAGCGGGAGAGGCCGGCCGTGAACAGGGAGGCGAGCGACGACTCAACCGCACTCCAGGGCGTGATCCAGATGACCAGTAGACCCAGGCCGATGATGCTGTAAACGATGCGATCCACGGTCTCATTGCGCAGGGACGTGAGCGCCAGCACGCGGCCAATCAGCAACATCGCGCCCGCCAGGATCAGGGTGGCCGCGATCATGATCAGGCCCAGGTTCTGGCGCACCACAGGCTCGGTCAGGAGCCAGCCGCCGGCGCCGGCGATGAGCAGGGGGAAGAGCCAGCGCCAGCCGCCGCGCAGCCAATGACCGCGGCGCTTGACCTGGTTCTCGGGCAGGTCGCGGATGGCGGAGACGATATTCATCCGGCTCACCCGCCACGAGGCGATGGTGATGACGACGAAGGTCAGCAGTACGCCCAGGCAATAGGCGATGACGATTGACTGCCAGGAGATGTGGAAAGTGATGGCGAAAATATCGGCGAACTGGCTGTTGAATTGGCCCGTCACATCGTTGAAGACCTGGCCCATGAAGCGGGTCATGGCGTAGGTCGCGCCTATGCCCAGGAGTACGCCCAGCGCGGCCGCCACCAATGCGTAGACCATGCCCTCGGTCACGAACATCTGCACCACCTGGCGGCGCTGGGTCCCCACCGCGCGCGCCATGCCGATCTCGCTGCGTCGCTCGGCCGCGAGCATGACGAAGATCAGGAAGATGAGGAGGATGGCCGCCATGATCGAGAAGACGCCGAAAAGGGAGAAGATGGAGGCGAAGACCGAGCCGCCCACGGTCGCAGCCGTGAGGATCGACGCCTTGTTGAGGGGTTCGATCTGCTCGAACTGGTTGAGCGAGTCCAGGGAAGCGCGCAGTTCCGACTGGGTCGTCACCGCCAGGGGCAGGTCCCGCAGCCAGGCGCGCAGGCTCTCGTTGGCTAGCGACTCGCGCAGGGCCGCGTCTCCCTGGGATGAATCCAGGGCCGCGAGCAGCGCATCCACATCGGCCTGGGACGCCGAGGGCGGCACGAACTGGTCGGCGATAGACTTGATGAAATCGGCGATGAAGGGCGGCGGGCCGTCATCCCCGAAATCCACACCCTCCGGCTCCGGCGGCAGATTCACGGCCGCACGCTGGATACGCTCGCGCACGTCGGGCTGGTTCAAAATGGCCGCGACCTGGGCCACGCTCTCCCGGTCCATGGCCAGGACCTTCAGCCGCTGGCTGACCTCGTCGGTGTACTCCACGCCGGCCAACTCGTCGCCCAGGTTGGAGACCAGGATGGCGTTCACCCGGTCTTTCATGAAGAGCAGTTGTTGGGCCTCATCCAGCCGCAGCATAACCACGGGCAGGACCGCGCCCAGGGGGCCGGCCTGATCCACCACGGCCTTGACCCGGAAACGCACGGGCAGAGGACCGATGTAGATCTCCAGCAGATCGCCCGGTCTGGCGTCCAGCCGCTCCGCGCCCAGGCGAGAGAGGTAGATCTCGCCCTGACGCAGTTGCAGGCCGAAAGGCTCCAGCGTCCGGTCGATCTCGGCGCCCAGGGTATTGAGGTTGATGGCCTGGAGAAGCTCGTCGGTGGAGATCCCCAGGGCCGACAGGCCCAGCGCGGAGAGGTCGAACCCTGACGCCCCGGTCCCACTGCCAGGCGAACCGGCAGCCGGATTGGCCGGAAGATCGGCGGGCGCAGAAGGCGGCGCAGCGACGACAGTGTCGGTCACAGGGTTCGTTATCGGGCTCGTCACTGTGCTCGTAACCGCGTTCGTGACAGTTTCCGTCACAGGAATGGCGACGGTCTGCGGTTCATCGGAAAGAGGCGTCGGCTCCTGGATCGCGGCTTGCACCGGCAGGGGAGAGTCCGGCTGGGCAGGCGCGAGCAGGGGGGAGTCCGGCTGGGCGGGAGATCGCCCGGCGTCATCCTGGAGCGGGGCGGGGGCCGTCCGGTCCGGCCCGGTTTCTGAATTCAGGGCCTGGGAAATAATGGCGGCCATCTCCTGGATATCGAGGGACTCCACGCCCGCCTCGCGCAGGGGCGTCACATCCAGACCAAGCTGGGCCAGGGCGTCGGTGCGGATCTCCATGGGCGGCAGATCGTCCACGTTGGCGCCGGTGAGGAGTGCGCCGACTACGGCCGCGGCCTGGGTGAGTTCGGGCGTGAACTGGCCGATTCCGGAACGCTCCACCAAGTCCGCGCCCAGGGAAAAGAGGTTGGCGGCCTGGGCGAAAATGTTGCCGATGCCCGGCTCCAACGCGGTCATCTCCATGGGCCGCCCGTCGGTCGCGGTCAGGTCGAAATTCTGGGGATATTGATCGTCCACCGCGTAGATGAAGCCCAGGGGTTCGCTCTGGCCGCTGGTCACATTGCGGATGATGGTGGGAAAGACGATGGCCCCGGCCACGCCGTCGATGAGCGGCTCTGCCTCGGCTTCGGTGCGCAGGCGGGCCAGATCGGCCTGGTCGATGGCGGGCAGCCCGCCCCCCACCAGCGTCATCAGCGCGGTGAGGCCGCCGGCGCTCAGATCGTCCATGGTCGCCTGGAACTGGTCCGACGCCTGGCTGTTCTCGCCATCAGCAAGCCCCGCCAGCATGGAGATGATGGGCGGTGCGACGATCTCATCCACCTGACCGTAGGCGGAGACGGCCTGGCGCTGGACGGAATAGCGCAGGGTGTCGCCCACGCCAAAGGCGGCGATGATGATCACCGTGCCCAGGGTCAGACCCAGGACGATGAGCGCGCTCTGCCCCGGCCGGCGACGGATGTTGCGCAGGCCGACCTTGGCCAGCACCGGGTTGCGCCAGGAGAGCGCGATCAGCAGCAAGAGGACGAGGGTGACCGCGACCAGCATGAAGATCACGGTATTGTCGGTGAAGTCGGCGAGCAGGTCCATGGGTTACGCTTCCACTATTTCGCCGTCGCGCATATAAATGATGCGGTCGCACAGCTGGCCGATGGCCGGATCGTGGGTGACGATGACCAGGGTATGGCCAACCTCCTCGTTGAGTTGGCGCATGAGCCTTAGGATGTCATTGGCGGACTGGCTGTCCAGGTTGCCGGTCGGCTCGTCGGCCCAGACGATGGCCGGGTTGTTGACCAGGGCCCGGGCGACGGTGGCGCGCTGGCGTTGGCCGCCGGACAGTTCGGACGGGCGATGATGCATGCGGTCAGCCAGCCCCACCTGTTCCAGGGCCTGGGCGGCCCGCCGGCGAGCCTCACCAGGGCGGACGCCGCTCACCAGCAGAGGCAACTCCACGTTCTCCACCGCGGTGATCACCGGCAGCAGGTTGAAAGTCTGGAAGACGAAGCCCATGCGCCGGGCGCGATAGCGGGTGCGTTTGCGGTCGTTCATGGCGCGCAGATTTTCGCCCTCGATGTAGACCTCCCCCTCGTCGAACTCATCCAGGCCGGAGAGGCAGTTGAGCAGGGTCGTCTTGCCGCAGCCCGACGGTCCCATGACGGCCACCATCTCGCCGGCGGCCACATCCAGGTCTATCCCGCGCAGGGCGTGGACCTCGACCTTGCCGGTGCGGAATCGTTTGTGAACAGTCTGTGCAGAAATTATTGGAGAATCCATAGTCACTTCCTGTGCTCGCGTGCAGATATATGGGGTGAGATGCTTTACGTTGAAGGAGGAGTAAAGTCGCGGCGTCGAAAAGACGAATAGGACGCGGATTGAACGGATTGGGCGAATTTTCACGGATTCTAAAAAAATCCGTGGAGATGGCGCTTTGCGCCCACTTCGTGATCAGCCCAATCCGCGTTCTATTCGTCTTCCTTGTCGAGCAGCGTGCGGATCTGCGGCAGCGCGGCTTCAGCCGCGGCTTCACCGGCGGCGATGGCTTCGGCGGCGCGATCGAAGCCGACCAGCACATCGATGTAGATGGGGACCTTGGGTTTGATGAGGACCTCAGGCTTGGCGATCTGCAGACGCAGGTCGCTCATCTTGCCGATGGAGATAAGCACCACCCGCCACATTTCCATGAACGAGTCGGGCACGCCCGGCAAGGTGAAAAGGCGATATTCGGAAACCGCGCTGTTGCGCTCCTTGCCAAAGGTGGGCCAGACGTCCACAGCCACGACGATATCCGCGCCCAAAGAGCGGGCCAGGTCGGCGGGCACATTGTTCAACACGCCGCCGTCGACCAGTTTAGCCTGGCCCATTCTCACGGGGGCGAAGGCGATGGGAACGGAGATGGTGGCCCGCACCGCATCCACCAACCGTCCCCGCTGCAAGACCACTTCCTGGCCGCTGACAATGTCAGTGGCTATCATGGCCAGGGGAATTTTCGTCTCATTAAAGGTGGTCATCCCCAGATACTTGGCCAAGTAGTTGTAGATGCGCGAACCTTTGATGAAGCCGCGGGTCGACCACGTCGGGTCGAACATCATGCCAAAGACGCGTTTTTTCTTGAAATCGAGACTGATCTCCTCGATCTCCTGTGAGGACATGCCGATGGCGTAGAGGGAGCCAATCAGGCCGCCCATGCTCGTGCCGGTGATGTAGTCGATGGGGATCTGTTCGCGTTCGAACACCTTCAGGATGCCCACATGGGCGAATCCACGCGCGCCGCCACCGCCGAGGGCCAGGCCAATTTTGGGTTTCATCAAAGATCACCTTCACATCGAGTAACTATATAACCCCGCATCCGATAGAACGCGGATTAAGCGGATTGGGCTGGTTTTCACGGATTTTTTGTAAAAATCCGGCAATTTCCGCTCAATCCGCCAAATCCGCGTTCTATTTTGTCCATGTTTCACAAAAATCCGAAATTTATTCGCCGCCTATTATCCCACAAGCTCCTCCAAATAGCCACGCAGCGCCGCCAGCGAATAGTGACGCCGCCCCGTCTGGAAGTTATGCGCGGTCATGGCTTGACGCTTCTCGTTGTCGATCAAGAGGTCGATGGCCTGATCCGCGGCCGCCTCCACCACCTCCGGGTCCACCCGGACCAGCCCCTGCTCATCGATGCCGTGAGTCTCCGCACCCAGCGAGACCGCCTGGATGCCGGACGGCTTGATGTCTGCCACATAGACGGGATATTCGAAGAGCATGAAGGGCAGGCGCGCGTACATGGCCTCCAGCAATTGATTCCCCCACCCCTCCCACAGGCTGGGATAGGTGATGAAATCGGCGTAGACATAGGTGTCCCAGAGGGAGTAGATCTTGCGTCCCTCGCGCAACGTCCGCCTGCCGCCGACCATCTCGTCGATGAAAAGGGCGTCCACGCCGCTCTCCTCGATCTTGCGTTTGAGCTTGCCCAGGTAGAGCCCGGTGGCGTCGTCCTGGGCGTAGCCGGCCAGGACGAAGACGATGCGGCTGTCAGGTGTGAAGGCGCGGCCGTCGTAGAGTCCTTCCTGCTCCAGGCGCGCCCGGCGGTGGGGCGCGTCCAGGGCGCGCACGAAGTCGATGGCCAGTTCGATGCCTTTGCGGGGTACGATGCGGGTGGCCTGGAGGATGATGAGATCATTTTCTCGCAGCCCCATGCGTTTGCGCAGGTCGGCGTTGTATTCGTCCGGTCCCCAACCGTGGTCAGCGTCGAAATCGAAGACATTGGGCACCACCGTGGACTCGATGCCCTTACGCTCACGCAGGGAAGCCTGGGCCAGGCTGTTGATGACCACGTGGGCGATCAGCGGATCCCGGGGCGGCAGGAACCGGTCCGCAAGCTCCAGGGCCGGCGCGCAGGTCAGGGCCACGCCGTCCACCCGCTCCCAGTAAAAGTCATGGCTGTGGGCCACAGTCGGCAGTTGGTAGGAACGCATGACATTGGCCAGGGCCGGGGCCGCGGCCGGGTTGGCGGCCACCGACCAGAGGTTGTTGGGGATCAGGAAATCAATCTGATTTTCCTCCACCCAGAGCCGCAATTTGGCCTCGATGACCGCGGTCAGTCGCTCCAGTTCAGCGGCGTAATCGCCCACGCTATCCGGACCTGGATAGTCAGCCAGGGCGATGAAGGTGTTGCGATAGAGGCGCTCGGCCACCGGCGTATGGTGGTACATCTCCGGGATCAGCGCGCCGGTGAGGATTCCCAAGTCGCCGGCGCAGTAGTGAACCGTGTGGCCCATCTCCTCCAGCACCCGCTTCCATTTGTCGATCTCCAGGGAGACGCCATCGGTGCCGCCCAGTTGATAGTGAAGAAAGCCGATGTTCATGGTTGTTCGCCTCAGTTTTGAAAATTGGGTGAAAGGGAAACGGTTTGACGCAGAGGCGCAAAGGCGCAGAGGGACGCAGAGAAAAACAAGCCCCTCTGCGATCCTTTGCGTCTCCGCGTCTTGGCGTCAAATTCCCGCGCCTCCCCAGATCATGACAGATTACGGCGACAAACGCAAAGTGATGATCTGGTAGGGTTTGATAAGGAGCCGCACCTGGTTGCCGTCGACGGGTAGAGGTTTCTGGTTTTCCTCCAGCAGATTCGTCCGCCAGGCCTGGGAGATGGGAAAGCCGGCAGTCAGGGTGAACTCGCCCCGCTGGCGACGACACTCGTAGAGGCGCACGATGATCCCGTCCCCGTCCTCGGCCTGCTTGACGGTCTCGATAACCACGTTGGGCCGGTCCACGCTGACGAATGAACGCAACGCAGGCCGGGCCGCCGGCGGCGGGCCAGCCAGGGGAACGGTCAGCAGCGGGTCATTGAGCGCGTAGGCCATGGCCACGGTGCGCTCATTCCAGGGGCCGTCGTGGGGCAGGATGCTGTAGGTGAAGCGATGCTCGCCCAGGTCCGCGGTGGGGTCCGGGTCCACCGGGCCGCGCAGGAGGGTCAGGCGCATGACGTTGCCGTGGATGTCGTGGCCATATTTGCAGTCGTTGAGCAGGCTGACGCCGTAGCCGCCCTCGCTCAGGTCCACCCACTTCTGGGCCGCGGTCTCGAAGCGGGCCCAGTCCCAGCTTGTGTTGCGATGGGTGGGCCGTTCCACGTTGCCCCACTGGATCTCATAGGTGGCCGTGGGCGCCAGCACATCCACGGGAAAGGCGACCTTGAGCAGGATGTGACGCTCCCGCCACTGGACGGTAGTCTCGAAGTCCAGCCGCGGGTGGTTGTGGTAGAGGGAGATGCGCTGTACGATCTCGCTGTTGAGGATGCGCCGCCGGATCTCCAGGGTGGCGCGCAACGGGCCTTCCTCCACCACCCGGATGGAATGGGCCGGCTCGGCCAGCCAGCGCTTGTCGTCATAGAAGATGTCGATCTCCCAGGCGTCGGGCGTCTTAGGACGATCCTCGAAAGCCTGAAACTGGTTGGCCACCTCACCCGGCGGCAGGACCGAACGCCCCATCCGCTTGTCGAAGAGCGCGACCATGTCGCCAGCCTCATCGAACTCGACTCGCAGGAGATGATTCTCCAGCCGCGCGGGGGTCGCCTCCAAAGTGGAAGAGGGAGCGGACGCGGGTTCATCCAGCGCGCGCAGCCCCAGGACCGAATAGGGTGGCAACTCGCCCGCGTCCAGGAGCGCGCCGCCCTCCACCGGCTGTATGGCCACCATGCGCCCGTCCTCGCCGACCAAGGCGGACGGCAGCCTCTCCATGGCCAGGAACGCGAGGTCGCAGCGGGTGAAAGAAGTGGGGTTCACCAGCAACGCGCCGGCCGGGGAAGCGTCGTTCTCCGGCGAATCCATGACCTGCGCGGGACCGGCGATGGCCGCCAGCGCCTCCCGTTTGACCTGCTCGCCGGCCTCCGCCACGGCTGCGTACTGCTCCAGGGATTCCACATAAACCGGGCCGATGCTGCTGCCGGGCAAGATGTCGTGGAACTGGTTCAGGCAGACCAATTCCCAGGCCCGGCGCAGCTCGTCGCGCGGATAGACGTAGGCCGGGTCCAGGGTAGCGGCCATCGCGGCCAGGAACTCGGCGTCGTGGAGGAGGAACTCGCTCTTGCGGTTGGCGCGCTTGTTGCGGGCCTGGGTGGTGTAGGTCCCCCGGTGATACTCCAGATAGAGCTCACCGTTCCAGACAGGCAGGCGGTCGCCCACGTCGGACTCCATGGTGCGGAAGAAGTCGATGGCCCGATTGCAATGGGTGCGGGGCATGCCGGGGAAGGCGTCCAGCCCGCGGATGTTCTCCAGCATCTCCCGGGTGGGGCCGCCGCCGCCGTCGCCGTAGCCATAGACCATGAGCAGGGGCGGCGCGACGCCCGGCTTGCCCCAGTCCTTCTGCTGAAAATTGGTCCACGTGCTCAGGACCTGCTCCGGCGTGGCGTGGGCGTTGTAGGTGCTGGCGAAAGCGCTGCCGCTCTCCTTGGTGGGACTGAAATGGGTGAGGACGCGCGTGCCGTCCAGCCCCTGCCACCAGAAGGAGTCGTAGGGCAGGCGATTGTACTGGCTCCAGCCGATCTTGATGGTGAAGAAGTATTCCAGCCCCGCCTCCTTGATGAGTTGGGGCAGGTTCCAGGCGTAGCCGAAGACGTCCGGCAGCCAGAGCACGGGCGACTCCGCGTCCGGGCCGAAATGCTCGCGAAAATAGCGCCGCCCCAGCAGAAACTGGCGCGCCAGGCTCTCGCCGCCGGAGAGGTTGCAGTCGGCCTCCACCCACATGCCGCCGATGGGTTCCCACTGTCCCCCCGCCACCCGCTCCTGGATGGCCTGGAAAAGCGCGGGCTGGTCCTGACGCACGTACTCGTAGAGCTGGGGCTGGCTCTGGAGGAAACGAAATTCGGGGAACTGCTCCATGAGGCGGATGACGTTGTGGAAGGTGCGCACAGCTTTATGTCGAGTCTGGGCCAGGGTCCAGAGCCAGGCCACGTCGATGTGGGCGTGGCCGACCGCGGTCACATCCACATCCAGGGGGGGGCCGGCCCGGTCCACGCCCGCCTGAAGGATAGCGTGGGCCGCGGCCACGCTGGCGTAGAAGGCCTCGCCCAGGGGTTCGCGGATGTCCAGGGCTTTGAAGGCATCGTCCAGCGCGTTGAGGAGGTGGGCGCGGGTGGGGTTGTCCGGGTGCAGTTCGTTGGCGGTTTGGAGGGCCAGCCGGGCCAGGATGGCGAAGTCGCGGGTGGGTTGGTCGATCTGCACCAGCGCGTACTGGCCCATGATCAGGGTCGTGGGGGGCGCGGATTCGCCGCTGCGCCAGTCGCTCCAGCGCAGGAGCTGGGTCCCGCCGGCCCAGCCCTGAAGGGTCAGCGCATGCTCGCGCCCGTCCCGCCACGCCTGCGGCAGCAGGATCTCCTGGTGGTGGCGGTCACAGGCCGCGTAGGGCGCGCCGTCCACATAGGCCAGGGCTTCAGGATGGCTGAAGTCGCCGGCCTCGCCGATGGGCAGGTAGAGGGCGACAGGTGCGTCAGGGTCCCAGTCATCCGGGATACAGAAGCGGGTGCGCAGGAGGAAGTTGGTCCCGCTCTCGATCCAGGCGCTATTGGGTTCGACCAGGGGCCAGTCCGAATCATCCAAGTCCGGATCCATGGGCGGTTCGGCCTCCACATCGGCCAGCTTCAGGAGGCGAAAGGGAGGCAGTTCGAGGCGACGGCGATAGGCCAGAGAGTCGACGAGGGCGATACGCTGGGCGATCTTCTCCGCGGTCCAGCGGATGTCATGTAACATGATCGTTTTCCTGTGGTATCCATTCAGGCATGAACCCAATAGACCGCGGATTGGACGGATCGAGCGGATCAAAACGGATTTTTCTTTGAAAAATCTGGCTGTTTCAGCCCAATCCGCTCAATCCGCGGTCTATTATCGGTCGTTGAACCGCTACTCCGCCTCCCAGATGCGCTGGCCCGTCTCCCTGTCGAAGAAGTGGATCGCGTCCTGATCAAAGGTGATGTACAACGTCTCCCCGGGATGGACCTTGGGGCGGATGGGGGCGACGAGTTTCATGATCTGATCGCTCACCTGGAAGGCGACGATCTGGTGCGACCCCTGGGGTTCGGTGACCAGGCAGTCGGCGGTGAGGATGGCGTGCTCCGGATCGGTGAGGAGAATGCTCTCCGGTCGGACGCCCATGACCACCTCGCGCTTGCCGTATTTCTG
>JAJRVT010000341.1 GCA_024277175.1 Chloroflexota bacterium | reverse complement strand
CACCCCTGGAACGGCGGATACCGGGTGCTGGTGCGGTATCCACGCGATCTGGTCCAAGAGTGAACACCTCACATGAACTGCGCCACGCCAAGTGCAGTAGGTCGGGTCTTCCGGCCCATGCGCATCAAGCTAAGGAATTTTACTCTGAAAATTCACTCAATCGAGTTGCCGAATCAGAGCTATCAACGTGGCTGCACTCGAGCGAGGTCAAGCGGCAATGTGCCGTTTTCCGGTGAGAAATCGCCCGAATCGTGCTTAACTTGATGCCTATGGGTCTCCCGGCCTGACGGGGAGCTTGACCGTGGGGGTCACGCCGGAGACATGACCTGCGAACTCACCCTGTCACCCCCTCACCTTGTCACCTTGTCACCTTGTCACCCCATCGCGCTGCGTCAGCCGGCGGCGGGCTGGGGCTGTGCGGGTGCGCTGCCGCCGGATCGCCGGGCCTCGTCGCGCAGCCGGTCCAGCTTTTCCATCAGGCCCTTGGGATCGCCCACGCCGCGGAACGAGAATTCGCCTTCGGTGGATGCGGTCTGGCAGACGACGTCGCCGAAGTTGAAGATAGTTGCCAGGATGCCGCGCCTCTCGATGCGAATGTCCTGTACGTTGATGAGGTCGGTGGAGGAGATAGACTGGTTGACCGGCGTGGTTCGCAGCGAGTCGATGAGCCGCTGGTTGGTCACGATCCAGAGGTCGTTCTGGTAGCGGTAGAAGAGCAGGCCCAGGTAGAGGGCCACGATGACGACTGTGGCCCCCATCAGCCAGCCCCAAATGGAGGTGGTCCAGGGGCTTGCGCCGGACAGCCACGAGAACAGCCAGATCGCCAGACCCGCGATCACGAGGGCGAGTATGCCTTTGAGGATGACGTATACGGGGTGGCGTTTGCGGACGGCCACAACTACCTCATCCTGTTGTAAGTTGACGGGCAGACCCATGTTAGTTCCTCCTGTGGGCTGGGTAAAGGAAGATGTCGCATACGCGGTTCACCGCCGTTATTGTATGTGTGATCGCGCAATAGTACAAAGATGGGGAAAATTGGAAGGATGAGGGATGAAGGGGACGCGGATTGCCGCAGATTTGGCGGATGAACGCGGATAAGTCAGTAGCAGGCCGGGTCTCCCGGCCCGACAACGCGCCCACTCTACAACTGCGCCATGGAAGCCGCGTCCGCCGGCCACCTTCCGGGAAGCTGCGAGCTTCCCGGAAGATCACTGTGTCCGCCTGGACGGGTCAGCACGCGTGTCACGCCGGAGACATGACCTGCGGACTTCGTGATCTGGCGGAAAATCGGCGTAAATACTGCAATCTGCGTTTGTCTACGTCTCATATGACACGCTCAGTTCCCAATATTGATTTGATCCCGCTTCCAGATTCCGTTACAATACGCAAACCCGATACCGGACAGCACATTGCAGGCCCGTCTCGCTGCTGTCTGAACACTGGCGGACTACGTCAACCGAATCACCTACCCAAACCAGGAGGATGCTCATGCAGAGGAAACGTACGCTGTGGCTATCACTTTTGATCCTGCTGACCCTCATCATCTCGGCATGCGCCGCGCCCGCCGCTGGGCCGGCTGCACCTGCCGAAGGTGAAGGCGGCGAAGCGGCTGCGCCACAAGAGGGCGGCACGCTGGTCATGTCGCTGGGGGATGATTACACGACCTTCCATCCCTATTTCGACGTCAATACCCGTTATTCCAAACCATTTTTCTTCGAGCCGCCCATTCGCATCAGCGATGAAGGCGATTTTGAACCCTGGCTGGCCGAGTCGTGGGAAATGAGCGACGACAAGACGTCGGTCACGCTGCATCTGCGCGAGGGTATCAAATTCCATAACGGCCGCGAGATGACCGCGGAGGACGTGGCCTGGTCCGCGGAACAGGCCATGAACGAGGACCTGGGCCATCACCTGAGCGACCGCTTCCAGACGGCCACGGGCGCGACCGTGATCGATGACTACACGGTGCGTATCGATTACGGCGAGCCGACCGCGTCGATCCTGGACGGCCTGGCCCGCATGTACATCTACCCGCAAGAGGCCGCGGAGACCATCGACACAGTGCCGGTGGGCACGGGGCCGTTCAAGTTCGAGGAGTGGATTCCCGGCGACAGCATGACCGCGGTGGCGTTCGAGGATTACTGGCGCGAGGGCGAGCCCAAGATCGACAAGATCATTGTCAAGCCGCTGCCCGACCCGCAGTCGCGCATTGTCAACCTCAAGGCCGGCAGCATCGACGCCTTGATGGACGTGCCCCTGCTGGAAAAGGCGGCCCTGGAACAGGAACCCGGCATGGTGGTGGGGCAGAATCCGCCTGGCTTCGCCTTCTGGGCGTTCATTATGAACGTGAAGGAGCCGCCCTTTGACAACGTCAAGGTGCGCCAGGCCATGAACTACGCGCTCGACCGCCAGAAGCTGATCGACACCGTCTTCTACGGCGAGTCGGACGTGATCATAGTGCCCTATGCGCCCACGTCCTGGGCTTTCCCCGAAGACCTGGCCGATTACTACACGTATGACCCGGAGAAGGCCAAGCAACTGCTGGCCGAAGCCGGCTACCCGGACGGCTTCTCCACCGAGATGGTCATCCGCGGCACCAGCGGCCCGCACCTGGACCAGGCGCAGGTCTTCCAACAGGACCTGGCCGCCATCGGCGTGGAGATGGAACTGCTGCCCACGGAGCTGCCCCAATACTGGCCGATCCTGATCGACAAGCGCGACTTCAAGATCGTGTCGCACGCCACTGGCGACGCCACGGTCGACCCCAGCGGCCTGTTCGAGGGCGCAGCCTGCTGCCGACCGTTCCGCAACTTCTTCGGCATCACCGAGAATGACACCTGGTTCCCCGAATATGAGGAAGTGATCCTGAAAGCTCGCGGCGAGATCGACCAGGAAAAGCGCAAGGAACTCTACCATCGGGCCGTGGAGATCCTGCTTGAACAGGGCTGGACGATCCCGACTGCCTGGCGACAGGAAGTCTACGCGCACCGCGACACGGTCCAGAACTTCCGCGTGGACATGGACGGGCTGATCTGGCCGGGCGGCATCACGGTTTCGCAGTAGCGCGTTCGTCGGTTCTCCCCCGCTATGCCCTGAAAGATGGGACGCAATTACGTGGATTGGGTATCTTCCCGGAAGCTGCGAGCTTCCGGGAAGATGTCGCCGCAGCGCCGCTATGCCTCACGGATGGAACGCAGATTGGAGGGATTCAAGGCCGATTAAGGCGGCCCATCTGCGCAAATCCGTCAAATCGGCGTTTATCTGCGTTCTGCTTTTCTTCGTGCCCTTCGCGATCTTTGTGGCGGAAAAACCTCAACCGCCAAGGCGCAAAGACTCGAAGAAAGATCAAAAAAATCTTTGTGCCTTCGGGCCTTTGTGGTGAGTAACTCGTGGTGAAATTCCAGCTAATAGAGGAGAGTTGACGACTTTTGGGTCAATATGCGCTGAGACGGCTCTGGCAGATGATCCCGGTGTTGTTTCTGGTCTCCATCGCCGTCTTTTCCATTATTCACTTGATACCGGGCAACCCCGCCCAGAACCTGGCCGGCCCCAACGCCACCCCGGAGCAGTTGGCGATCCTGGAGGCGCGCATGGGGCTGGACAAGCCGCTCTATGTCCAATATGTGATCTGGCTGAAAGACGTCCTGTCCGGCGATCTCGGCGAATCGTTTATCAACAAGTACCCGGTCAGCAAGCTGATGGCGCAGCGCATCCCGGCCACCTTGGAGTTGGCCGCGGCCGCGGCCATCATCGGCGTGCTGATCGCGTTTCCGCTGGGCATTTTGGCCGCGCTGCGACCTGGGTCCATCTTTGATTTGATCACGACGGCGCTTTCCGCGCTTTCCTTTGCCATCCCCGGCTTTTTCCTGCTGATCCTGCTGATCCTGCTCTTCAGCCTGCATTGGCAGATATTGCCGCCGTCGGGCCGGCCGGACTTCTTCGAAGAGCCGTGGCTGCACTTACAGTCGCTCTTCCTGCCCGCCTTCACCCTGGGCGTCGGCGTGGCGGCCAAGCTCATGCGCTATCTGCGTTCTTCCCTGCTGGAGGTGCTGGACCAGGACTACGTGCGCACGGCCCGATCCAAGGGGCTGCGCGGCAACGCGGTGGTCACGCGGCACGCCATCCCCAACGCCCTGATCCCGGTAGTCACGATCCTGGGGCTGCAGTTGGGCGATCTGCTCAGCGGGGCTATCATCATCGAGACCATCTACGCCTGGCCGGGCGTGGGTCGTCTGACCATTCAGGCCATCGAGTGGCGGGATTATTCGATCCTGCAGGCCAACGTGCTCTTTATTGTCCTGGCCTTCCTGCTGGTGAATCTGCTCACCGACCTGACCTACGGCTGGCTGGACCCGCGCATCCGCTATGACAACAGGTAATTGTTGAGAACCCATGTCTACCGCTAATCTCAGTCTCCAAGACGCCAGCCAGCAAACCGCACTTGCGCCCGCCCGCGGCCATGAAAGCCTGACCGGCGCGGCCATGCGCGCCTTGCTCCGCCATCGATCCGGCATGGTCGGGCTGACCATCACCGTTGCGCTGTTTGCGGTCGCGCTGATGGCCCCGGCCCTGGCCCCCTATGACCCGCTGGAAATGCACACGGTCGACAAGCTGGCGCCGCCGTCCGCGACCTATCCCCTGGGCACGGACGAGTTTGGCCGCGATATTCTCAGCCGCGTGCTGTATGGCGGGCGCGTCGCCTTTAAGGTGGGCGGCATTTCCATTTTTCTGGCCGCGATTGTCGGCGTCACCGTGGGCCTGATCGCAGGGTATGAGGCCGGCACGTTCGACACGGTTACCATGCGTTTCTTCGATGCCCTGCTGGCGTTTCCCGCCATTTTGCTGGCAATTGTAATCTTGGCTGTGCTTGGGGCCGGCGTTTTCAACGCCATGCTGGCGGTCGCCATTGTCAATGTGCCCATTTTTGCGCGCCTGGCGCGCGCCAACGTGCTGACAGAAAAGCATAAGGAGTACGTGGACGCGGCCCGCGCCATCGGCGCGAGACCGACCCGCATCCTCTTCCGCACCATCCTGCCCAACAGCGTCGCCACCATCATCGTGCAGGTGACGGTCTCCTTCGCGGCCGCGGTGCTGCTGGAATCGTCGCTGAGTTTTCTGGGGCTGGGCGTGCCGTTGCCGGCCCCGTCCTGGGGCTCCATGCTGAGCATCGGCCGCGGCTTCATGGCCTATGCGCCCTGGTATCCCATCTTCCCCGGCCTGGCGATCATGCTGCTGGTGCTCGGCGTCTATCTGCTGGGCGACGGGCTGCGCGATGTGCTGGACCCGCGCCGGCAGAAGACGATCCTGTAAGGGTCGGCGGTCTGGAATGCCGATCT
>JAJRVT010000340.1 GCA_024277175.1 Chloroflexota bacterium | reverse complement strand
CTGGCTGTTGCTGACCCGGCGGTCGCCCAGGGAAGTGGCCAACGGGCTGATCCCCCTGGGCGTCATCGGGCTGGGCATGGCCTGGTACAACATGGCCCGCTACGGCAGCCCGGTCGACCTGGGCTACGGGCACATGCAACTGGAGGGGCTGCTGGCCCGGCGGCTGGGGGCTGAGCCTGCTGCTTTCCACGCCCATCCTCGTGGCCGGCGTCCTGGCCCCCTGGCGGGAACGGCTGGCCCAGGCCATGCTGGCCGCGGCCGTCCTGGTCGCCATCCCCAACCTGCTCTACTACAACACCGGCTATCTCCAGGCCGGCTACCGCTATGCGCTGGATTTTCTGCCCTTCCTCTTCGTGCTGGTGGCCCTGGGGATGCGCGGCCGGTTGCGGGTGTGGAGCGGGGTGCTGATCGGGGCGTCGGTGGTGATGGGGGTGTTGTCGTTGGTGAATTTCATCTTGTTGGCGAGTTGAGTGGTCTTGAAATGGAATGGGCGTATCCCAAATGCGTTGGTGGCCAGTGGCCAGCCAGGCCAAAGCCCGCCGAATGAATTCGGCGTCTGCCAGACAAAACGTGTTAAAACACGTTGCGCCAATCGACGCCTTATGGATCGATGGGATTCACGCATCAAACGTCAGACATCCTTCGGCTGCTTGTCGACAACATCCAGCATAATCGACAGGACGCCCGCTAACCAACACGTTTTAACGTGTTTCGTGTTGCAGGCGCCGAATTCATTCGGTGCAAGCCTGGCAATGCTGGCGCCGGCGCGGGTTTGATCCTTGGCCGGAAATTCCGTTTCAAGGCGGCCTTGGCTCGAAAGTCACTCTACCCCTGAAGGGTGCATTCTGATTTGGGGGCAAGCCGCCTCGAAATCGAATTTCCGGCTCAAAGCTCAAGTCCGCTAAAGCGGACTGGCTCGCGGAGAAGCGCCGTTCCCGCCAGTCGGCTTGTAGCCGACTTTCGCTGTCAGCCTGAACTTGCAGTTCAAGGCGGCTATTGGCTTGAAACCTACGTTGACACAATGCACGCCTCCATCTACACTTAAAGCCAGGGTCAGGCTCGCCAGTAAACGCGATCCCGACCGCCACGGCAAGCAACCTGCCCACCATGGGATGGCCCGAACCATGACACTCACCGGCGCACAAACCAAACAAATCCAGGCCGCCCTGCTCTCCGCCTTCGGCAAGGCGGAGCTTGCGCGGATGGTCCAGTTTCATCTGGACGAAACGCTTGCGCAGATCGCAGATGGCGATAACGACACCCAGATCGTCTTCAACCTCGTCCAGTGGGCCGACCGCAATGGCCGCGTGCCGGACCTGATCGACGGCGCGCTGGTCGCCAACCCCGAACTGCAAGACCTTCAGCAAGAGGCCAGCAACTGGCGCATGGAGCCGCCTGAAGAGGGCGAACCGCCCTACCAGGGCCTGCAATACTTCAATGTGGGCGACGCCGACCGCTTCTTTGGCCGCGAGCGCCTGACCGCCGAGCTTGTGGGTTATCTGCGCCAGCATTGTTTTCTGGCCGTCATCGGCGCATCGGGGAGCGGCAAATCGTCGGTGGTGCGCGCGGGGGTTGTGCCGGCCTTGGCCAGTGACGAGAAGCTGGCGGACGGTTCGCTACCGCCCAAGGACAGCGCGGACTGGCTGGTCCGCATCCTCACACCCACGGCCCGCCCGCTGAAGGCACTGTCGGCCAGCCTGACCAGGGGCAGTGAATCGGTGACCGCGCAGGCGACGCTGATGGACGACATGACCAAGGACGCACGAAGCCTGGATTTGTTCGCGTCGCGCATGTTGGCCGATTCGCCTGCCGATCATCTGCTGCTGGTCGTGGACCAGTTCGAAGAACTCTTCACCCTCTGCAAGGACCCCGCCGAGCGCAGGGCATTCGTGGACAACCTGCTGACCGCGGCCCAGCCCGATGGCGTAATGACGGTTATTATCACCCTGCGCGCCGACTTTTATCATCGTTGCGCTAAGTTCGATGATCTGCGCACTGCATTGGAGGGCTACCAGAAGTACATCGGCGCTATGTCCAAAGACGAACTGTGCGACGCCATCGAGAAGCCGGCAACCCTTGGCGGCTGGGACTTCGAGCCGAGGCTGGTGGACGTCATGCTGCATGACGTGGAGCACGAGCCGGGCGCGTTGCCTCTGCTCTCCCATGCGCTGCTGGAGACGTGGAACAACCGCCGCGGCCGCACCATGACTTTTGCTGGCTACTACGAAGCTGGCGGCGTCAAGGGAGCCATCGCTACCCGGGCCGACGCCGAATTCAGCCACCTGACGCCTGATGAGCAGGTAGTAGCGCGCAACATCTTTATACGTCTGACCGAACTAGGCGAAGGCAGTGTGGACACGCGGCGACGGGTGGAGCGGGAAGAACTGCTGAGTGCAGGCAAAGATGCCGAGACGGTCACTAAGGTGCTGACGACGCTGGGTTATGCGCGCCTGATTACCGTAGACCAGGACGAGGTGGAAGTGGCCCATGAAGCCTTGATCCGCGAATGGCCCACGCTGCGCGGCTGGCTGGAAGATGACCGCGAAGGGTTGCGCATTCACCGCCGATTAACGGAAACGGCAGAGGAGTGGGACGAGTCAGGCCGCAGATCGGGAGATCTTTTCCGTGGCACGCGGCTGGACCAGACGTTGGAGTGGGCTGAGATAAACGATGATGCGTTGAACGATCTGGAACGTCAATTTTTGGCAGTCAGCCGGGAGCAGGTAGAGGCCGAGAAGCGAGAGAAGGAGCGTATTGAGCGGGAGCGGGAAGAATCCCTTGAACGTGAGTTGAAGGCGGCTCACCAAGCCCACCGCCGCTCACAAATCGCGGCTCTGGCTGCGTCGCTTGCCGTGCTGGTGCTCGTCGGCTTTTTGGGTTATCTGGGCTGGCAACGCTATCAGGCGCGAGGTGAACGTGCGTTGGCTGAAGCCTTTGCACTGCAAGATCAAATTCAGAATAGCACTGATGGAGAAGAGATTAGCGAACTGACCGAGGCGGCCAAGAAAAAGATCGAACTTGCCATCGATGCCGATCCGTCGCTGGGGAACCGGATCGGCGTCACCACCTTCGTGACCGATACGCTCCGGATCGGTGCGACCCAACTTGTCCATGAAGGCGAGCGGCTGGCTGCTGAAGCTGATCGGACGGGTGCTCATGCCCAATTTGAGCAGGCGTTTGCGCTCAACACCCTCTTCGACGACTACGCTGTACCGCCGGAAGCGCCTCTCTATGTCTGGATCGAAGAAGGTGAATTTATGATGGGTTCTGGCAATGCCGATCGACTCGCAGACTACGATGAGAAACCGCTGCACGCTGTACTGTTGGATGGCTACTGGATTATGCGTACGGAAGTGACCAATGAACAATATCGCCAGTGCGTGGAAAAGGGGCCCTGCGATGACAAGAAGTTATTAGTGAGTAATCCTGTGTACCGGAGAGACGAACTGGCGAATCGTCCAATAACAAATGTCTCTTGGCACGATGCAATGACCTATGCTAGATGGGTGGGAGGGATGCTGCCTACTGAAGCCCAGTGGGAGATGGCCTGTCGTGGGACAGATGGACATATATACCCTTGGTCAGATGCACCTCCTTCACCCGATTTGCTCAACTATGGTGCGAGCAACATAAATGGAACTACGGATGTTGGCAGTTATCCGACTGGTGCGAATGGCCTATATGACATGGCAGGTAATGTATGGGAATGGACGACAGATTGGTATGATAGTGAATATTACGGTGATTCAGCTGAACGTCATCCACAGGGACCAGAGAGCGGCAGCACCCGTACGTTACGTGGGGGATCGTGGGTCAATGGTGACAGTGGCGTGCGCTGCGCTCGCCGATACCTAGGCTTCCCCAATAGCCGGAATAGTGATGTGGGATTTCGCGTAGTATTCCCCGGCTTATGATTGCTGGATGCCTTGATCCTTTAAATCTCTAGATCATTCTGGAGCAACAATCATGAAACTAACCGGCAAACAACTCAAACAACTGCACGATGCCCTGCTGTCCGCCTTCGACCGCGGCGACTTACAGCGCATGGTCCGCTTTGAACTGGACGAAAACCTGGGCGCCATTGCCGGCGGCGGCAACCTGTCGGAGACCGTCTTCAACCTCATCCAGTGGGCGGAACGTCGGGGCCGGATCGGGGACATCATCCAGGGCGCGGTGAACTACAACCCGGACAACCACGATCTGCTGGCCGTCCGCGAGGCCTTGCTGGGCGCGGCCCCCGTGGACGCGCCAACCCCGCTGCCAGCAAAGCCTGCGCCCCCGTCGCCACCTGCGGACGACCAACCCGATACCCCCTACGCCTTCGCCTACTCCGCGGGCGAACTCGGCGGGTTGGCGGTCAAGGCCAGCGTGCGCCTCAACCCCGTCCACACCGCCATCCTGCATCTGCTCCGCAAGGAGCAGCACCCCCTGGTCACGGTGGACCTGGCCAACCACACCCCGGGTCAGCTTCGTCTCAATGTGTTGGTCGAGGTGGAGGGCTACAGCCGCAAGGCGTCCAAGATGGCCCCGCTGGCGTCCGGCGCGTCGGCCAGCCTGGATCTTTTCCCCGCCTTCGATGTAGCCCAGGTCGCCACCCTGGAGGAACTGACCCCCGCATCGGTCCGGGTGCAGGTGGAGGACATGGCTGGCGGCGCTCGTTGGCTGGACCAAACCCTGCCCCTCCAACTGCTGGCGGTCAACTCGGCCCCCCTGGCCGCGTGGGACCCGGTCAGCGGTAAACGTTTCGATCTGACCCCCTACTTCGGCGCCTTCGTCACCCCCAACGACCCGGAACTGGACGCCTTCCTCCACGACGCCGCGGTCTTCCTGCCCGAGGGCCACACCTTCAGCGGCTACCAGGTGCGGGATGTGACGCCCCAGGTCCAGGCCCTCTTCGACGCCCTGGCCGCGCGCGGGACCGTCTACGTGGACTCGACCCTGGACTTCAACCCGGCCAGCGCCACCCAGATGACCCAGCGGGTGCGGCTGCCCAGCCAGGCGCTGGTCGCGCGCACGGCCAACTGCATCGACGGCGTGCTGCTCATGGCCAGCCTGCTGGAGCGTATCGGCATCGAACCGGCCATCGTCCTCCTGCCCGGGCACGCGCTGCTGGGCTGGGCGCCCTACAAAGGGTCCGACGACTGGTCCTATCTGGAGACCACGCTGATTGGCCGCAAATCGTTCGAGGAAGCCCATGACATGGGCGAGCGTAAGGTCAAGCCCCACAAGATTCAGCTTGAGAAGACCGGCGACGACCGCTACTATCGCTGCTGGCCCCTGCGCGACCTGCGCGCCCGGGGTATCACCCCCGTACCCAAGGTGATCGGTGACAAACTGGGCCGCATCGCGCGGGCATTGGAGACCGGAACCCGGTAGGCGGACGCGGCTGGAGAGCCGTCTGGCGGGTCCACCGTCATCAACACCGGCGGCGGCGCATACATCGGTGGCGATGTCCACGTTGGCGGCGATTTTGTGGGACGAGACAAGATGACAGGATAACGGAGTGCGTCCCACGCCATGGGCCAATCCCGCTGCCCAGTCGCGTCCCATGGCGTGGAATAGACGGAGCGTCGAACAATCAACGGCGAACAGGGAACGGATAACAGACAACGATCGCGCGGCGGGGGACCGCCCCAGGCTGAAGCCGTGGGGCTATGCAAGCGGCGCCCGCTGAAGCGGGCTGGTCTGGCAGCGAGCCTGTCCACCCTCAGCCCCCTTGAGCGGGCGTCGCCGTTGTAGCCCCGTCCGTTCACGGCGGTGCGGTCCCCGCCGCGCGAGCGCCCCCATGGCGTGGGATGGACTCGCTACGCCCTGTACCGCACCATTCATGTTGCGGAGCCCAGCCTTGCCTGGCCCGGCGAGACAACATGAATGGTGTCGTACAACGCCCGCCCCCGAGCGCGTCCCACGCCATCGGCCAATCCCCTCAACCAGTCGCGTCCCATGGCGTGGGATGGACGAAACGGCACAACAACCCACGGAGAACACTCGACGGCGAGCGTTAACCGTTCTCCGTTCACTGTTAATCGTTGATTGTTTCTCCCCTGACCCGTCCTGTATATAATTGACACCATAGTGACCATTCAGGACGGAGGAGACCATGAACAACCACCCCTTTAAAGAAGCAGTTAAAGAACCGGTCAAGCGATATAGCCAGGCATTTAAGCAGCAGGTTGTTCGCGAGT
>JAJRVT010000339.1 GCA_024277175.1 Chloroflexota bacterium | reverse complement strand
GTTCACTCGTACGCGTGGATCGATGAAAGAGTAGGCGATGTCCACTAGGGTGTTCATCAACGGGTAGATAAAGGCTGCTACCAGCGTCACGCCCATGACCGCGGGGTAGTCCAGGGTGGTGACCGATGTGGTGGCGTAGCGGCCGATGCCAGGCCAGTTGAAGATGGTCTCCGTCAGCACCGCGCCGCTGAGCAGACTGCCGAACAGAATGCCGATAATGGTCAGGATGGGCGGTAGCGCGTTCTTGAAGACGTGGCGGCCAATCACGATTCGCTCCGCCAGCCCCTTGGCCCGGGCCGTGCGCACATAGTCCTGCCCCAGCATCTCCAGCATGGACGAGCGGGTCATGCGCAGGAGGGCGGCGGTGGAATAGAAGCCCAGGGTGATGGCGGGTAGAAACAGATGGCCGATGGCGTTGCGCAGGGTCACCCAATTGCCCGTCAGTAATGAATCGACTGTGTAGAGACCGGTGATGTGGGTGGGTGGCGTCAGGGTTGCGTCAAGCCTTCCCGGCCCCGGCAGCCATTGTAACTGGCGGTAGAAGATGCCCAGCAGCACCAGACCCACGTAGAAGATGGGCATGGCGCCGCCGATCAGCGCGATCATGCGCGCACCCGCATCCAGCAGGGTGTTGCGGTTGAGGGCGGCGATGATGCCCAGAGGCGTGCCCACCAGGATGGTGACCAGCATGGCGACCATGGCTAACTCGATGGTTGCAGGCAGATAGTCTCGGAGGTCGGCGATCACCGCGCGGCGGGTGCGGATGGAGTCGCCCAGATCGCCGTGGAGTAGACGGTTGACATAACGTCCGTATTGGACGATGGCCGGCTGATCCAGGCCCATCTGTTGGCGGTAGGCCTCGATCTGTTCTTCCCGGGCGTTGGCCCCCAGCGCGGAGGCGGCGGGGTCGACCGGCACCACCTGGGCCAGGAAAAAGGTAAGTACGGAAACGCCGACCAGCACGAAAGCCAAGCCGCCAAGCCGGCGTACGATGAAGCGTAGCATAGGATTCGATCAATCGGATTGTGATAGAACGCGGATTATGCAGATTGGGCGGATCGATACGGATTTTTCTTGAAAAATCCGGCTGTTTCCGCCCAATCCGTTCAATCCGCGTTCTATTGCTTTACTGCTTCGAAATCAGCCAGAAACTCACGGTCGGCGTGTCATTGGGATCATAGATGAATCCCTGGACGTTGTTGCGGACGCCGAAGACGCGCGTCGGCTGGTAGAGCATCACATAGGGGCCGTTGTGCATCACATAGTCGACCAGCTCAGCGTACAGTTCGGCGCGCTTGTCCGGGTCCAGTTCGACCGCGGCCGCCTTGCTCATCTCGATGGCCTTGGGATCGTCCCAGGCGTTGCGCCATGCCAGCGAGCGGGCCTCGTAGTTGGCGAACGGCGTGGCGTTGCCGTCCGGGTCCGGGAAGTCGGGACCCCAGTTCATGAGCACCAGTTCGCCGTCTTGGTTGCGGTAGATGTTGAGCAGCTCGGACTGCTGAAGCTGGCGGATGTTGGCGACCAGGCCGACCTTGGACAGGTCATCCTTGATCTTGGCGCCCAGAGTGGACCACTCGATGCCGCCAGGGCCGGTGCCTGTGGCCACCATGAAGTCCATCTCCGTGCCCTCTTCCACGCCGGCCTTAGCCAGCAGTTCTTTGGCCTTGTCCAGGTCCTGGGTGAAGGGGTTTTCGCCTGTGTGGCCCAGGAAGCCGATGGGAATGATCTCTTGCACCAACTGGCCGTTGCCGCCCAGAAGCGCAATGATATCATCGTAGTTGATGGCGTAACGGATGGCCTCGCGCACGTCCGGGTTGTCCGTCGGCGGCTTGGTGGCGTTCATGCCCACATAGGCCAGCAAGGTGGTGAGGCCCTTGACCAGGGTCAGGTCCGGGTTGCCTTCCAGGGCCGCGGCCTGTTCGCTGCCCAGGTCCTGGACGATGTCGGCGTCGCCGGTCTCGATCGCGGCCTGGAGGTTGGCCAGCTCAGGCGTGCTCTGCATGATGACCCGCTTCATGGGCGGCACGGTCCCGCCCCAATAGTCCATGTTGGCGTCCAGGGTGACGCTGACGCTGCGGTCCCAGCGGCTCAGCACATAGGGGCCGCTGCCGGCGGAGTTGTCATTCAGCCAGCCTTCACCCATGTCATCGCCCATGTTAGGCTCGACCGCGGCCTTCTCCACCACCGCGGCGGTGCTGAAGGTGAGGACCGAGAGGCAAACCTGGGGGCTGACCGTGTTGGGGATCTTGAGTTCGAGCGTGCCTGCGTCCACCGGGTTGATCTCGCCGTTGGTCATGTTGCAGACATCGGTGAGCAGGAAGGCCGGCGATTTGTTGATGTCCATGGCCCGCTGCCAGGAGAAGGCCACGTCTTCTGCCGTCACCGGATTGCCGCTGGCGAACTTGGCATCCGGGTTGAGGGTGAATGTCAACTTCCACATGTCGCCGTCTTCGGCCACATCCCAGGATTGGGCCAGCACGGGCACCAGTTCGCCGGGTTTGCCCGGTTCGAAGGAGACCAGGGTCTCATAGACGTTGCCGACGACCTGAATGCCGCCGAACTCGTAGGCGACCGCCGGGTCCAGGGTGATAAGATCGGTCAGATCGACCGCGTAGACCAGGGTTTCATCCCGGCCCACCTCGCCGCTGGGCGCGGCGGCGGCTTCTTCGCCGGCTGGAGCCTCGGCCGCGGGGGCGGCTGGCGAAGCGCAAGCGGCCAGCAGCAGGCTCAGCATCAGCAGCAGCCCCAATGTCAGCAGCATGGATCGATGTGCAAGTAGTCTTTTCACAGCGTTCCTCCTAAATAAAAATGGGTTGATAGAGTGTGGATATGGTTGACGGCGAGGGATTCCGAGTAATGATAACGCGGCTGTGTGGCGGTCACGCCGCAGAAAACGCGTCGTCGCGCGCTATTATAGTCCACGGCGGCGGCTTGTCAAAACGGGGACTGGAAGCGCATTCATCACGAAACCCGTTATCGAATTCGTCTGTCGCATCCCCAATTCGCGCCATCCTCGATTTCGCTACCCAATCCCGCATCCAATGGTATACTACGGTAGACTACACGTTGTAGCCGCGATCTTTCGAACCATTACTGCAGGATAGCAACCTTATGACCACCCAATTACCCACTCGCGGACGCCCGCGAACAGAGATCATGGAAACCATGGAAGCGGCCAGGGATCAAGATGTCCGCTGGCGCGACGGCAAGGTGTGGAGCCTGGTCTTCCACGCCGGCGACGACGTCTCGGCCGTGGCCAAGGACGCCTATATGGCCTTCTTCTCCGAAAACGGACTCAACCCCACGGCCTTTCCCAGCCTGCGCAAATTCGAGACCGAGGTGGTGGCCATGACGGCCACCCTCCTGGGCGGGGACGCGGAGACCGCGGGGAACATGACCTCCGGCGGCACCGAGAGTATCCTCATGGCTGTCAAGACGGCCCGGGATTGGGCCAGGACCCATCACCCCGACCGCCAGCCGCCGGAGATCGTCCTGCCCCGCAGTGCACACCCGGCCTTCGACAAAGCGGCCCACTACTTTGACGTCAAGCTGGTCAAGACGCCTGTGGGCGATGACTTCCGCGCCGATGTGGAAGCCATGCGCGCGGCCGTCAGCGAGAAGACCATCATGCTGGTGGGGTCGGCTCCTTCCTATCCCCAAGGTGTGGTGGACCCCATCCGCGAGATCGCGGCCCTGGCTGGCGAACGGGGGCTGCTCTGCCATGTGGACGCCTGTGTGGGCGGCTTCATGCTGCCCTTCGTGCGCAAGCTGGGCTATTCCATTCCTGATTTTGACTTCAGCGTCCCGGGTGTGACCTCCATGTCGGTGGACCTGCACAAGTACGGCTACGCGGCCAAGGGCGCGTCGGTGATCCTCTACCGCACGCCGGCCCTGCGTCGCTTCCAGTTCTTCGTCTCCACCGACTGGCCGGGCGGCATCTACGTCTCGCCCACCATGGCCGGCACCCGGCCCGGCGGCTCCATCGCCGCGGCCTGGGCGGTGATGAACTATCTGGGCGAGGAGCGCTATCTCCAGATCGCGTCCGAGGTCATGCGCACGGCCGTCATCCTGCGCGACGGGGTCAACGCCACTGCCGGCCTTCAGATCATGGGCCACCCCCACATGAGCGTCATGGCCATCGGCTCGGACGTGTATGACGTCTTCGCCCTGGGGGATGAGATGGGCTTGCGGGGCTGGCACCTGGACCGTCAACAGTTCCCCTCCACCCTGCACCTGACCGTGAACTACGCCCACGTCCATATGGCCGACCAGTTCCTCCACGATCTGCGCGAATCGGTGCTGACCCTGCGCAGGCCGAGCCTCAACAAGGTCTCCACCTCCCTCCAGGTGGGCGCGGTGCGGCTGGCGAGCAAGGTCTTGCCTCCGTCCGCACTCAGCCGCCTGACCAGCGCCTCGTCCAAATTTACGGGCGTCAAGGGTGCGACCATGCCCACCCGTTCCGCGGCCATGTACGGCATGATGGCCGAGCTCCCCAACCGGGGCGATGTGGATCAACTGGTTCTGGACCTGCTGGATCAGATGACGCGGGAAGATGGGTAGCTTTGACGCAAAGCTACTCGCCTCTGCATCGAGCTTTTCACCGTTTGCATCCGCGATTGGCCGCGGGTACAATGGCGGCATGGCTTTTCCAGAGTGGCGACAGAACCGAAATTCAGGCCAGCGGGGTGAGGGTGCGGACGACGCCTCTTTCTTCGCGCGCCGGCGCCAGGACGCGGGGCGAGGCTCGGCTCAAGCCCGGCTCGACTGGCGTTTTGAGGAAGCGGCGGACTGGCCTGAAGATGATTCGCCCTATCGCCCCAAACCCGATCTCGCCGCGGAGACAGCGGCGTCTGCTGTGGTGGATGCGACGCCGCCCGTTGATTACAGCCTGCTCGACGCCTTCCGCGGTCCCCAAGCCGCGCCCCGGGTGGCCGCGGTTCAACGCTCCCTAGACCAAGCCCTGGGCGACTGGTGGCGTGAGGGCCGGCTGCCCGATCTCCCTGTACTGCGCAACGGTCTGCTCCTCCTGGAGGCAGGCTACGATCTGGACGAGAGCCAGCGTTCGCTTCTCCTGCGTGCGGCCATCTATCGCCAGCGGGGCCTGTTGACTGCTCTTTCCCACCAAACCGACCCCGAGCGCATTGGCCTGCTGCTGGCCGAAGCCCTGATGGACCCGGCTTCTTCGCTCACCCCTCAGCAGGTGCGCCGGCTCGCCCGGGAGGACGACGGACAGGTCTGGCTTTCCCAAACCCGGCGCGAGCTGTTCGCAGTTGCGGCCGGCGGCTCGACCGCCGATCAGGAGCGGGCCCGCCGGCTGCTGGCTGAACTGGATGGGCGGTCCTTGACGGCGGCGAGCGCGTCGTTGGATGGCGGCCTGCTGGCGGACGAGATCTTTTCCCCGCCCAGACGCAGCGCCTGGACCCGGGTGGGGCTGGCGGCGCTGGCCGCTGCCTTGCTCATCGGCGCGCTGCTCGGGAGCCAGGTCCGGGCGCGGAGTCGTCATGTGATTCCGGTGCCGGGCGGCGCTTACATGGTCACCGGGCAGGACGGCGCGCCGCAGCAGGTTATCCTGGACGAGTACTATATGGATCGCACCGAGGTCACCGTGCGCGATTATCGCCGCTGTTTTGCCGCCGGCGACTGCTCCTGGCCTGCGAGCGTGGCCAGTGCAACCCGACCTGACTACCTGGAGAAGCCCGAGTTCACGACTTATCCCATGATCAACGTGGACCTGGCCGGGGCCATGGCCTACTGCGCCTGGGCGGGCGCGCGCCTGCCCACCGCAGCCGAGTGGGAGGTTGCCGCTGGCTATGCGCCGGCCACCGAGCGCGCCTACGTCTACCCGTGGGGTGACCGCTTCGAGCCTCGCTACGCCAACAGCGCGTTGACCGAACCCTATGACACCCAGCCCACAGGCCATTATCACCCCTTCGGCGACAGCCCCATGGGCGCGAATGACATGGCGGGCAATGTGGCTGAATGGACGGCCACGGTCGCGGCCGACGAACCCGGCGCCCAGGTGGTCAAAGGCGGCTCGTTCCGGGATGGCGCTGATGGGCTGCGGGTGGGCGCTGTCCAGAACGCTCCTGCGTCCACGGCCGCGCCCTGGCTGGGCTTCCGCTGCGCTATGTCCAGGCGTTGAGTGCTTTTTCTTGCCTCTCTTTTGATTTGTGATACAATGCAGCGGTTTCTTCGCAGCCTTGCATCTCAGTGACACTGTCCTACGCGTTGGATTACGCATCATCATCATTACTGTACCATCTGGAGTCTTAGAATACCCATGGCTGAAAAGTTGTCCACCACCCTTGATCTGACGGCCGAACTCGATTTCGCCAAGCAGGTCGCCCGCGAAGCCTCAACCATCGTCACCACCTATTATATTGGCTCTTCCGAAGTTCATTACAAGGCCCCCGGCGATCCAGTGACTGAAGCCGATGAGTCGGCCAATAGTCACATCGTCAGCCGTATCAAGGCCGCCTACCCCGATGACGGCATCCTATCCGAGGAATCCAAGGATGACCTTTCCCGGCTGGAGAAGGAGCGGGTCTGGATAGTAGACCCGTTGGACGGCACTAAGGAGTTCATCGCCCGCAACGGCGAATTCTCTATCATGATCGGCCTGGCCATTGGCGGCGAGGCGGTCATGGGCGTGCTCATGCAGCCGGACCCGGGCATCCTCTACGCCGGCGGTGTGGGGATAGGCGCTTATCTCTGCGAGGACGATGAGGAAATTCCGCTGCACGTGAGCGACATCCAGAAACTGACCCAGATGATGGTGGTCAGCAGTCGCAGCCATCGCCCCCAGATCGTGGATCAGGTGCGCAAGGTGCTGCACATCACCAAGGAGCGAGTGAGCGGTAGCGTCGGCCTCAAGGTCGGCCTCATCTCCCGCCAGTTGGCCGATCTCTACGTCCATCCCAGCCCCGGCTGCAAAGAGTGGGACCTGTGTGCGCCCAAGGCTGTCCTGGAGGCGGCCGGCGGCGTCATGACCGACTGCTGGGGCAATCCCATCCGTTTCAACAAGCGGGACGTGCGCGCCCACAACGGCCTGGTGGCCTCAAATGGCGTCCGCCACGACTTTATCGTCGCCAACGTGGCCCGGGTCTGCGAGGAATTCGGCTATAACGAGGATGACGGCTTCTGGTAGCGTGGGGGGAGAAAACTCAACTCTTCAGTTTTGACAATCCACCCGCCTGATGGTAGACTGGCTCTCGTTCGTCCAACGTGTGGAGGCGTGGTGTAGCGGTTAGCATATCGGCCTGTCAAGCCGAAGGTCGCGGGTTCAAATCCCGTCGTCTCCGCCAGACGAAAACAAAAAGGACTCTCATTGCGAGGGTCCTTTTTGTTTTGGGAAGAGATTGGCGAGATTGGAGATTGGGAGATTAGGACTGGCGGCTAAATAACTCGGCGATCTTCCTGGAAGTTCCAAGCTGCCCTGAAAAATAGCCACGGATTACACAGATTTTTCATTCCCCGTGGCGCTGCATGGCAGCATGAATACCTTCCAGGAAGATGAATTCGATGACTTATTTGCTCGCCGATTCTTTAAGAAGACCGTTGCCCAGCCTGCGAGCCCCCAATCTCCAATCTCACTCCTTCCAGCCCTCAGCCTAATAAGCCCGACGGCGACTTCTCCCGGACGAGGGCCTGCGCCGCCGCCTGGAACGGCTGGACTTGCTCTGACCCGACGCGGCCTGCT
>JAJRVT010000338.1 GCA_024277175.1 Chloroflexota bacterium | reverse complement strand
GCCACTCCAGACGTTCGCGCGCCGATGGACTAATGGCGTGGACAAGCATTTCTGCGGTCCACTCGTTGATCAGTGTCCACATCTCATCGACATCGATGCCGGCGGAAAGGAGCGCGCTGCGACGGATGGCGACGTTTCCATCCAGAAAGCCCAACTTGTAGCGCACCATATCCAGGACCATCATGGCCAGATCCCGGCGGCGAAAGAACCGCCACATTTGCCCGGTCTGGCGCAGGTATTTGATGAACAGGGTGGCGGACGAACGGGTGATTAACGTTCGATCCAGATCGAAGATCGCAGCCGTTTGTGACAAAAGTAATACTCCGAGGTTGTGAACAACGAGGACGAACAATCATCCGCGTAGTATTTTGGGCTTCACCAGCATGTGTAACTGACCGCATCCCCAGCGCACCTGGCTCCACCAGAATATCTCCAACTGGAGGTTGGCGATCGTCGCTGTTGGCATACGGACAGAGAGTTGGTGAGGTGCACCCGAACTGAGCCCGCCGACTAGTATCTCGCTGCCCGGGTTATGGCCGATGAGGACGACATGGGCGGCGTCTTCAGGCAGCTCTTGCAGGATGGTTAATAAAGCGCGGGCTCCGCTTCCGTAGATCTCATCTTTCCACAGAATGGGACGCTGGTGGTCTATTCTGGCGGCTAACATTTCCGCGGTCTGGCGGGCGCGTGTGGCCGGCGAACTGACGATGAGGTCGATGGGCGGCTCCAATTTGACCAGCAACTTCGCTATCCGTTTGATGTCCTTGACCCCGCGCGGGGAGAGCACGCGACCGAAGTCGTCGACGTTGGGAATGGCGGGTTCGGCTTTGGCGTGGCGAATGATTGTAAGCGTACGCATAGGGCGCCTTTGTGGTGACGGTCAAGCGGACGGGTGCTTGAGTCGCTTTCTATTATAGGCAAGCCCTCTTGATCCCGCAATCTGGCGCGCGCGAAGGAATCACCGCCAGCAGCCGATAAAGAGAACGGCGCCCCATCGATGGCCGAATGCGTTTGGGGCTCAGGGCGGCGTCAGCTATACTGCCTGTTGCATCATCGGCGTCTGAGCTTGTTCAGAAGAGGACACAGGAGGGACTATCGGTTGATCCAATAAGCGGAAAGAGAGCGCATGGCCCGTCATCATTGATCCGTCTCGGGTTGACGGCGGGTGACGAGGAGGGAGGTTCCCGGTTGCAGAGGGTGCGATAATGGCATACCTTTATCGCTGCACAATGCCGGGGTAACCGCGGTTTTTTCTTCATAATGGAGATGAATGCCGCGGGAAAATCGAACGATCAGCGGATGCCTCCAGGTCGCTTCCACCGGCCTACGCCGGAGCAGAGTATTGTTCCGGTCACATCTTTCCCATATCCCACCAATGAAGAAGCAGGCGTTCAAAGCCGTCGGGTGACCGGCGGGACAAAAGCGCCAGACAGTGGAAACCAGCCCAAAATAATTTGAATCCATTGATCGCGCACCGCATCAGAGGCGACTCGCGCACACCTGCGCTTGTCCGCCTCTTTTACGGCGGCATGTATTGGCGTGTGTTCCACTCGCCGCCAATGTCGCCGCGATCAACCCTACCAACTTTCTGGAGGTTTTCCATGTGTGGAATCGTTGGTTATATTGGCTCGCGGGAAGCGGCCCCCATTGTGCTCCATGGCCTGCATCAACTGGAATATCGCGGGTACGATTCGGCTGGCCTGGCTGTGATCGGCGACGACGGCGCCATCCAGGTGCGCCGTGAAAAGGGGAAACTAAGCGAATTGACGGTCCTGGTCGGGGAAACGCCGGTGGTTGGTCGCATCGGCGTTGGCCACACCCGCTGGGCCACCCACGGCCCACCCAGCCGGCGCAACGCCCATCCCCACAGCAGCAAGGACGGGGACCTGGTCGTGGTGCAGAACGGCATCGTCGAGAATTTCCTGGATCTGCGCGCTGCGTTGCAGGCCGAGGGGTACGTCTTTGATAGCGACACCGACACCGAGGTCATTGTCCACCTGATCCATCGCTATTATCACAACGGCAGCGCCGGCGATCTCACGGTCGCGGTCCGGCGCGCACTGTGTGATCTGCAAGGGCCGAGCGCGGTGGTGGTGTTGAGCCGAAGCTGGCCGGATCGCCTGATCGCAGCCCGGCTGGGCAATGCCGGCGGCGTCGCCATCGGCGCCGGCGAGGGCGAGATGTTCGTCGCCAGCGACATCCCGGCCATCCTCCGCCACACGCGCCAGGTGACCTTTCTGGACAGCCGGGAGATGGCGGTGGTCACGTCCCAAGGGGCCGAGTTCATGGATCTGGAAGGCCGACCGCTGGAGAAAGCGCCCCTGGTCATCGACTGGAACCCAACTGCAGCCGAGAAGGGCGAGTACCGCCACTTCATGCAGAAGGAGATCTTCGAGCAGGGGCGCAGCCTGACGGACACCCTGCGCAGCCGGCTGGATTTCGAGCGCCACCGGGTCAGCTTGGAGACGGCCAACCTGGCCCCGGAGCAGGTTCGCGCCATCGACAAGGTGACCATCGTCGCCTGCGGCACCAGCTACTATTCGGCTCTGCTGGGCAAATATTACATCGAGCGTCTGGCTAGACTGCCTGTGGAGGTGGACTACGCCAGCGAATTCCGCTACCGCCAGCCCCTGGTGGAGCCGAGCCATCTGGTGGTGGCCATCACCCAGAGCGGCGAGACGGTGGACACCTTGGCCGCGCTGGAGGAGGCCCGCGGCCAAGGCGCCCGCACCCTGGCCATCGTCAACGCCATCGGCAGTCAGGCGGCTCGGGTCTGCGATGGCCATATCTACATGCAGAGCGGCCCGGAGATCGGCGTGGCCAGCACCAAGGCATTCACCGCGTCCATCACCGATCTCTTCCTGCTGGGGCTTTACCTGGGGCAGGAGCGGGGCGTCCTGAATGAGGAAATCCGGGCTGAGTTGATCCACGCCCTGTCCACCCTGCCGGGGCTGGTGGGCGATCTGCTGGACCAAGCCTGGCGGGGGGATCGTTATCGCATCCTGGCCGAGCGCTTTCATCACTATCAAAATTTCCTCTATCTGGGGCGGGGCATCCACTATCCTGTGGCTCGGGAGGGTGCGTTGAAACTCAAAGAGATCTCCTATATCCATGCCGAGGGCTACCCCGCAGGTGAGATGAAGCACGGTCCCATCGCACTTATCGACGAGCAGATGCCCACGGTGGCGGTTGCGCCCAGAGATAGCGTCTATGACAAGATGGTCAGCCAGATCGAGCAGGTGAAGGCGCGTAGCGGGCTGGTCCTGGCCGTGGCCCATGAAGGGGATGCGCATATGGCGCAAAAGGCCGATTTCATCATGCCCATTCCGGTCACCCATGAGCTGCTGACGCCTGTGCTGGCCGTCATTCCTCTGCAAATTTTCGCCTACGAGATGGCCGTCCGCCGGGGCGCTGACGTCGATCAACCCCGCAATCTGGCCAAGAGCGTCACGGTGGAATAAGGGGGAACCCAAATCACTTTCAAAACGTCAGGGAGGCGATAAGGCGTTTTTGCCGGGATTCTCTGTTTGCGCTACCATGCATGCAGCGCCTATCGACCCGACCGCTTGGGTCATTGTCTGGACACGCCGTTTTTTCATCCATCATCGCCTCCCGCGTGGGGGGACAACACTGAACTCAGAGCTTTGTATTTATGGATACTCATGTGGGATCAACGGCTGGATCGCGCCGCCTGTCCTCCAGCGGCGGTCGACGCGTGCTTTGGCTGCGCGTTTTCATTCTTGCGTTCATGTTGATTACGCTCGCCGCCTGCGGCCGGAATCGGAGTGAGTCCGCAGCCTGGACGCCTGTGCCGACCTGGACGCCGACGCCCCTGGGCGCGGCCCCGCCGCCTGCCCAGGCCCAGCCAGCGGAGCCGGCCGGAGAGGTTCAAGCCGTACAGCCTTTGGCCGTGGTGGCGGCCCCGACTGCGACGCCTATCCCGCCGCCGACCAACACGCCACTCCCTACGTCCACGCCGCTGCCGACTGCAACGCCCTTGCCGACGGAGACGCCTACGCCGATGCCCTTGCCGACGGAGACGCCGACGCCTGAGCCGACGCCCACACCCGCCTACGCATTCGAATTGGAAGCGGCTGAGAAGTTCCCCACCGATTCCCTGGCCCCCAATGTGGTGCGGGTTTATCTCTACGTCTACTCGCCGGATGAGTTTGGCTTGCCCGGCTACACCATGCGGGTGTTGCACAATGGCTCCGTGTTGCCTGTAAGCGGGACGTCAGTCGGCGGCGTGCCAGAGCAGACCCGCCCGGATCCGGGGCCTTATACTCGATTCACCAATATGAATGTTATCTTCGTGGAGCCCCAGGCGGGCGAGTGGACGGTTGAACTGTTGGACGGTCAGGGTGTGGTGGTTGGTCCGCCGGCCACCTTCAATCTGACCGCAGACGAGGATACGCGCGAACTCTATCTACGCTACAAGCGGAAGTAACAACAAAAGCTCATAGATCGCGGGCTGGGCGGATCAAAACGGATTTTTTCTAAAAAACCCGTTCTGATCCACCCAGTCCGTTCGATCCGTGGCCTATATCAGAATTGAAGGTTCCAGTTCCCGGAACCATCGGGGTCGAGGGTGAATGTGAGCCAAAGCAGCTTGCTTTCATCTTCCTCGAGCATGACTTCGGCGTTGTCGGAGAGGCCGTTCCAGGGACTACTGACGCTAAAGGCGACGATACCCGGATAAACTGCTATCTGGAGTTCCTCACCGGGCTTGAGGTCGTATTCGCTGGGACCCGGCTCGGGACGGAATTTTTGATCCAGCGTAAAGCGAACATCGCGGTCGAACCCATTCCTGACCTGGAGCAACGCCAGCCCGGCCGGCGCCTGCGGCAATCCGGAGTCTGCCGTTGCGTTCTCTCCCGTATCCGTCGCCGTTCCTTCGCCATCAGCCGGTGCAGCTTCACCGACGGCTTCATCCGCGGCCGGGGCCGGCGTGGCCGCGGGGACGGGCGTTGGCGCCAGTCGTCCGTCGTTGATCTCGACCACCGGCAGTAGATTGATGTCGCCATCGCAAATGATGTAGCCGGGGCTGGCCGTGATCCAACCGTTGGGGGCCACGCGTTCGTTCACCGCCAGCCACTGGCCAGGTTCGTCCCGCCCTTCGACCAGCACGGTGGCGGGATCTTCGCCATTGCTTCGCACTTTGGATATGATCAAATATTCCAACCCCGGGCCGCTGCGCACGTTGAGCGCCGGCACCTGTAGTGTGCATGTTAGTTGAGGCGGCGTGGTCTTGGCCACCTCTTCAGCGCCGGTCTGCCCTTCGCCGGCGATGGGGATCAACGACAGTTCGATGACTTTGCTACCAGGAACCCCACCCACGGTCTCCACCTGGCTCAGCGCATAATAGAAACCGGCGTCGACGACGGCCGGCGCCCACTCACATGCGTTTTCTCCATTGACCTCCACGCACGATCGGATAAAAAATGTGGGCAGTTCATCGTCTTCGACTGAAAATTCCTGGATAGTCGAAGGGGCGAGCTCATAGTTTTGGTTTCTGTAGACCACCACCTCACTCGTCCCGCTCCGGTTCTGGATCCAGACCTGATTTGCGGGCGGTTCTCCCACCTCGCGCAGGGTCAAATCGACCGTGAGACCCTCTTCCGCGCCGGTCACGATTTCATAGAATCCGTTTTGGTCGATCAAATATGGATCCCAATAACAGCTCGCCTCTGTCTCCGGCGTGTTGGCGTCACAGTTGTAGAGGTTCATCACCGCGGTTGGGCGCGGTAGATCCAACCCGACAGAGCGCCCCGGATCGAGCAGATAGGTCTCGCCCTCCACAAAGAAACGCACGCTGGATGTGGTGCGGTTGGCCAGGATCGTCCCTTCCAATACTTCGTTGTACTCAGTTTCCATGGCCTCATTGCTGATCGGGGGCGCGTTTGTGATCTCTTCGGACCCCGTGACGGGGGGCGTGGTCGTGATTTCCAGGGTTTCGGTCAACGGCGTGCGATCCGTAATGACATTGGCGGTAGTAAGTGGCGTCACCGCCCTGATCGCCACCACGCCGGTTAGCGTTCCGGTGTTGGTCAAGAATGCTACGCCACTCGGCAGGCCAGTATTGGTCAGCAATCCTGTATTAGTCAACAACACTGTCCGGGTGATTGGCGCAGTCTGTTGTGGCGCGATTAGAGGGCCGTTGGCCGTATTGATCGCGTTTCGGTTGTAAGGGGCTGGGGCGTCGATGGCCGTCGGCTCCATTGCCTGTGAGGTCATCCCGGGGGCTGCTGTGACCAGACTGTGCAGGCCGCCAAAGAGGATGGCGAGAGCAGCCGTCAGCGTTAGAATGGCTAAACGACGCATAGCGCGTGCCTGTTCTCCTTGAAAGCGATTATGGTGTGATGGTTTGATGCTTTCTCTCATCATATACCCAAAACGCTTTCCAATGTAGACGCGTTCCCACCGTTTGTGACCCGTTAGGTGGATGTTGGCGGTGGCGTCTAAAAAGAAAAGCGCAGCGGTGCAACGGCCACTGCGCCCATACTTTGCATGAACTGCCCAAAGAACCTGTCGGCATGCATCCGTCCACGTCGGGGGGGAGCATCTCCGCGGGTGCAGGGACGGGGGATAAGTCCAGCGCGGCCTATGTCTGCCGCTATTCATTTCCAGCGTTAGCCGTCGAAAGCCTATTTGCTCTCACGATAGATTACATGCTTGCGCAGAATCGGATCATATTTGCGCAATTCCAGCCGGCTGGGATCGTTGCGCCGGTTCTTCTGGGTTAGGTACATGTGTGAGCTCTCTGTGCTACGCATTTTCACTAGAACCCGGGGTCCTTTTTTCGCCATGAGTACGACTCCTTCACTTCATTTTCACTTCGACTTAATACTTCGCTTTCCGCCGCATCACGGGATGCCGGTCACCGTTTCAGGCATTTCCTGCGACAGCTGTAAACTAAGCAAGTATAGCGCATTCGTTCTGTCCAGGCAAATATTGGGGGAGATTGGGAGATTGGGAGGTGAGAGATTGGGGAGATTGGAGACTCGCCTGGTGGACGCCAATCTCCCCAATCTCTCACCTCCCAATACTTTACTCATCAATTTCAAAAATATTTCCCTACAATCAGCCGCAAATTTTCCACCACTTCCGGACGCACTTGGGCTTTATTGGTGATGATGGCGTCCTTGATGGCGTCGGCCTGGGGTGAAGGGCCGGCGTCGGCCAACAGGGTCACAGCGTTGGCTACGGCCTCTTTGGCCACCTCAGCGTTGTGCATCAGGGTCGCGATCACCCGCTCCACTGTGACCGCTTCTTCGCTCTCATGCCAGACGTCGTAGTCGGTGATGTGGGCCATGACCGCGTAGCTGATGCCGGCCTCGCGCGCCAGTTGGGCTTCGGGCGTGGTGGTCATGCCGATGATGTCCATGCCCCAGCTCCGGTAGGCGTGACTTTCGGCCTTGGTGGAGAAGCGCGGCCCCTCGATGGTGATGAAGTTGGCGCCCTTGTGGACCGTGGCCCCCGTGGCCTGGACCGCCTTATAACAGATGTCGCTCAGATAGGGGCAGAAAGGGTCGGCCATGCTCACATGAACCACCAGCCCGTCGGTGCCCACTGCCGGGTCATCGAAGAAGGAAAGCGCGCGGCCGCTGGTGCGGTCGAAGAGCTGGTCCGGGATGACGATATCTCCGGGTGCGAAGCGTTCGCGCAGGCTGCCGCAGGCGCTGACGCCAATCAGGTATTCCACGCCCAGCATCTTGAAGCCGTAGATGTTGGCCCGCTGGTTGAGCCGCGTCGGGCTGACTACGTGGCCGCGTCCGTGCCGGGCCAGGAAGGCCACCCGCTGCCCGTGCAGGCTGCCCACGATGTAGCTGTCCGACGGATCGCCAAAGGGCGTGGTCAGGGCTATCTCCTCCACGTTTTCCAACGCTTCCATCTGGTAGACGCCGCTACCCCCAATCACGCCAATATGCACCTTTTCGCTCATAACACTCTTCTCCTCATGATGGATGATGGCTTGTTACGTGGCAAGTTAGGCCGTTCCGAGAAATTGAATCCCGCATAACCTCCCCGGCACTTGTCAGACGCCTCTGGTGAACATGGGAACTGGTTGTAAGTGCCGGGGACGTGAATTCTTGGAACGGCCTTACAAGTCACTCGCAGCCCGTAACTCGTAGCTCGTGACGAAACTACCCCGCCTTAACGTCTTTACGTTTCACGTTTTACGCCCCATAAACCGGCCGCCGCTCCTCTTTAATCTCCTCCAGCCTGGGGTTCGCCTGATCCCGGGCCGAGAGCAGCGGATCGTTCACATCCCAGGGCACCGCCAGGGTCGGATCGTCCCAGGCCACGCCCAGCTCGTCGGCTCCGTCGTAGTAGTTGTCCACCAGGTAGGTGAGGGTGGCGTCGGTCAGCGCGTAGAAACCGTGGGCTACGCCGGGAGGGATGAAGACCCCCATCAGGTTGTCGTCGCCGATCTCCACCACCTGGCTGGCGTTTTCCGTGGGCGATCTCCGGCGCAGGTCGGCCAGACCGACGCGGATGGTTCCCCGCACTACAAACCAGTAGTCCACTTGGTGGAAGTGGTAGTGCAGTCCCCGCAGCACCCCAGCCGCACTGTCGCTGCGGTTGACCTGAACGGTGGCCCAGCTTCGCTCCGGGAACCACTCCTTGCGGAAGGTCTCCATGAAACGGCCGCGTTCATCGCCAAAGGCGTGCACGCGCACGAACTTCACCCCGTCGATGCTATCGGATGCGATGATTAAAGTCATAGCGGCTCTCTTTCTGGCAGAACGCGGAAAGAGCGGATGAGACGGAAAAAGCCGGATTTTTCCAAAAAATCCGTGAGGGTGCGCCCAATCCGGTAAATCCGCGTTCTATGATAGTTTTCTATATCACCCGGCGCAGACGCGCGATCAGGCTGTCGATGACCGCGGCCTTGAGCCGGTATGCGGCCCGGTTGACGATCAGCACGGCTTGGCTTTCCATGATGGTGCGGATCTCCACCAGGCCGTTGGCGCGCAGGGTGCCGCCGGTCTCCACCAGATCCACGATCAGATCGGCCAGCCCCACCAGCGGTCCCAACTCCACCGAGCCGTGGAGGGCGATGATTTCGGCGTTGACTCCCCGTCGGCGAAAAAAATCGGCTGTCAGGGCGGGGTATTTGGTGGCCACCCGGGGCATGCTTTCGTAGCGCAGGGGGGTGTTGGGCCGTTCGGCCGGCGCGCACAGGCTCAGGTGACAGCGACCAAAGGGCAACAGCAGGGGTTCGTAGACGTTGCGCCCACTCTCGCGCAGGGTGTCCAGTCCGCAGACGCCCACGTCTGCGGCCCCGTATTCGACGTAGGTGGGGACATCGCTGGGCTTGGCCAGGATGTAGCGCAGGTTCTTGGTTTCGCTCCCGTTTTCGCCCGCTGCCTCGATGACCAGCTTGCGACCCACGTCTCCGTTGGGCGTGGGGATGCCGGCCGCGATCAGCAGGTCCAGGGTCTGGCTGGCCATGCGCCCCTTGGGCAGCGCGATCATGAGGGACGGCTGGATTTTGTTTCGTGTAGCCATGGTAAACTCAATAATCCTGCTATTCCTTGTTCGAGAGCAGCCCACCCATATATGTTTGCGTTTCTTCCATGCTCAGCAGCGCGGGGGAATTGTTATCTGACGACTCAGTGTAGAGCCGGAAGCGGCCATCGTCCCAGACCAATAGGGCCTGCATGCCGCGCGCCCGGATCGCCTGCCAGGCCTCTTGTCCATCCTCCGCTCCCAGCGTGACCTCCACTCGTAGGCCGGCCTGTCGCCATGTCTGCACCAGCGCCATACACTGCGCGCTGCGCCGGGTCATCACCGCCAAGTCGGGGAGGCGGGGACGGCGGGGGGGCGATGTTCCCCGCTGTTCATCCAGCGCCAGGAGGATGCGGTCCACACCCAGGGCCACACCCACCGCGGGGTGCGACTCGCCAAACGCGCCCAGTAAGTTGTCATAACGGCCGCCGCCGGCCACGGAAAAACCAAGCTCCGGCGTCAGCGCTTCGAAAGTGATACCGGTGTAATAGCCCAGATTGTAGATTTCGGTCAGATCGAGGTGCACATAATCGCAAACGCCGTAGGCGTCCAGGCTGGCGCAGATGGCGCGCAGGTTTTCCAGCGCACTGTGCATGGCGTAGTTGAGGCAGAGTCGGTCGGCCTGGGCGATGACGGCGTCGATCTCTGCACCGCGCAGGCTGAGTAGCTCCTCCACTGTGCGCCGCTGCTGGGTGCGGAGGGGCGTCGCGCGCAGGAATTCGGCCAACTCCGCCTCGCTGTTACGATCCACTGCGTCGAGCAGAGCTTGCTGCTGATCCGGCGTGAGTTGCAGATCGTCCAGCAGGCCATGGAAGTAGCCCATCTGACCTATCACCAGACGGAAGTTTTCCAGACCGGTCTGCTCCAGCCCGGCGCAAGTTAGGGCCAGCACCTCGGCGTCGGCCTCCGGCCCGGCCGCGCCGATGAGCTCCACGCCGGCCTGGCGGAACTCGCGTTCGCGGCCTGCCTGAGGCTGGGTGTAGCGGAAGACGCTGCCTGCGTAACAGAAACGCTGGGGCATGGGCCAGTCGTGGAGCCGGGTGCTGACCAGGCGGGCCACGGGGATGGTCATGTCCGGGCGCAGGGCCAGGGTGGAGCCGTCCCGGTCCAGGAATCGGTACATTTCGCTCCGCAGCTTTTCGCTGGCGCGCGCGTTGAGCACGTCCGCGTATTCGAACGTAGGCGGGATCACGTCGCCGTATCCCCAGCGTCGGAAGAGGTCCAGCAGGCTGGCCTCCAGCTCACGACGCCGATAGGCTTCATGCCAGAAATAATCAGCCACGCCGCGCGGAATGGGTGCATAGCGGGCGTTGGGCGTTCGTTCTTCGATCATCATCATTGCAGTATGCCAAAGATGGGGGGAGGTGACAAGATGGCAAGGTGACAGGATGACAAGACACGGGTAGGTGCAGCTTGCAGCCGCACGAACTGCGCGCCCCTGGGACGTCATGGATGCCGTGGTTTGTGCGGCTGCAAGCCGCGCCTACATGGTTGAGCGCGCATGGGGAGTATGGTACCATACCTCTGTCGTCTTCTTCCTCCATCCAACCACAGGAGCCTGCCATGTGCGGACGTTTCACCCTCCATACGCCGGCCGAGACCCTGGCCACCCTCTTCGATCTGCCGGAGACGCCGGTCCTGGTCCCGCGTTATAACATCGCGCCCATCCAGCCGGTGGCCATCGTACGTGCGCCCGTCCAGCCGGAACAACGGGAGTGGGCGTTGGTGCGCTGGGGGCTGATCCCCTCGTGGGCCAAGGATCCGTCCATCGGCGCGCACATGATCAACGCCCGGGCCGAGACCGTGGCCGAGAAGCCCTCCTTTCGGGCCGCGTTCAAACGGCGGCGTTGCCTGGTGCCGGCCGACGGTTTCTACGAGTGGCGCAAACTGGACGGGCGCAAGCAGCCCTACTATATCCGTATGCAGGGCCGCGGCCCCTTCGCCATCGCCGGTCTTTGGGAGCACTGGCAGGGGCCCGACGGCTCCGAGTTGCAGACCTGCACCCTGCTCACCACCGACGCCAACGACCTGCTGGCGCCCATCCATAACCGCATGCCCGTCATCATCGCGCGGGAGGATTACGACGAGTGGCTGGACGTCACCAACGAGGACCGGCGCTTTCTCTCCCTGCTCCACCACCTTCTGCGCCCCTATCCTTCCCAGGCCATGGACGCCTACCCGGTGAGCACGTATGTCAACAACGCGCGCAATGAGGGCGAGGCGTGTATTGAGCCAGTGGGGGCGTAAAACGTAAAAAAGGAAACCGCCATGCAAAACAACTACATCCTCACCCCCTTCTTCCTGGATAATCCGGTTCCCGGGCTGGAATTCCTGGCTGTACCGGAATGGCGGGTCAACAAGCCCGCACTGCCGGGCGACGCGCCCACCCAGGCGCGCATGTCCGTTCTCCACGAGCCATTGGCCGAAGCAGTGGCCGATTCTCTGCGGCGAGGTCGCCGTCCGGTGAGCGTGGCCGGCGACTGCTGCGCGACCATCGGAACCCTGGCCGGGCTCCAGCGGGCCGGCGTGGATCCCCTGCTGGTCTGGTTTGACGCCCACGGCGACTTCAACACCTGGGAGACCACGCCCAGCAACTTCCTGGGCGGCATGCCCCTGGCCATGCTGGTGGGGCTGGGCGATCAGACCATGCCCGCGGCCGTGGGCCTGCGCTCCCTGCCCGACGATCAGGTCATCCTCACCGACGCCCGCGACCTGGACCCAGGTGAGCGCGAGCTGTTGGCGGCCTCTGCTGTGCAGCGCCTGCCCGACGTGCGGGCGCTGCACAGCCATCCTTTGGACGACCGGCCCCTCTATGTCCACTTCGATGTGGACGTGCTCAATCTGGCGGACGTCCCCGCGGTGAGCTACCCCGCGGCCGGCGGGCCCCGCGCAGCTGAACTGGCCGACGTCTTCCGCTTCCTGGCGAAGACAGGGCGCGTCGTTGCTGTCTCCCTGAGCGCCTGGAACCCAGCCCTGGACGGCGCGGATCGCAGCCGGGAGACATGCATAGCTTTGTTGGAGGTTTTAGTGGGGAGTGAAGGCTCTCTATTCGCATAAGCCGGGGTTTGCTGGTAAGATAAAGGGCATGATACGCACTGATTACCACATTCACTCCACCCACAGCCCCGACGGACACAACACCCCCGCCGAGATCTGCCGCCAGGCCCTGGCCCAGGGCATGACCGAAATCGCCATCACCGATCACATGGAATGGAAGCCGGGTGCGCGCCACATGCAGCCGGATTTCGATCGTTATTTTGCAGACCTGGCGGCCTGTCGGGATGAGTTCGGCCCCGCGGGGCTGACGGTCCTGAGCGGCGTCGAACTGGGCAATCCCCACGAATATGCGGCTGAAGCCGACGCTCTGCTCGCAGCCCGCTCTTTCGATGTCGTGATCGGCTCCATCCACTGGCTGGACGGGTGGAATATCCACGACGCCCGCTGCTTCGACGGGCGCGACCCGTACGCTGTTTACACCGCTTATTTTGCGTCTATGGCCGCCATGGCCAGGGACGCCGATTTTGATCTGGTCGCCCATTTCGATCGCATCTTCTGGGCCGGCTCCAGCCGCCATGGCCCGCCCCGCCCCGAGCGGCTGGAGCCGGCCGTGCGTCCTGTGCTGGAAGCCATGGCGGATCGGGGGCGCGTGCTGGAGCTGAACGGACGTTTCCTGACCCACGATCCGGGCTGGAACGATACGCTGGTCGCGGTCATGGGCTGGTTTCGAGAGGCGGGCGATGCAGGCGTCGTCATCAACTCTGACGCCCACCGGGTGAGTGAAATCGGCCGTAACCGGGAAGTCGGCGTAGCTCTGCTGGCGGAAGCGGGCTTCGAGGAGCCGGCGCGGCTGGGCGTCCTGGTCACCCTGCCCTGAGAATATAATCGCAGATTCTAAAAAAGGCCCGACTCAACTGAGCCGGGCCTTTTCTGCGTCTGAGCGGGCGAACGGATTCGAACCGTCGACATTTAGCTTGGGAAGCTAACGTTCTACCACTGAACTACGCCCGCATTCTAATGATAGAAAGTTTATCATAGATCGATTGATGGCGCAAAAGAGGGGCGAATGTTGCATGTGAGCGAGTCTGTTGAAAAGCGCGCGTAGAAAGGGTGCGTTTCAGTTTGGGGGCGGGTCGCCTTGAAATAGAATTTCAGGCTAAAAGCAGAAGTCCGCTAAAGCGGACTGGCCGCAGGGAGGCGCCGTTTCCGCCAGTCGGCTTGTAGCCGACTTTCGCTCTCAGCCTGAACTTGCAGTTCAAGGCGGCCCCGGCTCGATATTCGCCCCCAAACTGAAATGCACCCGCGCAGAAATCCGAATTTGACAGGGTAAGCAAGCTATGGTATCGTTGTCATCACTGCTTGATGAGGTGTTGTGGTGAAAGCCACTTTCGGGGGAAACATCTCATCAAGCAGTTTCTTTTTGCCCTGAATAGACTGCGGATTTGGCGGATCGGGCTGATCTTTACGGATTTTCTATGAAAAATCCGGCTGTTTCCGCTCAATCCGCCCAATCCGCGGTCCATCGTTCTACTTCATCATCGGGATCTTGACGCCTCGGTCCTTGGCCACTTCGATGGCCCGCTCATAGCCCGCATCCACGTGACGAGCCACGCCCGTGCCCGGATCGATGGTCAGCACCCGTTCCAGGCGACGGGCCGCGGCCTCGGTCCCGTCGGCCACGATGACCTGGCCGGCGTGGATGCTGTAGCCGATGCCCACGCCACCGCCGTGGTGGAGGCTCACCCAGGTCGCGCCGCCGGCCGTGTTGGCCAGCGCGTTGAGCAGGGGCCAGTCCGCGATCGCGTCCGAGCCGTCCTTCATGCCTTCGGTCTCCCGGTTGGGGCTGGCCACGGAGCCGGCGTCCAGGTGGTCGCGGCCGATGACGATGGGCGCGCTCACCTTGCCCGACGCCACCAGTTCGTTGAACTTGAGACCGGCCTTGGCCCGCTCCCCATAGCCCAGCCAGCAGATGCGGGCCGGTAGCCCCTGAAACTCCACCTCCTTCTGGGCCATGCGGATCCAGCGGGCCAGGTGCTCGTCCTCGGGGAAGAGCTCCAGGATGGCTTCGTCTGTGGCGTAGATGTCGGCCGGATCGCCGGAGAGGGCCACCCAGCGGAAGGGTCCCTTGCCCTCGCAGAAGAGGGGACGAATGTACGCAGGCACGAAACCAGGATAGTCGAAGGCCTCCTTGAGGCCGTTGTCATAGGCCCGCTGACGCAGGTTGTTGCCATAGTCGAAGACCACGGCCCCCTTCTTTTGCCAGTCCAGCATGGCCTGCACGTGCGCGGTCATGGAATCCATGGCGGCCTGGATGTAGGCCTCCCTGTCCCGTTCGCGCAGCTCGTCGGCCTCGGCCAGGCTCATGCCCGCGGGGATGTAGCCGTAGAGGGGGTCGTGGGCCGAGGTCTGGTCGGTGACCACGTCCGGGACCACGCCCCGCTTCACCAGCTCGGGCAGGACCTCGGCCGCGTTGCCTACCAGACCCACAGATTTGGGCTGCTCCGCGGCCACGGCCTCCTCCACCCAGGTCATGGCCTCCTCCAGGCTGTCGGTGATGACGTCGATCTGGCGCAGGGAGAGCCGTCGCTCCGCACGCCAGCGGTCCACCTCCACGATCAGGCCTACGCCCTCGTTCATGGTGATGGCCAGGGGCTGTGCGCCGCCCATCTCGCCCAGGCCGGCCGTGAGCACGAACTTGCCCTTGAGGCTGCCCCAGCCCTCCTGCCGCGCCAGGGATCCCAGGGTCTCGTAAGTGCCCTGTAGGATGCCCTGGGTGCCGATGTAGATCCAACTGCCGGCCGTCATCTGGCCATACATGATCAGCCCCTCGGCCTCCCATTTGTCGAAATTCTCCTGGGTGGCCCAGTGGGGGACGATGTTGGAGTTGGCGATCAGGACCCGGGGCGCGTCCTCGTGGGTGCGGAAGACGGCCACCGGCTTGCCCGACTGCACCAGCAGGGTCTCGTCCGGCTCCAGGTTGCGCAGGGAGTCCAGGATGGCGTCGAAGGCTTCCCAGTTGCGGGCCGCCTTGCCCCGTCCGCCGTAGACGATGAGGTTGTCCGGATCGCCCGCCACCTGGGGATCCAGGTTGTTCTGGATCATGCGATACGGCGCTTCGATGAGCCAGTTCTTACAGGTGAGTTGCGTCCCCCGGGGGGCGCGGATAGTACGCTTTCCCATGATAGATCCTCCATGTTCTATCCGTTGTTCTATCCGTTTGGCTGGCCAGCGGGGTTTGAGTGGAACGCGGATTTGTGCTGATGTAAAACGGATTTTCACGGATTTTTTCCGGAAAAAATCGTATCTGCTCAATAAACCGGGGAAGTCCGTCGCACTGACCGGGCGTATCGAGGAAATTCGGCTTGGTTTGGGTCAGTGCAACGCACTCCACCCCGAAAAATTGAGGTGATACAAAAAATCCGTGAAAATCCGTTTTATATCTGGAAAAATCCGTGTTCCAATAATGGTCGCTGAGCAGCCGTCCTTTATCCACCCAAATACGCCGCCCGGACGCGCTCGTCCTGCTTGAGCGCGGCGGGTGTTCCTTCCAGTACGATATGTCCGTTCTCCAGCACGTAGGCCCGGTCCACGATCTCCAGCGCGCCGTACGCGTGCTGTTCCACCAACAGGATGCTCACGCCCCGGCCCCGCAGTTGATCGATGACGTCGAAGACCCGCTCCACCAGCAGGGGAGCCAGGCCCATGGAGGCCTCGTCCACCAGCAGCAGGCTGGGCTTGCCCATCATGGCCCGACCGATGGAGAGCATCTGCTGCTCGCCGCCGCTCAGGGTCTTGGCCGTCTGCTTGCGCCGCTCGCCCAGGACCGGGAAAAGCTCGAAGACCGCGTCCATCTGCTCGCGGATGGCGGCGTCGTCCAGCAGGTAGCCGCCCAGGCGCAAGTTGTCATAAACACTCAAATCCCGAAAAACCCGGCCCCGCTCCGGCGAGAGGCCGATGCCCAGTTTGGTGCGCTCCCAGGGTTGTTTGTCGTTCAGCCGTTGGCCCTGGAAACGGATCTCGCCGTTCTGGGCGCGTAGCCAGCCCATGATGGTGTTGATGAGGGTGCTCTTGCCGGCGCCGTTGGCCCCCAGCACGGCCACGGCCTCGTTGGCCTCCACGTGCAGGGAGACGCCGTGCAGGGCCTGTATCTTGCCGTAAAAAACATCCAGATTTTCGATCTCAAGCATGATCTCGCCTCCTCCCCAGGTAGACGTTGATCACCTGCTCGTTGGCGCGCACCGCGGCCGGTTCGCCCTCCGCGATCACCTCCCCCTGGTCCAGAGCGATGATACGCTGGCAGAGGCCCATGGCAAAGGTCATGTTGTGCTCGATCACGACTATGCTCTTGCCCGCCGCGTGGATGGCGCGGATCAGGTCGGCCAGTTCGTCGGCCTCCTGGCTCACCAGGCCGGCCGCAGGCTCGTCCAGCAGCAGCAGGCTGGGACCCGTGGCCAGGGCGCGCGCGATCTCCAGCCTGCGCTGTAGGCCAATGGGCAGGCTGTCCGCGCGCGCGTCCGCAAAGAGGGTCAGCCCGGTCAGTTCCAGGATCTCCTCGGCCGCGCGCACGCTGACCCGCTGTCGATAGCGCCGCCAGAAGGCCCGCATTCGGGGATAGATGGGCGCGCCCACGCCGGTGAGCACGTTGTCCAGCACGCTCAGGTCGCTGAAGGGCTTGACGATCTGGAAGGTGCGGGCCACGCCCAGGCCCACGATCTGGTGGGGGCGATAGTGATGGATCACATGATCGCCGTAGCGCACCTCGCCCTCGGTGGGCTTGAGAAAGCCGGAGATGATGTTGAAAAGGGTGGTCTTGCCCGCGCCGTTGGGCCCGATCAGCCCCAGGATCTCACCCTCGGTTTCCAGGGAGACGTCGTGCAGGGCCTGGAGGCCGCCGAAACGTTTGGAGACGTGGGAAACGATGAGTCTGCTCATTTCGCCACCTCCGGCGCAGGGGTGACCGGCGGCGTGCGTCGGAAGAGACGGGTGAGTCCGGTCCACAGCCAGCTACCCTAGCCCAGGATGCCCATGGGCTGGAACATCATGGTCAGGACCAGGAGCGCGCCGTAGAAGGTGAAGCGGTAGTCCTGGATGAAGCGCAGCATTTCCGGCGCTGCCTTGAGGACGATGGCCCCGATGATGGGGCCGCGCAGGGTGCCGGCGCCGCCGAAGACCACCATGGCCAGGATGGCGATGGATTCGGCGAAGACGAAACCGTCGGGGAAGACGCTGCCGATGAAGTGGGCGTAGAGCGCGCCCGCGCCCCCGGCTAGGGCCGCGCTGATGGCGAAGGCGTAGATCTTGAAGCGGGGGACGCTGACGCCCACCGCGGCCGCGGCCTCCTCGTCCAGGCGCACGGTGTGGAAGGCCAGCCCCACCCAGGTCTTGGAAAGACGCCAGCAGATGAACCAGGTGAAGATCACATAGGCCGTGACCAGGGCCAGGTAGGGCAGGCCGCTGCGGAAGGTGACGCCGAAGAGGGTGGGCGCGGGAATGTTGACGATGCCCATGGCCCCGCCCAGGAAGTCCCAGTAGTTGAAGACGGCCACCACCACAAAGTTGATGCCCATGGTCACCAGCACCAGAAAGTCGTGGCGCACCCGCAGGCTGGGCAGCCCCAGGAACGCGCCGATGACGCCGGTCAACAGGATGGAGGCGCTGAAATCCAGCCAGAAGGGCGCGGCGTAGCGGGTGGCGATGACCGCGGCCGTGTACGCGCCGATGCCGAAGAAGGCTGCGTGGCCCAGGGAGACCTGGCCGGCGTAGCCCATGAGAATGTTG
>JAJRVT010000337.1 GCA_024277175.1 Chloroflexota bacterium | reverse complement strand
TCTGCGGCTGACGGGTCGGTTTGCGGCCTCGTTTGATTCCATCACCCTCCACTGGGTGACGGACAATCGCAACATCGACGCCATCAACTACGATCCCGCACTCCTGAAGATGGCTGGGCTGGAACGGAAGAAACTGCCCGATCTGAAGCAAGCCGTGGACATCCTGGGGCCGATCCTGCCCGAAGTGGCCGCTGACCTGGGGCTGAGCGAGCAGGTGCAGGTGGTCATGGGGACGCCCGACATCCATTCGGCTGCAATCGGCTCCGGCGCGGTGAGGGACTACGCGGCCCATCTCTACGTGGGCACCTCATCCTGGATCGCCTGCCATCTGCCCTTCAAGAAGACCGACCTGTTCCACAACATGGCCACCCTGCCGTCGGCCATTCCCGGGCGCTATCTGCTGATCAACGAGCAGGAAATTGCCGGCGGCGCGCTCAACTTCCTGCGCGATAACGTCTTCTTCGCCGACGACGGGCTGGGAACCGGCCCCGCGCCCGCTGACGTCTTCCAGCGCTTCGACCGCCTGGCCACGGCCGCGCCCCCGGGCAGCGGCGGCGTGATCTTCGCACCCTGGCTCCAGGGCGAGCGCACGCCTGTGGATGACAGCAAGGTGCGGGGGGGATTTCACAACGTCTCCCTCTCCACCACCCGGGGCGAGCTGATCCGGGCCGTCTACGAGGGCGTGGCCCTCAACTCGCGCTGGCTGCTGCACTATGTAGAGCGCTTCATCAAGCGGCAGTTGGATGAGCTCAATCTGGTGGGCGGGGGCGCGCTGGGCGACGTCTGGTGCCAGATCTACGCCGACGTCCTGGGTCGCACCATCCACCAGGTGGCGGACCCCATCCAGGTCAACGCCCGGGGAGCCGGCCTATTGGGAGCGGTCGGGCTGGGCTACATCAGCGTAGACGAGATCGACAAGCAGGTCGAGATCGCAGCCACCTATGAACCTAATCCGGCCAACCAGAAACTTTACGATAATTTATACGCGGCCTTCACAGATCTGTACAAACAGAACCGTAAATTGTATGCGGAACTAAGCAAGTAAAAAACTTTGACGCGGAGGCGCGAAGACGCAGAGGATCGCAGAGAAAATCCTTTGCATCATTGCGCCTACGAAGAAACTCATGTCCCCCAGTTTCTTCTAGGAGGAATTGAGCCGACCAGGCTCTACTGGAGGCTTTGCGTCAAAATGTCCACGCCCGCCGCCATTCAGGAGTGGAATCATGTTAAATCTCCTCAACCGTCTGCCCCCTGGCGCGACCCGGGGCGTCGAGCGCCTCTTGAAATCCATCCCGCCAGTGCGGAGCTATATCGAGAAGCAGTACGACAGCATGATGGCCGATCTAGTAGAGGAGCTACACCCCTATGGCCGCGATCACAAGGTCTACGCACGCCTGCCCAAAGAGGGGGTGGCGCGGGAGGAGATCCTGCGCGAGATGGAGGAGTTCCTGGCCGCGGAGCAGGACCGCTGGGCCAAGGGCTACGCCTCGGGCGCGGTCTACAGCGGCGACCCGGCGCACATCGACTTCCTGAACCGGGTCTACGCGCTCAACTCCCAGAGCAACCCCCTCCACGCCGACCTCTGGCCCAGCGCGATCAAGTTCGAATCCGAGATGGTGGCCATGACCGCGCGCATGCTGGGCGCGGACCAGACGGCTGACGAGATCGTGGGGACCGTCTCCTCCGGCGGCACGGAGAGCATCCTGCTGGCCATCAAGACCTACCGGGACCGGGCCAGGGCCGAGCGGGGCGTCAAGCGCCCCCAGATGATCGTCCCCACCACCGCGCACGTGGCCTTCGAGAAGGCCGCCCACTACTTCGGCGTCAAGCTGGTGCGCATCCCCGTGGGTCCGGACTACCGGGCCGATGTGGAGGCCACCCGCAAGGCCATCAACAAGCGCACCATCGCCATCGTAGGCTCCGCGCCCACCTTCCCCCACGGCGTCATCGACCCCATCTACGAGCTCTCTGAACTGGCCCGGGAGCGGGGGATCGGCTTCCACACCGACGCCTGCCTGGGCGGCTTCGTCCTGCCCTGGGCCGAGAAGCTGGGCTACCCTGTGCCGCCCTTCGATTTCCGCCTGCCGGGCGTCACCTCCATGTCCGCGGACACCCACAAGTACGGCTACGCGGCCAAGGGCACGTCGGTGGTCCTCTATCGGGGCAAGGAGCTGCGCCGCTACCAGTATTACACGGCCACAGACTGGCCCGGCGGCCTCTACTTCTCGCCCACCCTGGCCGGCAGCCGCCCCGGCGGGCTAAGCGCGGCCGGCTGGGCCGCGCTGGTCTCCATGGGCGAGGAGGGCTATATGGAGGCCACCGCCCGCATCCTGGCCGCGGGCCGGTTCATCCGCGCCGGCATCCAGCGCATCCCCGAACTGACGGTGCTGGGCGATCCCTTGTGGGTCATCGCCTTCGGTTCGCGCACCCTGAACATCTACAACGTCATGGAGCAGATGAGCCGCCGGGGCTGGAGTCTGAACGGCCTGGACCGGCCGCCGGCCGTTCACCTTGCGGTGACCCTGCGCCACACCCAGCCCGGCGTGGCCCAGCGCTTCCTCGAGGATCTACAGGACGCGGTCGACTACGTCAAGGCCCACCCCGACGAATCCACCGGCATGGCCCCCGTCTACGGCATGGCCTCCAGCATGCCCCTGCGCGGCCTGGTGGGCGACATCCTCATCCGCTATGTGGATATGATCTACAGCGTGCCGGAGGGATAGCCCCTCCATTTTTTACCCCGCCCCGCCCGGTGATACAATGCCTGCGCTTAATCGAGTTCGGCAGTTTGTAGTATGCGCTTTAGCGCTGTTCGTAGTATACGCTTTAGGCGCTTCCCGGAAATTAACGTCCCCGGCACGGACCACGAATTTCGACATCGACCAGAGAACGCCTGGTCCGTGCCGGGGACGTTACGGATGTTCATTTTCCTGAAGCGGCCTTAGCGCAATTGGCGGCGAGATGCGCTAAAGCGCATACTACGAACGGTGACTTGACGAGGAGATGGACCATGCACGGCGGAGACAGGGTGGCCGAAGTTTTACAGGCCCAGGGCGTCCCCTTCATTTTCACACTGATCGGTGGGCACATCTCACCCATTCTGACCGGCTGTAAGGCCCGGGGCGTCCGCGTTATCGACGTGCGCCACGAAGTCAATGCGGTCTTCGCGGCCGACGCGGTGGCCCGGCTGACCGGCGTTCCCGGCGTGGCCGCGGTGACCGCAGGGCCGGGCGTCACCAACACGCTGACCGCGGTCAAGAACGCGCAGATGGCCCAGTCGCCCGTGATCCTGATGGGCGGCGCGGCCGCCACCATGCTCCAGGGACGGGGCGCGCTCCAGGACATCGACCAGCTCTCCCTCTTCAGTTCGGTGGTCAAGTGGTCCAAGTCCGTGCGCCGGGTCAAAGACATCGTCCCCTCGCTGGAAGAGGCCTTTCACCAGGCCCAGGCGGGCGTGCCGGGCCCTGTCTTTCTGGAGATGCCGGTGGACATCCTCTACCCGGAAGATCTGGTGCGCCAGTGGTATGCCAAGGCGGGCGGCGGCAAGTCCCTGACCGGCAAGGCCACGGGGCTTTACCTCAAACGCCACGTGAACCGGCTCTTCGCCGGCGCGGACAAGGTGCAACCCGGCCCCCGCATCATGATCGAAGCGCCCCAGCCCGATGCAGGCAAGATCGCCAAAGTGGCCAAAAAGCTGCGCACCGCCCAAAAGCCGCTCATGCTGGTGGGCAGCCAGGCCACCCTGGACGCGCCGGGCATCGACCGGATCGCGGCCGCGGTGGAAGCCCTGGGCGTCCCCGTCTATCTCTCCGGCATGGCCCGGGGGCTGCTGGGCAAAGGCCACCCGTTGCAGATGCGCCACAAACGACGCATGGCCCTCAAGGAAGCCGACTTCGTGATCCTGGCCGGCGTCCCCTGCGACTTCCGGCTGGACTACGGCAACCACATCCGCCGCAGTTCGTTCTACGTCTCCGCCAACCGCTCCAAGGAAGACCTGACCAAAAATCGCAAGCCCGACTTGAGCGTGCTGGGCGACCCCGGCCTCTTCCTGCGCCAACTTGCCGCGCAGATGACGCCGCTTCCTGGCTGGGACGAATGGATCGCACACCTGCGCGCGCGGGATGACGCCCGCAACGTCGAGATCGGGGAGCAGGCTTTGGATCCCACGGACAAGATCAACCCCCTGCACTTCTTCCTGGAAATGGAGCCGGTGCTGGATGACAACACCATCCTGGTGGCGGATGGCGGCGATTTCGTGGCCACGGCCGCGTACACCCTCAGCCCCCGGGGACCGCTGACCTGGCTGGACCCGGGGGCGTTCGGCACGTTGGGCGTGGGCGCGGGCTTCGCGCTGGGGGCCAAGCTGGTGCATCCCGACGCCGACGTCTGGATCATCTACGGCGACGGCTCGGTGGGCTTCAGCCTAGCTGAGTTCGACACCTTCGCCCGCCACAAGATTCCGGTCATCGCGGTGGTAGGCAACGACGCCGGCTGGACCCAGATCGCACGCGATCAGGTCCCCATTCTGGGCGACGATGTGGCCACCGTGCTGGGCCACACACATTACGAGCAGGCCGCGGCCGGCCTGGGCGGAACCGGCCTGCCGCTGGACGATCCCGAACTGATCCCGGATGTGCTGAACCAGGCCAAAGCCATGGCGCGGGACGGCCAACCCGTACTGGTCAACGCCATCCTGGGCAAGAGCGACTTCCGGAAGGGATCCATGTCGATGTAAGAAAAGGGTAGAACGCGGATTTACGCTGATTCAAACGGATATTCACGGATTTTTTCAAAAAAATCCGTGAATATCCAACTCCATCATGTAAAATCCGCGTTCTACCCTCTCCTCGATTAACAGAAAGTATCGAACCATGAAAGACTGTATGCAGTTAGACAGGCCGTGCGCTGCCATTGATTTTGGCATCAGCAACACGGACGTAGTAGCGTTCGTGGGCGGAGAGCAGCGAGTGTGGAGCCAGCCGGCGGCCGGCGATCCGTCGCCGGAGAGCGTGCGCGCGCTGCTGGCCAGCCATGGCGTGGCCCTGGCGGACCTGGACCATCTGGCGGTGACGGGTGGACGCCATCGGCTGCTGCCCGAACAGATCAACGGCACGCCGGTGGTGAGCGTGGGCGAACTGGCTGCCATCAGCCGGGGCGGCCAGGCCATGGCCGGGCTGAGCGCGGCCACCCTGGACACGCCGCTGATCGTCATGAGCGCAGGCTCGGGCACGGCCATCATGGCGGCCCGGGGCGATGATTACCAGCATGTAACCGGCTCCGGCGTGGGCGGGGGGACCATGCTTGGCCTCTCCCGGCTGCTCCTGGGCGTGGTGGATCCTCGGGAGATCGACGCCCTGGCCCTGGCCGGCGACGCCAACGGCGTGGACCTGGCCCTGCGCGACGTGGTCATGGGCCCCATCGGCTCCCTGCCGCCGGAGACGACCGCGGTCAACTTCGGTCGGCTGGGGCGAGAAGCGTTCACGCCCCAGCGGACGGACCTGGCCGCGGCTATCGTCACCATGGTGGGCCAGGTGGTGGGCACGCTGGCTATCAACGCGGCCCGGGCCAGGCAGATCGACCAGGTGGTGGTCACCGGGCACATGACTGACATGGTCAGCATGCGCGCGATCCTGGAACAGGTGGGCGGTTTCTTCGGTCTTTCTCTGACGCTTCCTCCACGCACAGGTTACGCCACCGCGCTGGGGGCCCTACTCTACGCCGCCGAGCATACATAGACGACGGAATCATACGTTTTTCTGAGAAAAATCGGGGATGCGTCGTACGTTCGAAACCAAAATGTACAGTTAGCGTCAGGTTTGCGTATGGGAATAGAAGGGAAAAGGTCAAGAAATGACAGAGCAGTCGTTCAGTGATAGTCATAATCTTGTGATAAACTTTACGGAGTCGTAAAGAAGAGAGCTTTCAAGGCGCTCGACCATCTCGGTCAAGTGATTCAGCGCCCAAGACGGGAAGTGAAGTTTTCTATTATCACATATGTACGGCAACTGCACTAGAAACAGACCTAATTTATGAGCAACGCATACCGTTTCGTCAAGTTCGGTTTCGCCTGCCTGTTTTCGCTCACACTCTCGCTCACATCACTATTCATACCCGCTCCCCCAGTTCAGGCAGAATCCACCCCACCCCAATCTCCGCCCTCTCCAACCGCCGCCATCAGCTCTGTCGCCGCCGACCCTGCACGTCTTGATGCGGGCGCCATTGACGCAGCGTCCACCGGTTGCGGCGGTGAGAACATCAGCGCCGCCAACCTCGCGTTCGAGCAAAAGGTGGTTGAACTGGTGAACCAGGCGCGGGTCCAGCGCGGGCTGCCGCCCTTGAAACAGTCAGAGGAGTTGACCAACGCCGCCCGCTATCACGCCAAAGATATGGTCGATGATGACTACTTCAAGCACGACACCTACGATCGGGCCAACGGTACGCTGGTCGAGGGCTGCGCCTGGCACGAGCGCGTCCGCGTCTATTACGCAGGCCCCATGCGCCTGGGAGAGAATATCGCCCGCGGTTTTCCTACGCCCGAAGGCGTCTTCCAGGCGTGGATGGATAGCCCTGCACATCAGGAGAATATCCTCAACGAAAATTATCGAGAAATCGGCGTGGGATATTTCGATGACCACTGGGTGCAGGATTTCGGCGAACGCGACGGCGTCTATCCGGTGATCATCAACCAGGAAGCGCCGGAGACCGCGTCCCCCGATGTCACCTTGTACGCCTATGGTGAATGGAGTCAAATTCGCCTGCGCAGCGACAACGGCCCGTGGTCCGATTGGCGATCCTTCGAAAGCACGCTGCCCTGGTCGCTGCCCACCACGCCCGGCATGCACACCGTCGAGGCTCAAATGCGCAGCGACGCCTCCCTCATCACCAGCAGCGACACCATCGAATATGTGGGCGAACCCAGCGGCCAGCATCAACCGCCACCGCCCCAGGCCCAGGCGATGGTTTTCCTTCCTCTGGTCACGAAGTAAAAAGCAATAAAACGCGGATTAGGCGGAAACAGCCGGAAAACAGCCGGATTTTTAAAGAAATCCGGCTGTTTCCGCCTAATCCGCTCAATCCGCGTTCTATCAGATCCCGCCCTCTATCCGATCACGCCAGCCGCTCTTTCAGCAGTTGCTGCACAAGCTGGGGATTGGCCTTGCCCTGGGTGGCGCGCATGACCTGGCCCATGAAGAAGCCCAGCAGCCCTGTCTTGCCGCCGCGATAGGCCGCGACCTTGTCCGGGTTGTCGGCCAGCACCTGGTCGATGATGGGCCGCAACGCCTCGCTGTCGTCGATCCGCCGCAGCCCCCGCTGTTCCACAATCTCACCGGGACGCCCGCCCTTGGCCACCATCTCATCCAGGATTTCCTTGGCGATGTTGGTGGAAATCACGTCCTCATCCACCAGCGCAACCAGTTCGGCAAATTCAGCCGGGCTGAAGGGCAAGGCGGGGAAACCGCTATTGCCCAACCTGCCCAGGAGTTCGTTGTTCATGAAGTTGGCGATGGAACGGGGGGCGGGATGGGTCGCCAGTGCAGCCTCGAAGAAGTCGCCACTAGCCAGGTCGCCGGTCAACAGATCGGCGTCCAGTTCGGACAGACCAAACTCCTGACGATAGCGTTCGTACCGCCTGATCAACTCAGGATTGGCTTCCCGGACCCGGCGTCGCGCGTCCGACGCGGTCCCCCGCGTGCGCTCAGCCGAGGCTCCCTGTTCTTTGGTTTTCATTTTCGGCCTGGGTTCAGGTTCCGGCTTGCCCGGCCTCCATGTGTCGCGCAGGGCCACGGTGCGGTTAAAGACCAGCCCCCCGGGGCGGGAATCCACCGCGTCGGCGATAAAATACCCCTGACGCTCGAACTGATAGCGGCTGGCCGGCGGATCGCTGGCCACGCTGGGTTCGATGCGACTGCCGGTCAGCACCTCCAGAGAGTTGGGGTTCAGGGCGTCCAGGAAAGTCGCCCCCTCGGCCACGTCATCGGGGTTGGGCTTGATGAAGAGGCGGTCATAGAGGCGCACCTCCGCGGGCAGCGATTCGCTGGCTGAGACCCAGTGAATGGTTCCCTTGACCCGCCGCTGAACGCTGCTGCCACTCTTGGTTTCCGGGTCATAGCTGCAACGAAGCTCCACAACCTCGCCCTGTTTATCCTTGACCACCTCATCGCACCTGATGATGTAGGCGTGGCGCAGGCGCACCTCCTTGCCCGGTGAAAGGCGATAAAACTTGCGCGGCGGATTCTCCATGAAGTCATCCCGTTCGATGAAAATCTCCCGGGTGAAGGGAACCGGCCGCGAGCCTTCCTTGGGCACATCGTGAGGCCAATAGGGCGCATCCAGCCATTCGACCTTGTCTTCAGGATAATTCTCGATCACCACCTTCAGCGGGCGCAGAACGCACATGACGCGCGGCGCTTTATGGTTGAGATCACTGCGCACGTGATATTCAAGGAGTTCGAACTGCACCCGGCTGTTGACCCTGGCCACGCCCACCCCGTTGGCGAAGTTGCGGATGGATTCGGGCGTATAGCCCCGCCGGCGCATCCCCGCGACCGTGGACATGCGCGGATCATCCCAGCCGGAGACGTGGCCCTCATTCACCAGTTGAAGCATCTTGCGCTTGCTCATGACGGTGTAGTCCAGGAAAAGGCGCGCGAACTCGTATTGATGGGGTCGGGGTTCCGGGATGTCCAGCGCGTCCAGGAACCAGTCGTAGAGTTCCCGGTTGTTCTCGAACTCCAGGGTGCAGATGGAGTGGGTGATGCGCTCGATGGCGTCGGATTGGCCGTGGGCCCAGTCATAGAGGGGGAAGATGCACCACTCGTCCCCGCGCCGGTAGTGGTGGGCGTGACGGATACGGTACATGACCGGATCGCGCATCTTCATATTGGGGCTCGCCAGGTCGATCCTGGCCCGCAGGACCCTGGCGCCGTCCTCGAACTCGCCGGCGCGCATACGCGCGAAGAGGTCCAGGTTCTCCTCCACCGAGCGGTCCCGGTAGGGGCTGGGCTTGCCCGGCTCGGTCACCGTGCCCCGGTAGGCCCGGATCTCCTCGTCGGTGAGGTCGTCCACGTAGGCCTTGCCGTCCTTGATCAGTTGCACGGCCCAGTCGTAAAGCTGTTCGAAATAGTCGGACGCGAAGTAGAGATGATCGCCCCAGTCGTAGCCCAGCCAGCGCAGGTCCCGCTGCATGGCTTCCACGTACTTGACATCCTCAGTTTCGGGGTTGGTGTCGTCGAAGCGCAGGTGGCAGACGCCGCCGAACTCCTCGGCGATGCCGAAGTTGAGGGCGATGGACTTGGCGTGGCCGATGTGCAGATAGCCGTTGGGTTCGGGCGGGAAGCGGGTGGCCACCCGTCCGCCGGTGCGGTTATGGGCCAGATCGTCGGCCACGATAGCGCGGATGAAGTCGCGGCCGGCTGGGTTTTCGTTGGTTTCGTTGTTCGCCACTTGGTATGATTCCTTTAGATAAAAGGTAACTATTCAGGCTAGGTCACAAAACAGGTAGAGGGATAAAGGGCTGACCGATCAAAGCATTATAGAGAGCAGTAATGACATTACCCCCTTGTTTGCGGACGGTGGAGATGTAACTGCGAATGGCACAGAAAGT
>JAJRVT010000336.1 GCA_024277175.1 Chloroflexota bacterium | reverse complement strand
GTAGACCGCGTTGTGGGTGGTGTTCGGATGCCCGCTGGGATCCATGGGCCCGCCGCCGGCGATGGTGGCGTAGGCGGCGTTGGCCCGGTTGCCTTTGCCGCCGCCGATGGTCGCCAGCTTGCCTTCGGCGCGGTTGCCTTCGCCGCCGGCGATGGTGGCGTATTGGCCGTCGGCGAAATTGACGTAACCGCCGCCCACGGTGGCGGAATCGCCGCCGGCAATGTTGAAGTAACCGCCGCCCACGGTGGCGGACTCACCGCCGGTCACGTTCATTCCACCGCCGCCGATGGCGCTTCCGTTGCCCCTGGCGACATTGCCGGAGCCTCCACCCACAACGGCGATGCTCCCCGTGGCCTCGTTTTCAGTACCCCCGCTCACCGTGGATGCATGACCGGTGGCGTCGTTGTAGTAACCGCCGCTTACGGTGGCTCCTTCTGCGTTTTCCGGATCGCTATCGTCATTGCCGGCGGTGTTTCCATGGCCGCCGCCAATGACGCCATAATGGTCGGTGATGCGATTGGGATGGCGGAAATTTTCACCACCGCCGCCTCCACCGATAACCGCGCCATAGACCCCGTCCGTCACCTCATTACCGCTGTAGCCGCCGACCAGATTGGGGCTGGCGGCGTCGGGCATAAGCAGCAACGCTCGCTGGCCATCCACCCGCAACTCCAGGCTCCGGTTGTCACTGGTTCCCAGGTAGTCGCCCGGGCCGATCCCGCTGTTGCCGCCCAGCTTCCAGAAGCCGGGGACATACAGCGCATAGGGCGCGGCGGTCAGCTTCTGACGGGGGGCGAGTGTGGTGTAGGCTCCGGTTTCGTCCCCTCGCCGCACCCCGATCTCCAGCCAACGCTCGTTGCCGTCGAACGCGTCACCGAAGTCCAGTTCTACGGTGAACAGGCCATCGCTCACGTTCATATTATCCAGCGCCAGCGCGCTTCCCGCCTGCGAGCCGCCTGTAGCCGCGTCGTAGAGTGCGAACTGGAAGTCATAGGTCCCGTTCGCAAGAGCGCCTCCTTCCTTCAACTGGCCTTGATAGGTGAAGGCCGTGCCTATTGGGTCCTGGGCCAGGGCGTGGCTCGCTCCCAAAAGGGTGATCAAACTTGCGATCGATATCACTATAGCCAACGCGATGCGCACATGGGTTGTCTTCATTGTTTGCCTCCTTTGCCCAAACGAAGCTGCGCCGTTGTTGTTGAGATGAGTGCTTCGATTCCCCGATAAGGCCGTTCCAAGAAAATGAATATCCGTAACGTCCCCGGTCAGCCCGGAGCCGGTGAAGGAGACCAGTTGCCCGGCCCAGATGATGAGGAATGTGCGAAAGCCTTTGGTCATTGTTCCTCCGGAGCTATGATGGGAATTCCAATGCCCATAGCGTTGATCATGGTGGCCATGGTGCAGAGGGAGCGCGTTCACCGGACCGAAGCAGCAGCGGCAGAAAGAAATGCGAGACCCTCACTTGTTCTCTGAGCTCCTCCTGGGCCATCAGCGCGTCGGGGGCGTCCCATCCCTTACGCGCGGCCAGATCGGCGAATAGACGACGGAAGATCAGACGCGTTCGGATCTGTATCTCCGCCTCGTCGGCCGGTAAGACGAACAGATACACCGAACGGTCCACCCCCATCGCCGGAATACGATCGTCGCTGAGGATGCGGGTTGGTTTCCAGTAGTTCGCCACGGGCGCTTCTCCCGTTCTCACATCCTGGAGCACTTTTGCGTACGCTTTACCCGGCCGTCCGGCCTGCGCGCCACACCACGCCGGCGTTCTCGGCCCCGCCCACAAGGGCAGCCCATTTCCTTGCCCATCCGTTGCCTCCACGGTCAGGATCATGTGCCGAACAGGACTGCCCGTAGGCGCATGATGCCCGGCCCCGGTGTTGGTGATGGTGACGGTGACGGCCAGAAGCCCGCCCATCTGCCGGGCCGCAACGTCCATGCGCACCGTGTTCTGCAGCAGCGTCGCGTCCGCGGCGCCGGGCTGTTTGTGGCCAGGGATGGTCATGGGATCGCGGATGTAGCCGCCGTTTTCGGGCGCGACGAAGTGGTCCACGGTCGGGTCAGGAGGCATGTGGCAGGCCTGGCAATGCACGCCTTCCCGAGCGTAGGGGCTGGCTAACCATTCGGGGAAGGACTGGTAGATGGGAACGCCCCAGAAGGAGAAACTGTGGCAGGGAGCGCAATACTGGCTCTGCTGTGTGACGGGCAGATAGGCGTCCGGCTCCGGCACATCGTCATAGGGGCCGAAGAACATTTGCTGGCCAGGAGGAGGCCGGCGCAGGTCATACGAAAGCGCGCCGGGCATGTTGGGATAGGGCAACCCTGTAGCGGGGTTCAGGTAAACGCCGCCGATTTTGTGGCAGAAGTCGCAGAAGACGCCGTCGGATTCGGGCGGGGTGAGGGTGTTCATGTCGGTGGTGAAGGGCGCGTCCACGGCCGCGGCGGGAGCGTGGCAGTTGGCGCAATTGCCGGCCGTGCCCGGGAAATCCAGTCGATACCCCGGAG
>JAJRVT010000335.1 GCA_024277175.1 Chloroflexota bacterium | reverse complement strand
GCGGACGGTGAAGATGAGATTGGAAATTGAAGATTGAGAATTGAGGATTGAAGATTCGGCGTCTCCCCCTACTTCCTCCACCTCCTCAAACACCCCCACCCCCACCATAAACGCATACACCCCTGCGCCGCCGCCCAGGCCTGTGGTCTCGGTGTCGATGAAGGCCGCGTCCAGGTAGTCCCCGGCCCGATCCAGGTTGAACGCGGGGTGGATGGGTGCGGAGAGGGCCGGCTCGTGGAGCAGCAGCGCGCCCAGGGGCGCGGGGCCGTGGCGCTCGTCCAGGCGATAGCGCCGCTCGACCACGAAGCAGGTCCCGGCCTGGTTCTCGATCACCCGGCCAGGGACCGCCTCCTCCAGCCGCGCCGGTGCGCGCCCGGCCCGCCCACCGTCCGGCGCAGACCGGCGCGGCGGCAGATCAGGGGCCCGGCTCTTCTTCTGTTCACGCAGCCCTTGCAGGCGGCGCAGGCGGTCGAGAGTTGAGGACATAAAATTGTTCAATGCGTTAAGATTGAGGATTGAAGATTAAAGATTAAAGATTGGAGGTTCGGGGTTGGCGGTGCAGGCCAATTTTCTGCCATCCCGACCCTCCCGCCATCCAATCTTCAATCCTCAATCTTCAATTTTACTTTTCCCCACCACAAAACACGCCACCCCCTTCGGCACCCGCAACACCCCGTCCCGGCGGATGATGGCGTCCACCCGCTCGCGCATGGCGGGGAGGAGCTCCTGGCGGTGATGGTTGTCGGCCGGGCGGTCGGCCAGGGCGTCGATCATCATGCTGGCGTAGAAGCGCAGGACCGCGTCCGTGTCCGGGAAGAGGAAGGCGTCGTGGCGCACGTGGAGCGTCGCGTCCGGAAAGACCGACTGCACCCGCTCCAGGTGGTTGGAGTTGAAGGCGTCGTTGATGGTGTACAGGGGGTCGTACCCCAGCTCCCGGGCCGCGTCCGCGTGCAGTTCATAAAGCGCGGCGTAGGCGTCGGCCATGTTGGTGGTGATGATGGCCCGCCCGCCCGGCTTGAGCGCCCGGTGCATCTCCCGCAGCGCGGCCAGTTGGTCGGGCACGTGGTAGAGCATGTGGTTGGCCATGAGCCGGTCGCAGCAGGCCGCGGGAACGGGCAGATGCTCGGCGTCAGCCTGGACGGCCAGGGTCTGGGTGCGGAAGCCGGCCGTGCGCTGACGGGCCTTGACCAACATGCCGTAGGACGCGTCCAGGCCGATGACCTGCACGCCCATCCGGGCCAGCTCCGCGTGGTACATCCCCGGCCCGCAGCCCACATCCAGCAGCAACTGGCCGGCCGCAGGCGCGAGCAGAGGCAGCAGCCACGTGGCCAGGGGCTCCGTCTCCTCGCTGTAGAGCCGGTGGGCCTCCTGGCGGATGCGCAACTTCTCCGCGTCCTTGTATTGATAGCGCAGATAGTCCGCGTCCGTCGCCTGTTCGCTCATCATCCACTTCCTTTTGTCCCCATGGCCTGTGGTCGTCTATAATCGAATGAGACATCCACAAATAGACCGCGGATTGAGCGGATTGGGCTGAAATTACCGGAATTTTTCAATTCTATCCGCCTGAATCCGCCGGATCCGCCCAATCCGCGGTCTATCCATCTGCTTTTTCCGAATCAAGCGCCTATGTCACTCGCACCCACCAGACACTGGAAAATCCACGACCCCGCGCCGATCGCTTTTTTCGCCAGCGTGCCGGAGCACCCCTTGCTGGCCCAGATCCTCTACAACCGCGGGTTGCGCAGCGCCGGTGAGATCGCGGCCTTCCTGGCCGGCAGCGATGCGGTGCAGGAAAATCCCTATCGCCTGAAGGACATGGTACCCGCGGTGCGGCGTATTCTGCAAGCCATCGAGACGGGCGAGACCATCTGCGTCTACGGCGACTTCGACGCCGACGGCGTCACCTCCACCGCGCTGCTGGTGAGCGCGCTCCAGGCCGCGGGCGCGGAAGTCGGCCCCTACATCCCCAGCCGGGTGGACGAGGGCTACGGGTTGAACCCGGACGCCATCGCCGCCATCGCGGCCAAGGCCCAGCTTCTGGTCACGGTGGACTGCGGCATCCGCGCCGTGGACGAGGTGCAGCAGGCCGTGGACCTGGGCATGGATGTCATCGTCACCGACCACCACACCGTAGGCCCGATCCTGCCGCCGGCCCTGGCCGTGATCAACCCCCAGCGCGCGGACTGTGGGAGTTGCTTTCGACGCCTGGCCGGGGTGGGCGTGGCCTATCGCCTGGCCCAGGCCACCCTGCGCGCGGTCGCGCACCAACCCTGGAGCGCGCTCACGCCCGACCGAGCCACGGAACTGGAGACCGAGTTGCTGGACCTGGTGGCCATCGGCACAGTCGCGGACATGATGCCCCTGCGCGCGGAGAACCGGGACCTGGTTCGCCGGGGGCTGGCCCAGTTGAACCGTACCGAGCGCCCCGGCCTGACCATGCTCATGGAGTACGCGGGCGTGGGCAAGGGGCGGGCCGACGCCACCTCCATCTCCTTCGCCATCGCCCCCCGGATCAACGCGGCCGGCCGGCTGGCCCATGCCAACCTGGCCTACAAACTTCTGCGCACCAGCGACCCCATCGACGCCCACACCTGGACCAAGCAGTTGGAGGCCCTCAACCAGCAGCGGCGCAAGCTGACCGCGGAGGCCGAGGCCGAGGCCGCGGTCCAGGTGGCCGCGCAGATGACGGGTGGGGGAGACGAAACCACGGCGGGCGAGCCGCCGCCCATCATCATCGCAGGCAGCGTCGATTTTCCTTCCGGCATCGTGGGACTGGTGGCCGGGCGGCTGGCAGACCGCTACTACCGGCCGGCCGTGGTCATCGAGCAGGGCGAGCGCACCTCCCGGGGCAGCGCGCGCAGCATCGAGGAGTTCGACATCAGCGCTGCGTTGGATGAGTTGAGTTCCATGCTGGTGCGCCACGGCGGCCACCACCGCGCGGCCGGCTTCACCGTGGAAACGGGCCGGCTGGAGGAATTCACCCAGGCCCTGCGCGCCATCGCAGCCCGGGAGCTGGCGGTCCACGACGATCTGCGTCCCACCCTGGAGATCGACGCCATCGCGCCCCTGGAGGAGCTGAACTGGGGGGTGCAGGGGCAACTGGCCCGCCTGGAACCCACCGGCCAGGAGAACCCCGCACCCCTGCTGCTCATCCCCAACGTGCGCGTGCGTTCCCTGCGCGCGGTGGGCGGAGACAAGCACCTCAAGCTGGTATTGGATGGTGGCGCCGGCAGGCCGGTCATGGACGCCATCGCCTTCGGCCACGGCGAGCGGCTGCCCCAGCTCAGCAAGGGCATGCGCCTGGATGTGGTGGGCGAGCTGACCATCAACGAGTGGAACGGACGCCGCCAGCTTCAGATCATGGTGAAGGATTTCCGCGCAGCGGAGGGATAGACCGCAGATTGGGCCGTGGGCGCAGAGTGCCATTGGGTGGTTCGGGGTGGATATTCTAGGATGCTTCAGGGTTAGGTTTACACTTTAGATTCTCGAAGGGCGCAGCGGTCCCCGCCTGGATGGTGGTCAGGCGCAGGGTGTTGGGGTCGTAGACCCACTATGCTTTAGCTTTTTCGATCAAGACTTTGTTATAATGTAAGCTCTCCAAGCGCCAAATGCTAAACCGGCACCACCCATCCCGCCAATGAACATTCTCAAACAAATAAGCTCGTCGAGAAATGCTGCAATAGCGGCGAAGGTGCCAATAAACCCTATTGCAAACAATATCGGTATCGCTACCACACCGGACATTCTCCGGGACAGATAGCGATTATAAAGCACTGGGTAACATAATAATGCTATCACACCGATTACCAACCAAATAATATTCATGAAGAGATCACCATGGAGTGAATGGGTCAGTTAGGTCATAAATCAACTGCGCAAGACCGAATAACGGTCCAATTATCGGAATTTTTCCTAATCCATAATTGATACCTGCTACACTCAAATCTATTGTAGACGCCTTACCTTGCTGAACTTGATAGGCCGTCCGCGCCACTCCCCCCAAACTTGCACTATTTTCAATTGCAGCACCGTTTGTCGCCCCAGCGACACCTATTGGACCAGTCGTAGGTGAACTGAGCAAACTTGTGTCCCTATAAACTTGAGCGCCTACCACAACTAAACTGAAGTTAGAATGAAAACACAACTTATTTCGGAAGTGATGGTACACTATAGAAAAGTGAAAACCAGTGAATGCACCCGAAAGGAAAGCGAGCATGCTCCGTCCGGATTTTGCCAAATGGGATCAGACCCCGGCT
>JAJRVT010000334.1 GCA_024277175.1 Chloroflexota bacterium | reverse complement strand
GCTACGATATGCCCTATTCTAATGGTGTGACGCCCTAATCGCATAACGCTGAGACTCGATGACGATGAAAAATAGAAATTCCGACAAACGCCAAACCCAAAAACTGGAACAGGCGGTTCGGGCCTATATGGAACGGGAAACCGAGCAGATGTCATCTTCCAGGAAGCTCGCAGCTTCCTGGAAGACATTCATGCCGCCGCCAGGCGCCACAGGGAATGAAAAAAATCCGTGCAATCTGTGTAATCCGTGGCTGTTTTTTTAGGGCGGGTTATGCACACTCCCAAAATGTTTTGGGAGTGTTGCCAATCCTCCCCTGATCTGGTATTGTATGCCCAATACGCCGGTGAACCGTTTCCGGTTGTTTTTTCACCTCTGCGGAACTCTCCTCCGATTCCGCGCCGAGTTCCTCATCAACCAACCATTCAAGGAGATGTAACTATGAAAAAAAGAACAGTATGGCTGGCATTGATTGTTCTGGCGATCGCCGCGCTGGCGGTGGGCTGTGCTGCGCCCGCGGCCGCGCCGGCGGCGGAGAGCTCATCCGGCGGCGAGGCCGCGGCCCCGGCTGAAGAGGCCGCGCCGGCCGCCGAAGGCGAGTTCATGGTTCCCGAAGATCTCAAAGGCGGTGAGATCATCGTCTATTCGCCCTTCCCGGACGAAGAGATCCAGGCCCTGGCCGAGCCCTTCACCGAGATGAGCGATATCAAGGTGAGCAACATCGTCATCTCCACCGGTGAGTCGTTGAGCCGCCTCAAAGCCGAAGCCGCCAATCCCCAAGCCGACTTCTGGCTGAGTGTGCGCGCCGCTGTGGTCCAGGACGCGCTCAACAACGACCCGCCCCTGGTGATCGAGTACAAACCTTCCACCGTGGATGAAATTTCTCCGTCCTACCAGTACCCGGACAGCACGTTCTTCACCGGCGTGGGCATGTATCCGTTGGTCTTCTTCTACAACCAGAACGTGCTGGAAGAGGATGGGCTGGACGTGCCGGAGACCTACGATGACTTGCTGGATCCCCAGTACGAAGGCAAGATCGTCATGCCGCATCCGGCCACATCGGGCACGGCCTACTCAGCCATCACCTCTATCCTGCAGATGTACGGCGAGGAAGAGGGCTGGAAGTACATCGAAGAACTGGCCAAGAACGTGGATCAGTTCACCCGCAGCGGCCGCGCGCCTCACCGGCTGGTGGCCCAGGGCGAATATCCCATCGGCATCGGCTTCTATGATGCGGTCTACAACCTGAACCAGGAAGGCTTCGAGTTGATTCCCATCTTCCCGTCGCCCATCTTCGCGGACCCGTACACGGCCGCGGTGGTGGCCGGCGCGCCCAACGAGGCCAAGGCCAAGCTCTTCTACGACTACCTGCTGACGCCGCCGGCCCAGGCCGTCCTGACCGAGTACGGCAACTACAGCGTACGCGAGGACGTGGATCCGCCGGCTGACGCGGTCCCGCTGTCCGAACTGGACGTGCTGGATTACGACTGGGCGAAATGGGGCGACGAAAAGGCCGCGGTCCTGGATAAGTTCATCGAGGTGACGCAGATTCAGCCGCCTGAGAAGAAGTAGCGTTTAGCAAGAGAGAGGGAAATTAAAAATTGAAGATTAAAGATTGGTGGGCGGGAGACTCGCCATTGAATGCAGCGATCGCCGTCGACCAATCTTTAATCTTCAATCCTCAATCTTGAATTTTCAATCTTCAATCTTCAATTTGCACTCTCCACCTAAGGAAATTGGCGGATGACGTCTTCCACCAATACAGACCACTCAACCGACAATGTGGGTAGCTTTTCCCGCAAACTTTCCCGGATTTGGCACCAGCCGCTGATCCCCATCACCCTGGGGATTCTGCTGGTGATCGTCATCGTTTTCGTCCTCTATCCCGTCTTCAAGGTGATGATCGAGAGCGTCAAGGTCGATGGCCGCTTTAGCGCCGGCAATTATGAGCGCTTCCTCGCCAGCCCCTATTTTCGGCATACCCTGTACAACACGCTGGTCATCAGCATCCTGTCCACCATTGGCGCGGTGCTGCTGGGGCTGGTCTTCGCCTTTGGCATCACCCGCACTGAGATGCCGGGACGCAAATTTTTCATGCTGGTCTCGATCCTGCCCCTGATCACGCCGCCCTTTTTCACAGCCTTCGCCTTCATCCTGCTCCTGGGGCGACAGGGGCTCTTCAACCAGGTGCTCCACAGCCTCTTTGGCGTGCGCTGGATCATCTACGGCTGGCATGGCGTGACCCTGGCCCAGGTGTTGACCCTCTTCCCTATCGCCTTCCTCACTTTGGCCGCGGCCCTGGGGAGCATTGACCCGCGCATGGAGGAGGCGGCCGAGGACCTGGGCGGCAACTTCTGGTACGTCACCCGGCGCATCACCTTGCCCCTGCTGACGCCGGCCTTTTTCAGTTCGGCCATCCTGGTCTTCATGTTCAACCTGAGCGCCTTCGGCATTCCCGCCATCCTGGGCAGCAGTAACCTCTTCTGGGAGGACGCGTCCATGCTTGCGCCGGAGACCATCATCCAGATTCTTGGCGTGTTCGACTGGGGCATGGGGACTACCCTGGCCGTGGTCATGCTGGTGCCCAGTTTCCTGCTCTTCATCTATCGGGACTGGTATGTGCGCAAACGCAGCTATATCACCGTGGGCGGCATGCCCACCTCTTTCGAGTCCCGGCCCACGCCCAACGTGGTGAAGTGGATCATCTTCGCCATCTGCGCGCTGACCGCGTTTCTGATCCTGAGCGTCTACATTGTGATTTTCCTGGGCGCGTTCACCAAGGCCTGGGGCGTCAATTATTCGTTCACCACCCGCCACATCGAGGTCATGCTGAAGGTGGGGACTGACTCCATCCGCAACAGCCTGATCCTGAGCATGGCCGGCGCGCTGATCGCGGCCTCCATGGGCGTGCTGCTGGCCTACATTCTGACCCGCTGGAATTTCCCCGGCAAGCGTTTCTTTGGCTTCGCCACCATGTTGCCCTACGCCCTGCCCGGCGTGGTCATGGGGTTGGGGTTCGCTGCCGGCTTCAATACCGGCCTGATCGTGCTCACCGGCACCTGGCTGATCATCCTGATCAATTTCGCCATCCGGCGCATGCCCTACGGCACGGAAAGCGCTAAATCGGCCCTGGCCCAGGTGGACGTCACCCTGGAGGAGGCCGCAGCCGACATGGGGGCCAACTGGCCCACCATTCTCTGGCGCATCACCTTGCCCCTGTTGCGGCCGGCCTTTGTGGCTGTGCTCACCTTCAGCTTCATCAAGGCCATGACCGACATCACCGCTGTCATCTTCCTGGTCTCGCCCCACTGGCGGCTCATGTCGGTGGATATCTACAATTACATCATGGCCGGACGGGTGGGCGTGGCCGCGGCCATGGCTTCGGTCATGGTGATCGTGGTGGTCCTGGTCCTGGCCGTCATCTGGCGGGTCAGCGGGCTGGGGTATCGGATGTTCAAACTTTGATAGAACGCAACCCTGTTCAAACGACTTTCGTTGGAACGCGGATTGGGGCTGACAGAAACGGATTTTCACGGATTTTTTCAGAAAAAATCCGTGAAAATCCGGCTCCATCTCAAAAATCCGCGTTCCAATGAAGGCCGCTGAACAGTCATCTTCGAATTGCAAACAAGGAATTTGTCGTCATGAGTGAATTTGAGCATGCAGAGAAAGTCCCGGTTCACCTGGAGGGGGTGACCAAACGGTTTGGCGATCTGGTGGCGGTGAACCGGTTGACGCTGACCATCGCCGCCGGCAAGATCACCACCCTGCTGGGGCCGTCCGGGTGCGGCAAAACCACGACCCTGCGCATGCTGGCCGGCTTTTACGTGCCTGAAGAGGGTGAAGTCTACATCGGCGACGAACGGGTCACCGATCTGCCGCCCTACAAACGGCCCACGCGCACGGTCTTCCAGAACTACGCGCTCTTCCCCCACATGACCGTTTTCGAGAATATCGCCTTCGGCCTGCGCATCAAAAAGTTGCCCAAGGACGAGATCCGCGAGAAGGTGGAGGCGGTCATGGAGTTGGTGGGCCTGACAGGGCTGGGCGAACGCGCGCCCGGCCAGCTCTCCGGCGGCCAGCAACAGCGGGTGGCCCTGGCCAGGGCCCTGGTCCTGCAGCCCAAGGTCTTGCTCCTGGACGAGCCTCTCTCCAACCTGGACGCCAAGCTGCGGGTGCAGATGCGGGACGAGATCCGCAGCCTCCAGCAGCGGGTGGGCATCACCACCATTTACGTCACCCACGACCAGGCCGAGGCCATGAGCATCTCCGACGAGGTGGCCATCATGCACGACGGCCGTCTGCAACAGGTGGGACCGCCCCAGGAGATCTACCTACGCCCCGCGACCACCTTTGTGGCCGATTTCATCGGGCGGGCCAATTTCATCGACGGACAGGTGCTGGATGTGAATGACGAGGCAGTGACGTTAAAATTCTTCGACTTCACCTCCACCATTCCTCAGAATGATTATGCGGTGCAGGCGGGCGACGACGCCATCCTCATCATCCGTCCGGAGGCTATCCACCTGATGGAGAGCGGCGACGGCTTCCCGGGCAAGGTGGAGCGGGCCACCTATCTCGGCTCATCGGTGGAGTATGTGGTCAACGTGGCCGGCCAGAGCATCGCCGCGGTGGACTACGAATCCTACCGGCGGCGCATCTTCCACGAGGGCGAGGATGTGGTCATTCGCTTCGACCGGGACGGATTCCATCTGCTGAAGAAGGATGAAACCACAGATCAGCGGGCCTGAGCGGCGACGATTTCGTCATTTGCCAACAAGCGGGGGCTATGGTACTTTATTGACCACTCAGTAGACCCAAAGTATACATTCAAACAGACTTGAAACGATAGCATCAGCCCACCGGATCTCCCCAAACCCTGTCCGGCGGTGCTGGAGCGAGTGATTACCACCACCGACAGCGTCCAATTTGGCAATCAAAACAACCCCCATTGAGCGGACTATATGAGTCAGCCCGGTTCCTTTCTGCAAATCAACCGCGTACACCTGAGCTTCGGCCATACGATCGCGCTCGACGATATCAGCTTCGACGTGCGTCAGGACGAAATCAGGGCCATCATCGGGCCAAACGGCGCCGGCAAAACGTCGCTGCTCAACTGCATTTCCGGCTTCTACCGCCCCCAGGAAGGCCACATTCTTTTTGATGAGCACGATCTCACCCAGACGCCCACCCACGAGATCGCCAAGGTGGGCGTGGCGCGCACCTTCCAGAACATCGCCCTCTACACCGGCCTCAGCACTCTGGACAACCTGATGGCGGCCCGCCACATCCACATGAAACAGCCGTCTCTGGCCTCCGCGCTCTACTGGGGCCCGGCCCGGCGGGAGGAAGTGAAGAACCGGCGCATCGTGGAGGAGATCATCGACTTTCTGGAGATCGCACACATCCGCAACGCGGTGGTGGGCGCGCTCCCCTACGGCCTGCGCAAACGGGTGGAGCTGGGCCGGGCATTGGCCCTGGAGCCGAAGGTGCTGTTGTTGGACGAACCCATGGCCGGCATGAACGTGGAGGAAAAGGAGGACATGGCCCGCTTCATCCTCGACATCCACGAGCGGCGGGGCATTCCCATCATCCTCATCGAGCATGACATGGGCCTGGTCATGGACATCTCGGACCGGGTGGTGGTGCTGGACTTCGGCATCAAGATTGCAGACGGAACGCCAGACGCGATCAAGGCCGACGAGAACGTGATTCGGGCTTATTTGGGAGAGGCGTAAAAGCAAATTAAAGATTAAAGATTAAAGATTCGGTGGCGGAAGTATCGCCGCTGAATGCAAAAGACGCCGCTGACCAATCTTTAATCCTCAATCTTCAATC
>JAJRVT010000333.1 GCA_024277175.1 Chloroflexota bacterium | reverse complement strand
TAAAACACTCCTTTGGGTTTGGGTGTGACCAGTGATGAGTGACGAGTCACCAGTCACTTGTCACTTCCTCTGAATCGCCAATGAACTCAACACCAACACCATGGACGCGAGCAGCATGAGCGTGCTCAGGGCGTTGATCTCCGGGGTGACGCCCGTCTTGACCATGGAGTAGATGCGCAGGGGCAGGGTGGTGCTGCCGGGACCGCTGGTGAAAAAGGTGATCACGAAATCGTCCAGGCTCAGGGTGAAGGCCAGGAGCGCGCCGCCCACGATGCCCGGCATGATCAGGGGTAGGGTCACGAAACGGAAGGTGTTCCACTCGTCCGCGTAGAGGTCCTGGGCCGCCTCCTCCAGGGAGGTGTCGAAACCGGCCAGGCGGGCGCGCACCAGCACGGCCACAAAGCTGATGTTGAAGGCCACGTGGGCCAGGATGATGGTGGTCAGCCCCAACGTGCCCTGGATGCCGATCTTGCCCAGCAGGTTGAAGGCCTGGACGAAGAAGAGGAGCAGCATGACGGCCATGGCGATGTCGGGGATGATGATGGGCAGATAGAGGGTGCTGTCCAGGGCCATCTTGCCCCGGAAGCGGAAGCGCTCCATGCCCAGGGCCACCAGCGTGCCGATGATGGTGCTGACAATCGTGCTGACCGTGGCCACGATCAGGCTGTTGCGCAGGGCCATGGCGATGGCCTCGTTGCCGAAGAGCCTGGCGTACCAGCGCAGGCTGAACCCCTCCAACGAATTGACATAGCGCCCGCTGTTGAAGCTGAAAATAATCAGCACCACGATGGGCGCGTAAAAGAAAAAGAAGACGAGCCAGGTGTGAGCGCCCAACAGACGCTCGGTCAGGCTGATCGGACGGCGGCGAACTTTGGGCGGGGCGGTCGATGTGGCAGTGGATGCGGTCACAGGGCCTGCCCTCCTCTGCGGAAATAGACCAGCGTCGCGATGAGCACCACGGCCATCAACACCATGCTGATGGCCGAGCCGAAGGGCCAGTCCCGCGCGGTCAGGAACTGGCTCTGGATCAGGTTGCCGATCATGACCGACTTGCCTCCGCCCAGCAGGTCCGGCGTCACGAACGCGCCCAAACTGGGGATGAAGACCAGGATGCTGCCCGCGACCACGCCCGGCATGCTCAAGGGCAGGAGCACTCGGCGAAAGGCCTGCCAGCCGTTGGCGTAGAGATCGTTGGCCGCCTCCATGAGGCTGAAATCGATGCGGTCGATGGCCGCGTAGAGGGGCAGCACCATGAAGGGCAGGTAGCCGTAGATCAGACCGATGAGCACCGCGCCGTTGGTGAAGAGCAGAGTCAGCGGCTCCTGAATGAGGCCCAGGCGCAACAGCACCGCGTTGATGGGCCCGTCTCCGCTCAGGATCACCCGCCAGGCGTAGGTGCGGATCAAGAAGTTGGTCCAAAAGGGGATCATGACGAAGATCAGCAGAATGTTACGGGTCCGGGCCGAAGGACGGCGGGCGATGTAGTAGGCGAAGGGGTAGGCCAGGAGCAGACAGCCGATGGTGCTGGCCAGGGCGAGCACCAGGCTGTTCCAGAAGATTTTCAGGTAGAGCGGATCGATGACGCGGACGTAGTTCTGGAGATTGAATTCCCAGACGAGCTGGCCGTAGGGTCCCCGCTTCAGGAAACTGTAGACGAAGACGATCACCAGAGGCGCGAGGAAGAATATTAGCAGATAAAGGGTCGCCGGCCCCACCAACGTGGCGAGTTGAATGCGATCTCGTCTTCTGACTGGAGCGGATTCAGTGGTCATAGCGTCTGGTCCAATTGCGATTTCAACCTCCGGGAGGTGGCCGCCGAAATCCCGGCAAACGGCGTAGTCCCGGCCACCTCCCGGAGGTTGTTTTTGGGTGCGTCCTTAATCGGTCAGCAAACTGGCGTTGTGGGCGCGCCAGGCCAGGTACACCTCATCGCCAACTCTGGCCGTGGCGGCATTGCCCGTGTAATCCTCGTTCTGCTGGCGGGCCACAACCTCCACATCATTGGGTAACAGGATGTCATAGTAGGTGTCAGTGCCCAGATAGGTGATGTTGTGAACCCGGCCCACAAAGACATTGTGCAGTTCAGGCGGATCGCCTGAACCGATGTAGATCTTCTCTGGGCGAATGGCCACCGTCACCTTGGAGCCGACGGGCAGTTTCTTCCCCTCGTGAGGAACGACCGCCATCTGGCCGGTGACGAGTTGGACGCGGCTATGTTCATCGTCGTGGGCTGAGACTTCGCCTTCCAGGAAGTTGGTTTCGCCGATGAAATCGGCCACGAAGCGGGTTTTGGGGTCCTCATAGAGATCGTACGGCTCGTCCACCTGGAGCGCCACGCCTTCATTCATGACCGCAATGCGGTCGGACATGGCCAATGCCTCCTCCTGGTCGTGGGTCACATAGATGAAGGTGATGCCCACCTGCTGCTGGATGCGCTTGAGTTCATCCTGCATGGCTTGGCGCAGCTTCAGGTCCAGGGCGCCCAGGGGTTCGTCCAGAAGCAGGACTTCAGGGTTGTTGACCAGGGCTCGGGCCAGCGCCACCCGCTGTTGCTGACCACCGGAAAGCTGGCTCGGCTTGCGCCCGCCCATCTTCTCCAGCCGCACCAGGCGCAGCGTCTCCTCCACCCGCTGGTCGATTTCACCCTGAGGCGTCTTCTTCATCTTCAGCCCAAAGGCCACGTTTTCCCAGATGGTCATGTGGGGAAAGAGGGCGTAGCGCTGGAAGACCGTGTTGACCGGGCGGCGGAAGGCAGGTTGATTAGCCATTTCCTGACCATGGATCAAGACGCTGCCGCTGGAGGGCAGCTCCAGGCCGGCAATCATACGCAGCGTAGTGGTTTTGCCGCAGCCGCTGGGTCCCAGCAGCGAGAAAAACTCGCCATCATAAATGGTCAGGTTAATGTTGTCGACGGCCACCACGGGCTCGCCCTGGGGGTTTGGAAAAACCTTGGTGAGGTTCCGCAATTCGACGGCCGGCTTGCGATCGCTCTGTGACATACGCGTTTATCGATTTCTCTATGAATCAATCAGATGTCAAACTTGTGGTTTGGAGGTGTGGCGCGCCGGGGTTGCAAGGAATCTTACGCGGCTTTGGCGGGTCTGTCAAATACGATTAAACTGTTCTGTGGATTTACGGGAAAGATTGGGAGATTGAGAGATTGGAGATTGGGACGAGCGCCAATCTCTCAATCTCCAACCTCCCCGACCATGGACAGGAAGTAACGATGCCAGCGATCGTCGTCGGTCAACTCCGGGTGAAAGGCCGTGGCCAGAATCGCACCCTGGCGCACCGCCACATAGATGGGCTCGCCCGTTTTACCGACCAGGCTGGCCAGCGGCTCCACGTCCGCGCCCAACTCCACAATGGCCGGGGCGCGGATGAAGACCGCGGGAATGGGTTCCGCACCCAGGGCCGGCGCAGAGAGCATGGTCTCGAAGCTGTCCGTCTGGCGGCCGAAATAGTTGCGGTTGACAGTCACGTCCAGCCCGCCGATCAGGGGCTGTCCGCCCCGCTTCTGGCCCACGGCCCGGTCCGCCAGCAGGATCAGCCCTGCGCATGTGCCCCATGCCGGGCGCCCGGCATGCACCCACGCTCGCAGCGGCTCCACCAGCCCCCAACACTCAGCCACCAGCCCCATGCTCGTGCTCTCGCCTCCGGGGATGATCAGCCCGTCCAGCCCGCGCAGTTCCTCGGGCTTGCGCACCTCCCGGGTCGCCACGCCCAATCGCGCCAACATCTGAATATGCTCTTCGAAATCCCCTTGTAGCGCCAGCACGCCGATCGCGATCTCGCTCATAGGTATACCTCGTTCATGACAAGATAACAGGATGGCAAGATGACCGCATGCATCACCCTGTCATCTTGTCACCCCCTCATCTTGTCATCCTGTCATCCTTCTACCAGCCGCGAGAAGCCAGCCGCTCATTCTCGGCCAGGGTGTCGATGTTGATGCCGACCATGGCTTCGCCCAGGTTTTCGCTGATCTCGGCCAGGATCTGTGGGTCGTTGTAGTGGGTCACGGCCTGGACGATGGCTTTGGCCCGCCGAGCCGGGTTGCCGCTTTTGAAGATGCCGGATCCCACGAAGACGCCGTCCACGCCCAGTTGCATCATCAGTGCGGCGTCGGCCGGCGTGGCCACGCCGCCGGCCGCAAAGTTGACCACGGGCATGCGTCCCAACGCCGCCGTCTGCTTGACCAGTTCATAGGGCGCGCGAATCTCCTTGGCATAGGCGAAAAGTTCGTCTTCATCCATGGTGGTCAGGTGCCGGATCGCGCCGTTGACCGCGCGCGCATGGCGCACGGCTTCCACCACGTTGCCGGTGCCGGCCTCGCCCTTGGTGCGGATCATGGCCGCGCCCTCGGCGATGCGCCGCAGGGCCTCGCCCAGGTTGCGGCAGCCGCAGACGAAGGGCACGGCGAACTTGTGCTTGTTGATGTGATGCTCCTCATCGGCCGGCGTGAGCACTTCGCTCTCGTCGATGTAATCCACGCCGATGGCCTCCAGAATCTGGGCCTCGACGAAGTGGCCGATGCGCACCTTGGCCATGACCGGAATGGTCACCGCTTCCATGATGCTCTTGATCATCTCCGGGTCGCTCATGCGCGCCACGCCGCCGTCCTTGCGGATGTCCGCGGGGACCCGCTCCAGCGCCATGACCGCGCACGCACCCGCCTCCTCGGCGATGCGCGCCTGCTCCGGCGTGACCACATCCATGATCACGCCGCCCTTCAGCATTTGGGCCAACCCCGCCTTGACGGTAAACGCGCCTGTGACGACGCCAGTCTGTTCTTGTACACCATTACTGTTTGACTTGCTCATCGGACGCCCCTCCTTTTGGGCTATACTGGATCCTGCGCATCAAATCGAACTGTTTGGCCAAAATCCAGTGGCAATGCATACTTACAGTTACACCGTAGCCGGGTAACGTCTACAATGGGGAACTGTAACCAGGAATTGTAAGCCATGATGAAGGCTCAAGCCAAAAAGGGAGATGATTGACGATGGCGACGGTTGAGTTCGACAGCATTGGGCGCGTGGCCGAAGCCGGCGACAACGTAGCCGTGGCGATTCGCGACCTGCCCGCGGGCGTCAGCGTGCGCCTGGACGGGATCTGTTTTGAGATCGATTACACCGTGTTGGAGGGGCACCGCTTTGCCATTCGCCCCATCGCCGCCGACCAACCGCTGCTCTCATGGGGGCTGCCCTTTGGCTACGCGACGCGCGATATCCGGCCTGGCGCGTACCTCTGCAATGAGTCCATCCTCGCCGCCCTGTCCGCGCGCGACATCGACATTGCTCTGCCATCCGCCCCGAACTTTACGGATCGCATCGCCTCCTATGCATTGGATGAGGCCCGATTTCAGCCCGCGCCGGCCTCGCCCCTGGTTGAACAAGCGCGCACGTTTCAGGGCTACAAACGGGCCGGCGGACGGGGCGCGGGCACGCGCAATGTCATCGTCCTCCTCGGCGTGACTTCGCGCACGGGCAGCTTCGTACGCAAGTTGGCGGAGCGGTTGCAGGACCTGCCTGCCGACCACGCCAATATCGATGCGGTCGCGCCCGTGGCCCACACCGAGGGCGCGACGCCCCATCCCCACAACCGGGCGCTGCTGTTGCGCACGCTCGCCGGTTTCATGGTTCACCCCAACGTGGGCGCGGTCCTGGCGGTGGATGACGACGGCGGCGCCATCGACAACCGGGTGCTGGAAGCGTATATGCGCGACCATGGCTACCCCCTGGACGGGGTGCGCCACCGCTTCTTTTCGCTGGCGGGCGGTTTTCAGGCCAGCCTGGATCGCGCCGAGGAACTCGTGCGCGCGTGGACGGATGCGGTGGCCGGCGAGCGTCGCAGTGCACAGCCCGTCTCCCAGCTCAAGATCGCGCTTCAGTGCGGCGGCTCGGACGCGTTCTCCGGCATTTCGGGCAACCCGCTGGCGTCGTGGGTGGCGCGGGAGATCATCCGCAACGGCGGCGCGGCCAATCTGGCCGAAACCGACGAATTGATCGGCGCCGAACCCTACATGCTCCAAGCGGTGCGCGACCTGGAGACCGCGCGCGCGTTCCTGGCCACGGTCGAGCGCTTCAAGGCATGGGCGGCGCGCCACGGGACCAGCGCGGAGGGTAACCCGTCGGGCGTCAACAAGCTGCGCGGCCTCTATAACATCACCCTCAAGTCCATCGGCGCGGCCCGTAAACGCCACCCGGACGTGCGCCTGGATTCCGTGATCGACTACGGCGCGCCCATGCACGACCCCGGTTTCTATTTCATGGACAGCCCCGGCAACGATCTGGAGAGCATCGCCGGCCAAGTGGCGTCGGGCTGCAACCTGATCGCCTTCGTCACCGGCAACGGCTCCATCACCAATTTCCCCTTCGCGCCCACCATCAAGATCGTGACCACCAGCGAGCGCTATAAGCGCCTGGCCGCGGACATGGACGTCAACGCCGGCGCGTATCTGGACGGCGCGCCCATGGATGAGCTGGGGGCCGAGACCTTCGAACTGGCGCTTACCATCGCGTCCGGGCGGCTCAGCGTGGGCGAGATGGCCGGCCATGCCCAGGTGCAGATCTGGCGCGACTGGCAGGTGGATGGGATCGACGCCGAGCGGAGCGAGGATAGAACGCGGATTGAGCGGATTGAGCGGAAAGAGCCAGATTTACAATCTCTTGATCTTCTCGCCGACGAACTGCGGGCGATGCCTTTTCCACTGGATGAACCCGCGACGCGGGTGGGCCTGATCGTGCCCACAAGCCTCTGTTCGGGCCAGATCGCGCAGATCGCGGCCCGGCGGCTCACCCAGGCCGGCGTTGGCCGCGAGCAGGGAATTGAGCGCTTCGTCGCCCTGGTGCACACCGAGGGCTGCGGCGCATCGGATATGGCCACCGAGCTCTCGCGGGAGACCCTGATCTCCTATCTCCGTCATCCGTCGGCAGCCCGCGCGCTGCTGCTGGAACATGGCTGCGAAAAGACCCACAACGACGACTTCCGCAATCACATGCTGGCCATGGGCATGAACCCGGACGCGTACGGCTGGGTGAGCATCCAGGCCGATGGCGGTATCGAGGGCGCACTGGACAAGACGGAGGCGTGGTTTGCCGGCGCCCTGGCGAGCTTGCCCGCGCCCGCCGCGCAAAACCGTGACCTGTGGTCGCGGCGGGTGGGGGTATGCAGCATCGGTGAGCCGCCGGACGCCGTCGGCCGCGCGCTGGCGGTTCTCGCCGCGGCCATTGTGGGCGGGGGCGGGGCGGTGGTCACGCCGGAGGATGATGGGCTGCTCACGCAAGAAGTCGGGCTTTTGCCAAAAGCCCGACTTCTACACTACGGAGAATTTTCAGAGCAGCCCGGTTTCCAGCTCATGGACGCGCCCACCGAACACTGGGTGGAGCGGCTGACCGGCCTGGCTGCCACTGGCGTGGACGCCGTCATCGTCTACGCGGATGGCGAGCCTGTGCAGGGGCATCCGCTGGTCCCCGTGTTGCAGGTGGCGACCACGGAAGCGCTCGGTTCAGGCTGGGCTGAGGACGTGGACCTGATTCTCGCCCATCCGTCCGAGGGCTGGCCGTCTGAGGTCGCCAGGCTGCTGCACGCGACCCTGGCCGGGACGTACACGCCTGTGAACGCGCGCGAGGGGAATGTGGATTTTCAGATCACGCGCGGGCGGCTGGGGATCTCCTTGTAGGGTAGACCGCGGATTGGGCGGATCGAGCGGAAACAGCCGGATTTTTCATAGAAAATCCGTGAAGATCGGCCCAATCAGCCCAATCCGCGGTCTATTTCTCTTCACTGCTGGACATGCGCTTCTCGGTATAGCGGACGACCAGGGCCAGGCCGATGGTCATGCTCAGGTAGAGGAAGGCAACCACGTTGTACGTCTCCAGAAAGCGGAAGGTGCTGGCGGCGTAGGTGGTGCCCAGTCGGGTGATGTCGGGCACGCCCACCACCGAGACCAGGGCTGAATCCTTGAGCATGGCGATGAAATCGTTGCCCAGGGGCGGCAGCACCCGGCGGACGGCCTGGGGCAGCACGATGAAGCGCATGACCTGGACGCGATTCATGCCCAGGCTGTACGCGGCCTCGCTCTGGCCGGGGTCGATGCTCTGGATGCCGGCCCGGAAGATTTCGCTGACAAAGGCGCTGTAACCCACAATCAGGGCCAGGATGGCGCGTGTGGCAAAATTGAAATCGCGGACGCTGACCGCACTCCACGCGCCGCCCAGGCCGGTCAGGCCAATGGCCGTCAACTGCTCGCCCATCCAGTTGACGGCGCCCACCATGGAAGGCGCGCCCACAAAGACGATGTAGTAGAGCAGCACCAGCATGGGCACGCCGCGCACGATCTCCACATAGAACGATGTAACTTCCTGTATGATCCGGTTTTTGGACAGACGCGCGATGCCCAGGATCAAGCCGACGACGATCGCGCCGGCAAAGGCCACCAGGGTCACGAAGATGGTGACCTTGACGCCCTTGAGCAGGGCCTGGAGGATGGTGTTGTACGTTTCGTCGCTGAGAATTTTCCACAAAAAGAAGATACCGAGGAGGATGGTGGCCACCAGCCAATAGGGGGTGCGGTCGGCGACGATGGCGATGGCGTGGCGTTCTTCAGCAGGTGCAGGTTGAGCGGTCATGACGTTCTCCGTAAGAAATGGGCGTGAGGCGACAAGTTTGACGCAGAGACGCGAAGACGCAGAGAAACGCGGAGAAAACAAGGTTCTCTGCGTCCCTCTGCGCCTCTGCGCCTCCGCGTCAAATGACTTCCACAAACCTGATCCCTACTGGGCCGGATCGTAGAGGAAGAACCACTTGGTGTTCAGATAGTCCAGGTAGCCGTCCTCGGTCATGGTGTCGATGGCCGCGTTGAAGGGTTCGACCAGGTCGCTGCCGGGGGTGAAGATGAAGCCGAAGTCCTCGGAGGCCAGGGCGTCGCCCACGATCTTGAGCGCATCCGGGTTGGCCCCGATGTAGCCGCGCCCGGAGGCCGCGTCGGTGAGCACCATGTCCACGTCGCCGGCGATCAACGCCTGAACCGATGCGCCGAAGTTGTTGAAGAGCTTGATGCGCGGGTTGGCCTCGTCGCCGTCCAGGATGTCATAGACCGCGGTGTAGAAGCCGGTGGTCCCGGCCTGCGCTCCCACCAGCAGGTTCTCGTCGGCCGCGAACTCTTCGGGCGTGGTGAAGCGGTCCTCGTCCGCGCGCACCAGCATGAACTGCTCGCTGCGCATGTAGGGCTTGGAGAAGTCCACCTGCTGGGCCCGCTCCTCGGTGATGGTGATGCCGTCCATGCCGATG
>JAJRVT010000332.1 GCA_024277175.1 Chloroflexota bacterium | reverse complement strand
GTCTCCAGTAAGCGTATCCAGTTTGGTGAAATGAGGCAAGATGGACCTATCTACGAAGCAAGTTCGATTCATCTTCAGGTGCGGCTCGGCCTCTTCTTGCCTCATCTATAAGATACCAGGTGCGGCTTGCAGCCGCACAATTTCCTTGGGTTATCAGTTCAGCGGCTGATCCCGCAGAGGACGTTTGGCCGCGTCGGGGGCCTGGTGAAAGCCCGCCAGCCCCAGGTTCGCGAACCAGTGGCTCCAGTCGCCCCGGGCCTGCCAGAGGCCGACGAAGACCACCGTGCCAAAGCCGGCGACGTAGAGAAGCAGGAAGGGGACCGACCACCATTTGCCCACGTCCATGGCCACGCCGACGGTGACCAACGCATAGAGGAGCATGAACGTTTCAGCCACGAAGAGAGAATCCAAGGGCAGACGGTAGGTGCTGCGCTGCCAATGATCGCTGGGCTGCTGGACGCTAAACTTGGGTGTGCGCAGGAACGCTCCGCCATCCTGACGCAGGCCCTGCCAAACGGCCAAGCTATTGTTGACGCAAAGGCCAGCGCCCAGGAAGGTGATCACAGGTAGGTAAGCGTAGCGCCGCCACCAGGCCCGAGGATCGAGCCGGCGCTGGGCCACGGCGTAGAGCAAAGGCGGGCCGACGGTCAGCGCGCTCAACACGGCCAGGATAGGGGCGGGGTCCGCGCCCAGGAGCATGAGGGGCAGCGCCACCAGCACCAGCAGCAACAGCAACGGATGGAGCAGATAGCTGCCCAGGTGGAAGAGACCGAAAAGGCGGGTCGTCAGCGGACGGTTGCTGCGCCAAACGTCGCCGGCCAGCTTGCGCAGGGTCTGCACGCTGCCCTTGGCCCAGCGAAACTGCTGGCGTTTGAAGGCGGTCAACTGGGGTGGGATCTCGGCCGGCGCGGTCACATGGTTAAGATAGAGGGGCCGCCAGCCCTGCAGTTGGGCGCGATAGCTCAAATCCAGATCCTCGCAGAGGGTGTCGGCCTGCCAGCCGCCCACGGCAGGATCCTCGATGCAGGCTCGCCGCCACACGCCGCCGGAGCCGTTGAAGCCAAAGAAGAAACCGGCCGCCTGCCGCCCCTGTTGCTCGACCACGAAGTGACCGTCCAGGGCCAGGGCCTGACTGCGGGTCAGGGCCGAATAGTCCCGGTTCAGATGCCCCCAGCGGGTCTGAACGAAGGCCACGTCCTCCTGACCATCGGCCAGGAAATGGGGGATGGTACGGCGCAGGAAGTCGGGCTGGGGAGAAAAATCGGCGTCAAAGATGGCGATGAACTCACCCTTGGCCTGGGGCAGGGCATAGGCCAGCGCGCCGGCTTTGTAGCCGCTGCGGGTGGGTCGGTGCACCACTTGCACGTCCACGCCGGCCGCGCGCCAGGACGCCGCGCGCTGCTGCACGATGGCGCGGGTCTGGTCATCCGAATCGTCCAGCACCTGGATCTCCAGGCGGTCGGTCGGATAGTCCAGCCGCGCGCAGGCGTCGATGATGCGTTCAGCCACATAGCGCTCGTTATAAATAGGTAGTTGAACGGTGACCGCCGGCCATGAAAGGGGATCGTTCAGAAAGGGCGCGACGTTGGGGTCCGCCGCCCGGCGATGCAGACGCCATGTGAGCCAGAGCGCATGGAGGCCGTACAGGGCGAGACCGATCACGCTGACTGTGTATAGCGACTGAAAGAACAACGCCAGAAATCCAGACATGGGGGGATCCCCTCCGAACAGACAGCAGACGTGGCTACCCAACGAGGCTTCGTCAGAACGCAGATGACGCAGATGAATACGGATTCTCGCTGATTTAATCAGAAAAAATTCCGTGGGAATCAGGCCCTGTCCACAAAAATCCGCGTTCCAATGATAGTCGCTGCATAGTCACTGGCAGATTCAAAAAAACAGGCCGACGAGAACGCCAGCCCGGTCAAACGAAGTAAGTATAGCCGAATCGCTGGGGCAATCCCAAATTTGACGCTTTCAGGGTTCATCGGCGGGTTGACAATGAAGGGGCTTCCTTTTACACTAACGGTGGATGCAGCGCGGGCCGGACGCCCGTCCCCATGCATGCAACTCGGCCAGCGGTTGAGCGCCACAAATTGACAGATCACCGCGCAGCCATTCTGTGTAGCCCTTTTAACGCAGTCATTTTCAGTACAGTCATTTCAGTACAGTCATTTTAGCGCAGCCGTTTCAGTGCAGCCAACTCAACGATTCGTTCTCAAATCGCCAATACTCATGGAGGATTCCGAAATGTGGATAAAACGCACAAATTTGATTCCGGCGTTGCTGGCCGTCGTCGCTTTACTCTTGCTGGCGGGCTGTGCACCGCGCGTGGGCGCGGGCGAGGTCGCTGCCGCCAGTGGCGATGACGCACAACTGGTCATCGATCTGCCGGCGCTGGTTCTGGATGTAGATAAAGATGGCCAGATCAGCATGGGCGGCGTTCCCCTGTCGGAGTTGGATGACGCCTTCGCACCTGGCCTGGCCGATAATCTGCCCATCGATGCCGAATTCGTGCAGAAAATGATGGACGCCAACATCCAACACATCCAGATCTCGCCCAACGGCAGCAGTCTGCAACTCCTGGTCAATGGGCTGGAGATGCCGACGATTTCATACAACGCGGATGAACTGGTCGCGGCCGGCGTGCTCCTGGATACGGTTGGCGGCAAGGAAGGGTTGGAAGAGGTGCTGCCTATTCTCGCCCAGGTGGGCCTGGGGATCACCCTCAACTTCCCAGTGGCGGAAGGCGCAGAGTCCATCCCTATGGTGGTGGAGAATAACGAAACCGCAGCCATGGCCATGGAGGAGCAAGAGACCTTCCTTAAAAACGTGGGCAAGTCGCCCAAGATCACCCTGCCCATCACCTACGCAGATGACGGCACGTGGAGACTATCCGGTCTCGGCGGCTTGGCGCTGTCGAAACTGACCGACGGCGCGCTGCCGCCGGAAGTCCTGGTGCTGGAACCGGATGTGATCGAGAAGATCAAGGCCGCGGGGATCACGAACATGATCATCAGCACCAACCCGGATGGCGTGCACATGACTGTCAATGGACAGAACCTGCCCACCCTGGACTGGTCAGATGGCAAGGCCGCCAACGCGGTGACTATCGCCACGGCGTTGGGGCTGCTCGGTCCGTCAGCAGATGCCGGACCGGTGGAAAAAATGAAAGCGGAAGCGATCAACAAGCTGCTGGAGCAGGTGCTGCCGATCATCCAGGCCAGCGAGTTCATATTGGATATTACATTCCCCTCGTAGCGGGGGCGTGACGCGGGGGAACGAAAGCGACGGTGGGACGCGGGGTGACGCCCTGCGTCCCACTTTTTGCGTTGTGGAGGCGACATCTCAAAAAGCGGGGACGAGGAAAATGGCATCCAGAAAAAAAACGACCGAGCGGGGGGCGGTCAAGAACAATGTAACCCGAGTACTTGATGGCAAGAAGATCGACTACCGAACCTACACCTATGAATACAATGCGGAAACCCACGCCGCCGTGGCCGTGGCCGAGGCCATCCACAAACCACCCGCCCAGGTCTTCAAATCCCTGGTGGCGCTGGCGGACAAGCCGGGCCACAAACCCATGCTGGCGGTGATCCCCGGCCCAACTTCGCTGAACCTCAAGGCGCTGGCCAAAGCCGCAGGCGTCAAAAAGGTCAAAATGGCCAGCCACCAACAGGCCGAAACCCTCACCGGGCTCCAGACCGGCGGCATCAGCCCCCTGGCGCTCATCAACAAAGGCTTCACCATCTATCTGGACGAACAGGCCCGGGACTATGACGTCATCGTTCTCAGCGCCGGGCAGCGGGGCGCGCAGGTGAAACTGGCAGTCAAGGACTTGGTCAGGTTGACCCGGGCGCGCTTCGCCCGACTGGGCGACTGAACAAGCACGCTCCCATCCTGCAACGGAGCGCCGTCTATCTACCCCAATTCCATCCAGGCATGTAGGTGCGGGCACAGCCAACAGCCCGACAACAGCGTCAGAATAGGGCGTGGGTTTAATTTTCACAGAACAGGGCGTCGGCGGCGCGATAGATGCGAACCCCGTCGGCGTTGTTTGGATCGGGTGAATTCGACATGAACTGTTCCGCCCGATGGCGGTCCATCAGCGATCGAACGGACCCGTTTGAATCCTCGTGTCACCAAGCAAAGGATGGAACTTATGCTGAAAGTGGAAGAAGCGGTTGCAAGCGGTCTCAGTTACGGATTCAATGAAGATCAGAAAATGCTCCACGATCTCGCCCGCGATTTCGCTCGCAACGAAATTTTACCCCACGCCGAGCACTATGATCAGGCGCATGAATGGCCCTGGGATATTTTCCACAAGGCGCGCGAAGTGGGGCTGGTCAACCTGAACGTGCCTGAAGAATATGGCGGCCTGGGGGCGTCGGTGCTGGAGGAATGCATCATCGGCCAAGAGTTCGCCTACGCCTGCTCCGGCATCCAGACCGCGTGCATGGTCAACCAACTGGCCACCCTGCCCATGTTGCTCGCAGCCACCGATGAACAGAAAGAGCGCTACTATCCCCGCCTGATCGAGGATGGCTCCGTGATGGCCTATGCGCTGACCGAACCGGACGCGGGGTCTGACGTGGCCGGCATCAAGACGACCGCGGTCAAAAAGGGGGACAAGTACATCCTCAATGGGTCCAAGACCTGGATCACCGGCGGGCCTGTGGCCGACTACTTTATCGTCTTCGCCAAGACTGACCCGGAGGCCGGACATAAGGGGATGAGTTGCTTCATCGTCGAGCGTGCGTTCGACGGCGTCAGCACCAGCAAACCGCTGGATAAGATGGGCCAGCATGCGGCCCTGACCAGCACAGTCTTCCTGGAAGATGTGGCCGTCCCGGCCAAAAACATGATCGGGCGCGAGGGCGATGGCTTCATGATTGCGATGCGCGTGTTCGACAAGAGCCGCCCGCCCGTGGCCTCGGCTGCGGCCGGCGTGGCCCGCCGGGCGGTGGATGAAGCCGTCAAATACGCGGGCGAACGCATGGCCTTTGGCCGTCCCATCGCCAAGTTCCAGGGCGTGGGCTTCATGCTGGCGGACATGAAAATCCGGGCCGAAGGGGCTGTGCAGCTCTCCTTCCGCGCCGCCTGGGATGTGGACAACGGCTACCGCAACACCATGTCAGCGGCGGTCGCCAAGGCCTTCGCCGCCGAGGCCGCCATGCAAAACGCGGTGGACGCGGTGCAGGTCTTCGGCGGCAACGGCTACAGCCGCGAATATCCGGTCGAAAAGCTCATGCGCGACGCCAAGATCTACCAGATCTACGAGGGCACGACCCAGATCCAGAAACTAATTATTCAGCGTGAGTTGTATCGGCGGTAGACTCAGAAACGTAAAGCGTGAAGCGTGATAGAGCCGCCGCGTGCGTTCAGAGGAGCGTAGGTGGCGGCTCTCGCGTTTGCCCCCCAACCCTATTTTTTCACCGCTTTCAAATAAAAGAGTCGTTGATCGAAAATAAGGAGATCATCCTTGTAGCGGGCATTGAGGCCGGCGGCGTCGGTTTCCAGTCCCGCTTCGATCATGTCGCGTACAACGGCTTCGCTGGCCGCGTCCGAGGGAAGTTCTGCCATCCACTCGCCCAGCTCACGTTCGAAGGCGATCACCTTCTCCGACACCACGGTAAGCCCGGAGGCCGTGATCAGTTCTCGATATTGTTGGGCGGAGCGGGCCGCGAAATGGGTGGGGTTGCGCCGTTCCTCGATGGCGTTTTGGGTGGCGCGCTTGACCGGATCGTCGTGGCTGAGTAGATCGGCCAGGATAAAAACGCCTTCTTTGCGCAGAACCCGCACCAACTCGCGCAGGATATTGGCGGGTTCGCGGCTGTGATTCAACACCATGCGACAGATGACGGCGTCGAAGCGCTCATCCCGGGCCGGCAAATCGGTGGCGGACGCCAGCCGAAAATAGACTCGCTGGGCCACCTCAGCCGGGCTGCTGAGCCGCAGATATTCAGCCCGCTCTAACATGCCTGGGCTGACGTCAACCCCCACCACCTCGGCCGCCCCGGCTTCGGCCAGCGCCAAAGAGAGGATTCCGGAACCAGCGCCCACATCCAAAACCGTCATATTGGGGGGAAGCTTGGCGAATGTAAGCAAACTCTTGATCCGCTCCCGTTTGCCTGCGACCACAACTTCATCCCGGCAGATGTCGCTATTCGCGGCCCGGTTGTAAATATCGACAATGGCGGAAAGGTCTTCGTGGGCGGGGCGCTCTATGGCGGCGGGCGGTTTCGTCCGGGGTTTGGCCAGCGAAGCGGGAAGATGTTCGCACCGGTTGATACAGCAGATAGACCACTGGCCATGGCGAAGCTCCAATTCAGCGATGCTGGTGTGAGCGGACTCGACCTGGATGGCCGCGCTGCCAAAGAGGCAAGCGATTGTGGCGGAGATGCTGGTTGCTCCCATAACGATCGCCATGGTCTCACCGGCGTGGGCCGTGCGCAGGCGCTCTAACGTAGCGGTCAGGTCCTCACAAAACCGACGATAGGCGTTACCGACATCGGGGTCGAATTCGTCCGGCAATTCCTGGATGACCTGGGGAACCTTACGGGTCAGATCATCAGCGCCGACGCTGGCTCCATAGACCCGCCCTGACAGATCCCGGCGCACGATCACCGGCAGACCGATCGCCTGGCCGATACGCTGTGCGGTGAGTCGATTGCGCAACTCCGGGGCGCTGACCAAGGCGCTGATCTCGTAGCGTTCCTTTAGCCATGCAGCCAGGGCGTCTGTCTGCTGCCAGCCAAGCGCAGTCAACCCGGCGTCGGACGCCGCCATCTCACCGTGACGAACGCTCATCTCTTCGGCGTGGCGGATCAGTAACAAACGCAAATCGTAATCGTCGTTGGCGGCGTCGGTTGAAGATGTTTGCATGGGCGGAGACCAGTTGATGATTGGCGGCGGTCGATGCGCCGTCGATGCGAGAGTCAAGTAAACGATGCTGGTAAGTGCATCCACCGATTGCACGGTCTGCGTTCCGGCTGTTGGGGACAACAGTGCGCTAAAGAACGCAGGGATGAGAAGAAGATGATGTCCAAGGCATCCGTCGCATCATACCAAATTGGGCGAAGGGTGACAAACCGCCTGACATCGTACAAGCATAAACGGATTGGCTCGACTTGTTTTTAACGCGCCTTATTCTGTATGGCGTGCAGGCGCTCACGACGACTGCATCTATTTTATCCCCTTGCCATTGAGCATGTTATACTTTCATCTCCAGTGGGTGAATGGACTTCGGGAAGCATCTCGCCCGGCGTCGCGGGCAATCGCCCGCTCCACTGGCGGCCTCGCGGCCAGTGGTCGCCCGCGAGGCGCGCGATCTGGCAACGAAAGGCCTTTCCATGTCCACCACCATCCCGGCCAATGCGCCCCCAGCGTTCCATCTCCTGGTCAAACCCACCGGGGCCGTCTGCAACCTGGATTGCAAGTATTGCTTTTTCCTCTCCAAGGAAATGCTTTACCCCGGCAGCCGTTTCCGCATGGCCGATGATCTGCTGGAAATCTATATCAAACAACTCTTGGAAAGCCACCAGGCCCCGGAGGTGAACGTAGCCTGGCAGGGCGGCGAGCCGACCCTGATGGGGATAAATTTTTTCAGACGATCCATCGAGTATGTGAAAAAATGGAAACGGCCGGGCCAGCGGGTCGTCTACAGTATCCAGACTAACGGCACCAAACTGAACGATGAATGGTGCGCCTTCTTCAAAGAGCACGACTTTCTCGTCGGCCTGAGCGTGGATGGACCCAAAGAGATGCACGACGCTTATCGGGTCGACAAAGGCGGCGCCGGCAGTTTCGATCGGGTCATGCGCGGCTGGGCTCACCTGGTCAAACACGGGGTCGAGTACAACATCCTCTCCACCGTCCACGCGGCCAACCAGGATCATGGTCTGGAAGTCTATCGCTTCTTTCGCGATGAGTTGAAGGCCCGTTTCATCCAGTTCATTCCCATCATCGAACGTGCGGACGAAACGCTGCTGCCCGTGGCGAATCAAGGCTGGGGCACAGGGGACGTCGCCCCCCAACCGGGAACTAGCCGCCCCCTCTATATGCAAGCGGGCGACCTGATCACCGATCGCTCAGTGGGCGCAGAGCAGTACGGCCAGTTCCTGATCGATATTTTCGAGGAATGGGTGCGCCATGATGTGGGCGAAGTCTACGTGCAGATGTTCGACGTAACCCTGGGCAGTTGGGTGGGACAGCATAATCTCTGCATCTTCTCGCCCACCTGCGGGGACGCGCTGGCGCTGGAGCACACCGGCGATCTCTACTCGTGCGACCATTACGTGGAGCCAGGTTATCTGCTGGGCAATATCCGCGAAACCCCCATGATCGAGCTGATCGCATCGGACAAACAGCGCCAGTTCGGACGCGACAAGCTGGAGACGCTGCCCCAATATTGCCTGGAGTGTGATGTACGCTTCGCCTGCCATGGCGGCTGCCCGCGCAACCGCTTCATCACCACGCCAGACGGCGAACCGGGGCTGAACTATCTTTGCGCAGGCTACAAGCATTTTTTCCACCATGTGGGTCGTCCCATGCAAATCATGGCCGATCTGCTGCGCCAGAACCGAGGCCCGGCCGAGATCATGGGACTGTACGCGGCCGAAGATCAACGCATGCAGGCCCTGTTCGCCAACGTGGGGCGCAATGATCCCTGTCCCTGCGGCAGCGGTAAAAAATTCAAACACTGCCACGGCCGCGAATCCAGCGCCGACGGCAAGCGCTCGCCCATCGAACAAAAACCTATCGGAAGGGTAAGAAAAACCGATGGGAAAAAGGGCGTATAGCTATATTTGTATGCAATTCAAACCATGCCACGCGTTGACAGTATGCCCCCTTTTTTAGTAGAATTCCACAATCGTGTCTAGCTTTCAATACAACTATGACCACCTGAACGCATACGCACCTTTCGCCGAGGTCGGCCCACCCCAAGACCCGAACCTCGATCGCGCCCGGCGGCCCCATCCATGGCGCCGGTCGCTCCCTGTGCGGGGCCGCCGATCGAGCCATACACGCGCCCACAAGTGCACGCCTAGGACCTGTACAATCGACACCCCACGCTCGCCTGCTCACGAGGACGAGCGGGCGCGTTGCCGTTTGAAACCTGCAATCGTCTATCATTCACAGTTTGACAACGCCTTTCGCCATCAACGCAAATCCTTGATTTCAGTTATGGACAGGGGCTGATTGTCCCACAAACACTCCGTTGTAAGGGGGAGACATGGCCAAGTATCGCACCGACCAGATCCGCAACGTCGCCATCCTGGGCCACGGCGGATCCGGCAAAACCACCCTGACCGAAGCGCTGCTCTACAAAACCGGCGCCATCAACCGTATGGGACGAGTCGAGGACGGCTCCACCGTAGCCGACTGGGATGCGGAAGAGCAACGGCGGGGTATTTCGATCAACCTCTCTGTGATCCCCGTCGAATGGGAAGAGAGCAAGATCAACCTGATCGACACGCCCGGGTACATGGACTTCGTCGGCGAGGTGATCAGTGCATTGCATGTGGCCGAGGCCGGGTTGGTGATGTTGGATGCAGTGGCCGGCGTGGAAGTCGGCACCGAGTTGGTGTGGGATCGGCTCGATGCGCTGGGCAAGCCGCGCATCGTCTTCATCAACCGCATGGGACGGGAGAACGCCAATTTCGCCAGGGCCATCGAGAATCTGCAAGCCAGTTTCCCGGATTCCAATATCGTTCCCTTCCAACTGCCCATTGGCCAGGGAGAAGGTTTCAAGGGCGTCGTCAGCCTGGTCAGCGGCAAAGCCTATATCGGCAGTGACGGCCACGTGGAAGATGTGCCGGCTGACATGGTGGACGCCGTGGAGGCTGCACAGGTGACCCTAATCGAAGCCGCGGCCGAGGCGGACGACGACCTGATCATGAAGTATTTTGAAGGCGAAGAGCTGACGCCCGAAGAAGTGCGCCATGGGTTGCACAAGGGCGTACGCAGCGGCGCGATCGTGCCCGTCTACTGTGGCACAGCCCTGGGAGACATCGGTCTGGAACGGGTGCTCAAGGCGCTGCGTCGCTATGTACCCGCCCCCAATGAACGCGGCATGGCCGCAACCCAAAACGGTGAGCCCCTCGAACTAAATTCGGACCCTGACGGTCCAGTGGCCGGCGCCGTCTTCAAGACCATTATCGACCGCTATGTGGGGCGTATGAACTACGTGCGCGTCTTCTCCGGGACCATCGCCAAGGATTCGCACCTGATCAACGCCCGCACAGAGGAAAGCCACCGCATCGCCAATCTCTTCAGCGTGCGCGGCAAGGAACTGGACGCCATCGACGAGCTGGTGGCCGGCGACATCGGCGTGGTCACTAAGTTGGATAACGTCCTGACCGGTGACACGCTGACCACGCCAGAGGCCAAGATCGAGGTGGCCCGGCCTGAATACCCGCGGCCGCTCTATTCGGTGGCCGTCTCCCCCGCCACCAAGGCCGACAGCGCCAAGATGGGGCAGTCGCTCCAGGCCCTCACCGAAGAGGACCCGACTTTGCGCGTGCAGACCATCTCCACCACCAAGCAGACGGTGCTGCAGGGCATGGGCGACGCCCACGTGGATGTGAGCATCCGCCGCCTAAGCAGCAAGTTCGGCGTCCAGGTGGACACCTCCGTGCCCAAGGTGCCCTATCAGGAGACCGTCACACGGGAAGGTAAAGCCCGCTATCGCCACAAAAAGCAGACGGGCGGCGCGGGCCAGTTCGCCGAAGTCCACATGCGTGTGGAGCCGAAGGAGCGGGGCGAGGGCTTCGAGTACGCCAGCGAGGTCTTCGGTGGCGCCATCAGCAGCGTCTTCCTGCCCTCCATCGAAAAAGGCATCCGCAAGGTGCTGGATTCGGGTGTGGTGGCTGGCTTCCCGGTGGTAGACGTCAAGGCCGTGGTCTATGACGGCAAAGAGCACCCGGTCGACTCAAAGGACATTGCCTTCCAGACTGCGGGCCGCGAGGCGTTCAAGGCCGCGGTGCAGGAGGCCGGTCCGGTGCTGCTGGAACCCATCTATAAGGTCGAGGTGATGGTGCCCGACGAGTACATGGGCGACGTCATGGGAGACTTCAACTCCCGCCGCGGCCGCGTGTTGGGGATGGAACAAAAGGGTAAGCGCACCATCATCCGCGCCTTGGTTCCCCTGGCGGAGATGCTGCGCTACGGCACGGACCTGCGCTCCATGACCCAGGGCCGCGGGGTCTACACCATCGAACTGGATCACTACGCGGCCGTGCCCTCTAACCTGATCCCGGAGATCATCGCCAAGAACAAGGAAGAGGAAGAGGATGGCTAAGGCCACCCCGGAATTTAGACTCTTTGGAGATCGGGGAGATTGAAGAGATTGGAGATCGGGGAGGCGTCTCGACGGCCCGATCTCCAATCTCTTCAATCTCCCCTCATCTTATCACCCTGTCATCTTGTCATCTTGTCGCCCTTCACCGCCCCACGGACCCAGCCATGCCCGAAAAAAACGGCCCGCTCCAATCCAACTGGTTCGCCGAGCGTCAAGCCTTGACCCGCGCCGGAGATCTGGTCCTGTTGCTGACCGCGGACCTGAAGCGCTATGTGATCAAGCTGACCCCGGGGCGGGACATGCACACCCACCAGGGCGTCTTCGCCCATGACGAGCTCATCGGCCAGCCCTATGGCGGCGCGGTCGTCAGCCAGCTGGGCTCGCAGGCTCTGCTGCTGGAGCCGTCGCTCACGGACCTGATCAAGCACCTCAAGCGCGGCACCCAGATCATCTACCCCAAGGACGCGGCCTATCTGGTCCACAAGCTGAATCTGCGCGCCGGCTCCACCGTGGTGGAGGCGGGCACGGGCAGCGGCGGGCTGACCACCGCGCTGGCCTGGGCCGTTGCGCCCACGGGCCGGGTCTTCACCTACGAAACCCGGGAGCACAACTATCAACTGGCCCGCAACAACCTGGATCGGGTGGCCCTGCTGCCCTATGTGGAGATGCATCTGCGCGATATCGAAGAGGGCTTCCTCCAGCAGGAAGCGGACGCGTTGATGCTGGACGTGCGCGAGCCGTGGCGCTATCTGGAACAGGTGCGGGGCGCGCTGCGCACAGGCGGCTTCTTCGCCAGCCTGACGCCCACAGTCAACCAGGTCATCGCGCTGTTGGAAGGGCTGGAGGCCAACGGCTTTGCGGACATCGGCGTGGAGGAGGTCCTGGTCCGGGGCTACAAGCCGGTGCCGGAGCGGTTGCGCCCCGAGGACGAGATGGTGGCCCACACCGGTTACCTGGTCTCCGCGCGGCTGATCGACGCCAGCCTGGACCCCAAACAGTGGCTCTCCAAGGAGCGGCGTCGCTACCAGGCGCGGGTGGAGGCCCAGGCCCGCATGGCCGAGGCGGAGGCCGCGCGGGCTGCCGAGCGTCAGGCCGGCGGGCGGAAGTATCCGAAATTGCCGCTGCCGGGGTGAGGGAAGGGAATACCCTGAATTCTTGTCAAATCCCCTGCGCACTTGTAGAATACTTGGGTCTTTTTCAATCGCGGAAACGCCGGACGGGGCGCGGCTCGCACCCGCAGCCCCCAGCCCAGGCGCCAGACAGAGGGGATTCCGTTCGCCATGGTCTATCAAACCGTCACCACACCCTGGCAAGAGAAACCAGACGATGTAATTTTGCTCGTCAACCAGAGCAGCAACAACTACATCCTGGAACTGCCCACCGGCCGCGTCCGTCTGGACGCGGGCCGCACCATCCGCACCCTGCGCTCCATCATGAAGCTCGACCAGGTGAAGGCGTTGGTGGAGGAAGGGGAGTTGGTGATCGAGTGAGAAGTGGCAGGTTGCAAGTGGACGGTGGTGATCTGTCACTTGCAACTTGCCACTTGCCACTTTTCACTTCCCATGTCCACCATACTCCTGATCGACGGCCATTCCCAGGCCTACCGAGCCTATTTCGGCATGAAGACGCCGCTGTCCACGAGTTCCGGCGAGCTCACGGCAGCGGTCTATGGTTTTGCGCGCAAGTTGCTCAGCGTCATGAAGGAAGTCAAGCCCGACTGCGTGACCGTGGCCTTCGACGTGGGCGACACTTGGCGACACAGCGAGTTTCCCGACTACAAGGCCACCCGCGAGCGCATGCCCGACGATCTGCGCCCCCAACTGGAGCGCATCCAGGAACTGCTGAAAGCGTTCGACATCCCCATCGTCACTTACCCCAACTATGAGGCCGACGACGTGCTGGGGACCCTGGCCCGCCAGGCCGCGGACAAGGGCCACGACGTCCTTATCCTCACCGGCGACCGGGACATGTTCCAGCTTGTGGACGAGCACATCAAGATCCTCTACACGTCGGGTGGGCCGCGGCCCAAGACCAGCGCCTACGGTCCCAAAGAAGTGGAGGAGCGCTATGGTCTCACGCCCCAGCAGTTCATCGATCTCAAAGCCCTGACCGGCGACGTATCCGATAATATCCCCGGCATCCCCGGCGTGGGCGAAAAGACGGGCGTCAAATGGCTCAAGCAGTACGGCACGCTGGAGAACATCTACGCCCACGCTGACGAGATCCGGGGGCCCAAGACCCGGCAGAACTTGCTCGCGGCCAAAGAGCAAGTCATGCTCAACAAGCGGCTGGTCACCATCGTCACCGATCTGGATCTGGACTATGACGTGGACCAGTGCAGGCTGCACGATTTCGATCGCTAGAAGGTCGTTGCTCTTTTCGACGAACTGGAATTCCACAGTCTGATCCGGGACCTGCCTCCAGCCGACAGCCAGGCGGAGATGCCCGCGGACGCGTCCGGCCAACTCTCCCTCTTCGGCGGCTCAGCGGCCATGCCGGAGCCGGGCAAGCCCCATCTGCCCGACCCCGACGCAACCTATGAGACCATCCAGGACGAGGACGGACTGGCCCGCCTGGCCGGCACCCTGGCCAAGGCCAACCTCATCAGCTTCGATGTGGAGACCACCAGCAAGGACGCCATGCGCGCCGACCTGGTGGGGCTGGGCGTCTGCTGGGAGGCGGGACAGGCCGCGTACATCCCCGTGGGCCACGCGCCCGAGATGGCCGGGGACGGTCAGCTTCCCTGGGAAACGGTGAAGGCCGCGCTCCAGCCCGTGTTCGCCGATAGCAGCATCCCCAAACTGGCCCACAACGGCAAGTACGACCTCACTGTCTGCCTGCGCCACGGGCTGGACGTGACCGGCGATATCTACGACACCATGGTCATGGCCTGGCTACTGGACCCGGGCAGCCGTTCGCTGGGACTCAAAGCCCAGGCCTGGCACGAGCTGGGCTGGCGCATGACCGAGCTCTCTGACCTGATCGGCAGCGGGCGCAAGCAGATCGCCATGGACGCGATCCCCGTGGATTTGGCCGCGCCCTATTGCTGTGCGGACACCGATGCCACCATCCGCCTTTTCGACATCCTGGCCGCCCGGCTCCGGGAAGCCGGCATGTGGGACCTCTACATGACCATCGAGGAGCCGCTGCTGCCTGTGCTGACCGATATGGAGATGACCGGCATCCTCCTGGACACGGACTTCCTCCAGGAGATGTCCGTGCGCTTGACCCAGCGGCTGGGCGAGCTGACCCAGGAACTCTTCAGGCTGGTGGGCCACGAGTTCAACCTGCGCAGCACCCAGCAACTGAGCAAAGTGCTCTTCGAGGAGTTGGGCTTCCCCTCCCGGGGCATGAAGAAGACTTCTTCCGGGAACTACAGCACCGCGGTCAGCAACCTGGAAAAGCTGGCCGAGCGATCCGACCAACTGAGCGCCACCCAGCGACAGGTGCTGGAGATCATTTTCGAACAGCGCCAGTTGGAGAAGTTGCGCAGCACCTATGTGGACGCGCTGCCGGCGCTGGTCAACCCCGATACGGGGCGGGTGCACACCAGCTTCAACCAGACAGGCGCGATCACCGGACGCATGAGCAGCAGCAACCCCAACCTGCAGAACATCCCCATCCGCACCGACCTGGGGCGGGAGATCCGCCGGGCGTTCATCGCACCGCCGGGATGGTCGTTGATTTCAGCCGACTACAGTCAGGTGGAGTTGCGGGTGCTGGCCCACGTGGCCAACGAGCAGGGGCTGATCGAAGCCTTTCTGGCCGACCAGGACATCCACAAGGCCACCGCGGCCCGGCTCTTCGGCGTGCCCATCGAACAGGTGAACCGCCACCAGCGGGGCGTGGCCAAGACCATCAACTTCGCCACCGTCTACGGTTCCAGCGCCTTCGGCATCTCCAACCGCACTGAGCTGACGCCGGCCGAGGCCCAGGTTTTCCTGGACCAATATTTCGAAACCTACCCCGCCATCCGCACGTATATCGCAGAGACCATCCAGCAGGCCAGCGAACAGGGCTATGTAGAGACCCTGTTGGGGCGCAAACGCTTCTTCCCGGACCTGAAGAATAAGCGTTTGCCCCATAACCAGCGCCAAGCCCTGGAGCGAGCGGCCATCAACGCCCCCATCCAGGGAACCGCTGCCGATATTATGAAGCTGGCCATGATCCGCCTCCACGAACGACTGAAAGAGGACGGCTACCGCACGCGCATGCTGCTTCAGGTCCATGACGAACTGGTGCTGGAGACGCCGGCTGATGAGGTGAAACGCGCGGCGGCCCTGGTGCGGGAGGTGATGGAGTCGGCCTACACGCTCAAGGTTCCGCTGAAGGTGGACGTGGAAGTCGGGCCGAATTGGTATAACATGGAGAGTGTTTGACGTAGAGAGCCATTTGACGCAGAGCCTCCAGTTGAACCTGATCGGTTCAATTCCTCCTAAAAGAAACTGGGGGAGTGAGTTTCTTAGTAGGCGCAGAGGGACGCAGAGTTTTATGTTTTTTCTTTGCGCTCCTTTGCGTCTTCGCGCCTCTGCGTCAAATAGCGTTATCGTCTAGTTATTGAATCGAGGAATCATGGTACGCGATGAGATCAAAGCATTGGTCGAAGCAGCGATAACCAATGCGCAGGACGCGGGCGCGCTGCCCGATTTTTCCATGCCGCCGGTGGAGATCTTGCGCCCCAAACAAGAGGGTCACGGCGACTATAGCAGCAACATCGCTATGATCGCGGCTGCGGCCGCGCGCAAGGCCGGCGGCGGGAAGGTCAACCCGCGCCAGATCGCACAGGCTATCGTCGATCACCTGCCGGCGGACGCGCTGGTGGGCAAGACGGAGATCGCGGGGCCGGGTTTCATCAATTTCTATCTGGCGGATGACTGGCTGCAGCAGCAGGTGGGCGTCATCGTCGAGCAAGGTGATAAGTTCGGCAATCTGGGTCAGGGCGAAGGCCAATACTGGCAGGTGGAGTTCGTCAGCGCCAACCCCACCGGCCCCATCCACTACGGCGGCGCGCGCAACGCGGCCCTGGGCGATTCCCTGTCCAATGTGCTGGAAGCCGCCGGTTACCGGGTGCAGCGGGAATATTACGTCAATGATGGCGGCAGCCAATTCGATCATTTCGCCGCCACCCTCTACGCCCGCTATGCTCAACTGCTGGGCCAGGACGTCCCCGTGCCCGAGGATGGCTACCAAGGCGAATACATGATCGACTACGCGCGGACCGTCGTCCATGAGTATGGCGACCGCTTCCTGCAGATGGACCGAGATGAGGCCATCGACGCGCTGAAGCCTATCGGCGAGGACATCGTGCTCGCCGCGCTCAAAAAGGAGCTGGCGGGCATGGGCGTCATCTTTGACAACTGGTTCCGGGAACAAAGCCTCTACGACGAAGGGCTGGTCCAGCAGGCCCTGGACTACCTGGATGAACGGGGCGAACTGGTGCGGCGGGACGGCGCGGTCTGGTTCCTTTCCAGCAAGTACCCCAAAAACGACAAAGACACGGTGGTCGTGCGCTCCACCGGCAAGCCCACCTACTTCGCCGGCGATATCGCCTACCATTATGACAAATTTTTCCGGCGCAAGTTCGACAAAGTGGTCAACGTCTGGTCCGTGGATCACCAAGGCCACGTGGCGCGCATGTCCGCGATGATGCAGGCCTTCGGGCTGGACCCGGATCGGCTGGTCATCCTCATGTACGACCTGGTCAAACTCATCCGCGACGGCAAGGAAGTGAAGCTGAGCAAACGGGCCGGCAACCTGATCACCATCGATGACGTGGTCAAAGAAGTGGGGGCCGACGCCCTGCGCTTCAACCTGCTCACCCGCGCGCCGGAAAGCACCATCGAGTTCGACCTGGATCTGGCGATTGCCCAGGAAAAAGAAAACCCGGTCTTCTACGTGCAATATGGCCACGCCCGCATCTGCTCCATCCTGGAAAAAGCCAGCGAGAAAGGACTCGCCACCCCGGAGCACGATGCCAAGCGGACGCCGGCGCGGCTAGTCCTGCTCACCCACCCGTCGGAACTGACCTTGATCCGCAAGCTGCTGGGATTGGAAGAACAAATCGAGACGGCCATCGAGCGGCTGTCGCCCCACAACCTCACCCACTACGCCATCGATCTGACCAAGACCTTCAGCGCCTTCTACCGAGATTGCTACGTGGCCGATCCAGAGAACCCGGAGCTGAGCGAAGCTCGCCTGCTGCTGAGTCAGGCGACGCGCATTGTCCTGGCCAAGATCCTGGCGCTGCTGGGTATCAGCGCGCCGGAGCAAATGTGGCTGGAAGATAAAAAAGACCTGATAGACTGATGAGCGACTATTTTCGAGTATTGGTGAGCGACGCCCTGGCCGAGTCCGGGTTGGCGCCGCTCTATGAAGCCGAAGATATCGAGGTCGACTACCGTCCGGGGCTAAGCCCGGAGGAACTGTTGGCAACGATCGGCGACTATGACGCCCTGCTAGTGCGCAGCGCCACTAAAGTGACGGAAGAGGTGCTCGACGCCGGCGTCAAGCTGCGCGTCATCGGCCGGGCCGGCGTGGGCGTGGACAACATCGACATTCCCGCGGCTACCCAGGCCGGCGTGATCGTGGTCAACGCGCCCACGGGGAACGTAGTGGCGGCGGCGGAACACACCATCGCCATGCTCATGGCCCTGGCCCGCAACATTCCCCAGGCCTATCAACACGTGCTGGCCGGTGACTGGAAACGCAGCCGCTATGTGGGGACGGAGGTGCGGAACAAGGTCCTGGGCGTTATTGGCCTGGGGCGCATCGCACAGGAGGTGGCCCGGCGGGCCCAGGGGCTGGGAATGGAAGTCGTGGCCTATGATCCCTACGTGACCGAAGAGTACGCCAGTCAGCGCAACGTGCGGTTGGTGGATATAGAGACCCTGCTGGCGCAAGCTGATTTCATCACCTTGCACGTGCCGCTGACCGAGCAGACCCGCAACCTGTTGAACGCCGAACGGCTGGCCATGGCCAAGCCCGGCGTGCGCATACTCAACGTGGCCCGGGGCGGCGTGGTGGACGAAGCTGCATTGGTGGAGGCCATCGAACGAGGGCAGGTGGCCGGCGCGGCTCTGGACGTCTTCGCGGTCGAGCCGCTGCCAGCGGACAGCCCCGTGCGCAATAATGAAAAGATCATCCTCACGCCCCACCTGGGCGGCAGCACGGTGGAAGCCCAGGAAAAAGTGGCCAGCGACGTCGCCATCCAGGTGGTGGATGTGCTCCACGACCGGCCGGCCCGCTACGCGGTCAACGCCCCTATCATTCCCCCGGCCGAGATGGATTTTCTGGTTCCATACATCGATCTGGCCGAACGCATGGGGCGTTTCCTGCGCCAACTGGGCGCCCAGGGCATGGGCGATGTGGAGGTGACTGCGCACGGGCGGCTGGCCGACTTCGATTTAAGCTACATCAACGCGGCCGTGGTCAAGGGCCTGCTGTCCGGCATCGTCGCCATGCGCGTCAACCTGGTCAATGCCATGGTGCTGGCCGAACGTCGCGGGCTCAATCTGATCGAACGCAAGAAGCATCAAGCGCCGGATCGCTATGATGACATGCTCAGCATACGCGCGACGTCGGATAACACCCGCTGGACCGTACGCGGATCCGTGCTCAAGGACGCGCCTTATATCGTGGACATCAATGATCTCTGGATTGATTTCCCGGCCAGGGGCTACATCCTGCTCACCTCCCACCGGGACCAGCCGGGCATCATCGGCCGGGTTGGCACCCTGCTTGGCGAGGCGGACATCAACATCGGCTTCATGCACGTGGGCCGTTGGGGTCCGCGCACCGACGCCATCATGGCCCTGGGGCTGGACGACGCGCCCCCGCCTGAAATCCTGGCCCAACTGTCTACATGGGAGGAACTGACCTGGATGAAATTCGTCCAGCTCTAAGGCCCTTCCTGGGAATTAACGTCCCCGGCACTTGTCACGAGTTTGGCGCTGACCAGAGTGCGACTGGAAAGTGCCGGGGACATGACGTGTATTTATTTTCTTGAAGTAGCCTAAGATCTGTAGCGGCGGGAAACAATAGAACGCGAATTTTGCAGATTGAGCGGGTTTACACGGATAAAAACAAAAAATCCGTGCATATCCGCCCAATCTGCAAAATTCGCGTTCTACTGTTTTCCCAAAACTGGCGACTC
>JAJRVT010000331.1 GCA_024277175.1 Chloroflexota bacterium | reverse complement strand
GCGAGTGAGAAACCGAGTTTTTCCAAAAAACTCGGTTTCTGATTTCCTGTTCGCGATCCCACGACAAACGAAATACTTTCGCAAGTCAATGCATCATACCCCAAAGCGGCGAAATGGTTCAAGTTGACCCATGTCATTACGACACCTGATTTTTGCCTTTTTCGCAGGTGTGATACGCTCTTTGGGGTGTTCATTGGGGGAATAACCTCGGGGAGATGGTTGAGACGACTCCGCTTACCGGCGTTCTGGCGATCACCTCCCGGAGGGTGAGTCGGTGAGGGGCAAGACCATGGGCGATCATTTAGTGCGGGTGATAGCAAGGGAGGCGGGCGTACGCGGCTTCGCCTGTCTCACTACGGCGATGGGCCGCGAGGGCGCGCGGCGGCATGATGCGTCTCCCCTGTCCGCGGCCGCGCTCAGCTATGGGTTGACGGCCGCGGCGCTCCTGGGCGCGCTGCTCAAGGTGCAGCAACGGGTGGCCATCAAGGTGCAGGGAAACGGACCGCTGGGCCAGATGGTGACGGAGTCGGACGCCTACGGTCATGTGCGCGGCTACGTCAGCGTTCCCGATCTGCCGTCGCCCATCAATATCGGCCCGGAGCAGGTGGCGTTCGCGATCGGCGAGCAAGGTCTGCTGACCGTGGCCAAAGACCTGCGCGTTAAGGATATCTACCGGGGTGTGGTCGAGTTGCAGAGCGGCCATCTGGATGAAGAGTTGATGCATTATCTCCAGCGCTCAGAACAGGTCCCCTCACTGGTGGAAATCGGCGTGAAGATGAACAGTATTGGCGAGTTGCGTGTGGCCGGCGGTCTGCTGCTACAGCCGTTGCCCGGCGGCGATCCGGGGGCGCTGGATCGCCTGATCCAGCGTTCTGACGATCTGCCGCCCCTGGCCGAACTGCTGACCGACGAGCAGACGCCGGAAGAGATCCTGCGCATGATCTTTGGCCCTATGGACTACGAGGTGCTGGAGAAACGTGACCTCTCTTTCCGCTGCTCATGCAGTTGGGAGCGCTCGAAAAAGGCGCTCATGCTGCTGGGGCGGGACGAGATCGAATCGCTCATGGCCGAAGGCGAGGCCGTGGTGGAGTGCCACTTCTGCCATGAGCGCTATTATTATGGCGTGGAGGCGTTGGAGACGATCTTGGATGAGATGAGTGGATGACAAGATGAGAGGGTGACAAGATGACAGGGTGTAGCCCTCTGCGTCCCTGTTTTCTGAGGAGATACGATAGCCAGTTTTGCATGAGAAAGGAAAGTTGATCCATGAGCAAACAAAAGCTGGCCCGTCCGCGTGGCCTCTTTTTCGAGGAGTTCGAGGTCGGTGACCAGGTGGAGAGCGTGGGCCGCACCATCACCGAGACTGACATCGTCAACTTCGCCAGCCTCTCCGGTGATTGGAACCTGATCCACACCGACGCCGAGTATTCCAAGGATCAGCCTTTTGGCCAGCGGGTCGCGCACGGCCTGTTGATCCTCAGCATCGCCAGCGGCCAGGCTATGCGTTTGGGCTTCATGGAGGACACGGTCATCGCCTTCCGCAGCCTGGATTGGAAGTTCGTCAAACCGGTCTTTATCGGCGACACCGTTCATCTGCGGGTCACAGTGGCCGCGACCAAGGCCATGGCGCGCATCGGCGGCGGCCTGGTCACCTTCAAGCTCGAAGTCATCAATCAGAATGACGTAGTCTGTCAGCGGGGGAACTGGGATATCCTGTGCAAGAGTCAGGGCGGGTGGTAAGCGCGACTATTCATCTTCCAGGAAACTGCTCTGAAAAATTAACCGAAGATTATGCAGATTACGCGGATTGTTTTTCATTCCTTCTGACGCCGGACGGCGGCATGAGCGTCTTTCTGGGTGGTTGTTGCTGTGATCCTTAAACTATTCCCCTTCGCTTTCAGCATCACCGTCCTCTTCGTGATAAAACGCTTTCTCGAACAGGTGGGGCGCTTCCACATAGATGCCGCGGCCGACCGCGGCCACCGTGCCATCGGCCAGACGCAACTCGCTACGGGCGCGGATCGCGCGCCCTTCGCCCTGATCGGAAAGCCGCGCGACCACAGACACCGGCTGGTTCAACGGCACGGGACGGCGATAATCCACATTCAGATTTACGGCGGCAACGCTGAATCCGGCCCGCCAGACGGCCGCGCCCATGGCCTCATCCAGGACCGCCGCGGTCGCGCCGCCGTGGACATAGCCCGGCGGGCCCTGCTGGGCTTCGGTGAAAACGACCTCGGTGGTGATGCTGTCATCCGCTTGCAGATACCAGGTGACGCCTATGCTATGGGGGTTCGTTGTTCCACAGACGAAGCATGATCCGTGTTCGGGGAGGGCTTGAGCGGTCATAGTGCGTTTCCTTTATCTTTATTGGGTTGGGCGGTAATATCCTGAGAAAACGGGGGCGTAGATCCATGATAGCCGCGATCGTTCTCGCTGCACAATCCAGAAGACGACGCGGATGCGCTTCAATTTGGAATTGCACTCCTCTCTGATTCTGTGCTAAGATTGGTGAGAAAATTCTGGCTTTGCCCGGCTCCCACCGACGTATACGGCCGAGACCGTCGTCATGGGAAATTCGCCTGTAATATGAAACCTATGGAGATAAACCGATGAAGAAAATTTTACGCCTGACAATCATCGCCGCTGCTATTGGCGGTTTCGTCATGCTAATTCGCAAACTGATGGCCCCGTCCGGTGGTGATGATTTCGCCAGCCGCGGCAGCGGCGTGTTGCCCTCCGAGCCGGTCAAATCGCTGGATGAAGCGCCCCTGGGCGGCGAGGTCAGCGAGGATTTGCTGAAAATTCTGGTCTGCCCGGAGGACAAGGGTCCCTTGGAGTTGGTGGACGACGGCAAGTTCCTGCTCAACCCGCGCAATGGCTACCGCTACCCGATCCGCAACGGCATTCCCGTCATGCTGATCGAAGAGGGCAAGAAATATCGCATCCCGGTGGAAGGGGCGCCTGCGGCGGAAGCCGGCGAACCGCCTGATGATCGTGCACCGCACCGTATCAGCATAAATGCATACATCACAGACGATCTGGCGCAGTCGCCGCGATCAATTGACAAAAAAGAGAGGCGCGGGGGCGCATAATCGCCCCGGCGCTTTTTGTTTGACCATACTATTTCATCATCTCTATTGAAAGGAAAGCGTCAGTCATGTCAACGCCGGTTACAAAGCAGGAAGTCTACATGCGCGCCCAGCAACTCCAGGAGCGCATCCGCGCCTGGCGGCGGGACATT
>JAJRVT010000330.1 GCA_024277175.1 Chloroflexota bacterium | reverse complement strand
GCCGGCCCAACGTGGGCAAGTCCACCCTGCTCAACCTGCTGCTGGGCCAGAACATCGCCATCACCAGCCCCAAGCCCCAGACCACCCGCAACCAGTTGCTGCGCATGCTGACCACCGACGACTACCAGATGATCTTTCTGGACACGCCGGGCATGCACAAGCCGAGCAACAAGCTGGGCGAGTACATGATGGGCGTGGTCAACGAGACCATCACCAATGCCGACCTGATCCTCTGGCTGGTGGATGTGCACGTCCCGCCCAAGGCCGAGGATCGGGCCATTGCCGAGAGTCTCCATGAACTCTATCAGCGCAGGAAACTGCCACCCGTCATCGTCGGGCTGAACAAGCTGGACAAGCCGGGCGCAGTCGCCAATCTGGACGAGCGGATGGACGCGTACCGGGCGCTGTTCGCCTGGATGGAGGAGCAGTCCGGGACCGGCGATGAGACCGCCCCGCGGGTGCAGGTCATCGCCTTCAGCGCGCTGACGGGCTACAATGTGGACGCGTTGCTGGAGATGCTGCGCGCAACCCTGCCGACCGGTCCTCGCTTCTACCCCGCCGACCAGGTGACGGACATGCAAACCCGCTTCATCGTCGCCGAGTTGATCCGCGAGAAGGCGCTCATGCTCCTCCAGCAGGAGGTGCCCCACAGCCTGGCCGTGGACGTGGACGAGTTTTCCGAGCGCGAGAACGGCATGGTCTACATCTCTGCGGTCCTCTACGTGGAGCGCAGCAGCCAGAAGGGGATCGTCCTCGGCGCCAAGGGGTCCATGATCAAGCGCATCGGCCAGGCCGCTCGTCCGGAGATCGAAGAGTTGGTGGGGTCCAAGGTCTACCTGGAGCTATGGGTCAAGGTGTGGGAGAAGTGGCGCAAACGCGAGGGGATGCTGCGGCAGTTGGGGTATTCGATGCGATAAGACATCATTCCCCCGTTTTCGTTCGTATTCATGAAACACAGGCGAACTAAGTGCAGGAATATCTCGATCTTCTCAGAGGCAACCACGACTATCGTCAGCTATGGATTTCCAAGCTGATCAGCCTGTTGGGCGACTGGTTCAACCTGCTGGCGTCGGCCACTCTCATCGCTACCCTGACCGGCTCCGGGACCGCGATCAGCGCGCTTTTCCTGGCTCGCTTCCTGCCCCTCTTCTTCACCAGCCCCTTTGCCGGCGTGATCGCCGACCGACTCAGCCGCCGCCAGATCATGATCGCCAGCGATCTGCTGCGCGCGCTGACGGTGCTGGGGTTCCTGCTGGTGCGCGACCCCGCCCATATCTGGATATTCTACACGCTGACCGCGCTCCAGTTCACCCTCAGCGCCTTCTTCATCCCGGCAGAACGGGCCCTCTTGCCCAGCTTGGTGAAAACCGAAGATCTCGTCACGGCCAACGCGCTGGACAGCTTCACCTGGAGCAGCATGCTGGCCATCGGTGCGCTGCTGGGTGGAATCGCCACCGCAGCCTTTGGCATACGCACAGCCTTTGTCCTGGACGCACTCACCTTCATGGTGTCGGCCTGGTTCGTGAGCCGGGTGACGGTCCCGCCTCTCAGCCCGACCGAACGCGCCCACCGGGAGAGCAGCAGCGGCGGCTTTTTTGAATTTGTCGATGGCTTGCGCTATCTGCGCGGCCGGCGTTTTATCCTGGTGTTGGCCCTGGCCAAGGCAGCGGGGTCTCTGATCTGGGGTGCGGCCAATGTGGTGGAGATCGCCATGGCCGAAAAGATCTTTCCCATCAACGGCAACGGCGCGCTGACCCTGGGGCTGATCTACGCCACGGTGGGGCTGGGCACGGGATTCGGCCCCATCTTCGTCCGGCGCTGGTTGGGCGACAACCGCACCGCCACCCTGTGGGCCATCACCCTGGGCTTCGCATTGTTGACGGGAGGCATGCTGGGGCTGGGGTGGGCGCCCACGTTGGGCTGGGCGTTGGCGTTCACGCTTATGCGGTCACTGGGCACAGGCGCGCTATGGGTCTTCTCCAGCGCGTTTTTGCAACGGGTCGTGGCCGATAGCTTCCGGGGACGGGTCTTCGCCTTCGAGTTCGCTGCCCTGACCCTGACCCAGTCCGTCTCCATCGTCTGGGCAGGCTTGGCTCAGGACAAATTGGGCATGGGCGTGCAGCAGGTCTTCACCGTCACCGGCCTGGCCAGCATCGTGGTCCTGGTCGGCTGGCTCGTCTTTCGGGCGAAGGCGCAATCGGCCCCCGCAATCGCCGGCGTGGAATAAAAAAAGAGAGTGGGGAGATTGGAGATCGGCAATCTTCCCAATCTCTAATCGCCCCAATCTCCAATTTTCAATCCTCAATTTTCAATTTAACTTAGCCGCTCCTTGAACGCATCGGTCAGCGCCGGCAGCACCTCGAAGAGGTCGCCTACGATGCCGTAGTTGGCGCGTTCGAAGATGGGCGCGTCCGGGTCCTTGTTGATGGCGACGATGATCTTGCTGCCGCCCATGCCGGCCAGGTGCTGGATCGCGCCGCTGATGCCGGCGGCGATGTAGAGGTCCGGCTTGACCGTCTTGCCCGTTTGCCCCACCTGGTGCTTGTAGGGAATGTAGTCGGCGTCCACCGCCGCGCGGCTGGCGCCCACGGCCGCGCCCAGCACATCGGCCAGCGCGGTCACCAGTTCGAAGCCCTTGACCGGATCCGCGGCCACGCCGCGCCCGCCGGAGACGATGATGCTGGCGTCGGTCAGGCTGACCTCACCACTGTCGCTCACCTTGACGTCGATGACCTTCTCCGGGATGTCGTCCTCGCCCAGGCCCAGGTCCAGTGCGATGACCTCGCCGCCGGCCGCGCCCGGTTCGGGGATGGGGAAGGAGCGGGGCCGCGCGCTGGCCACCTGAATATCGCTGTTGAAGATCACATCGGTCAGAATGTTGTTGCTGTAGACCGCGCGCGTCGCCACTAGCTTTCCGTCTTCGATGCGCAGGTCCACCGCGTCAGGGGCCAGGCCGGCGTCAAGCTGGCAGGCCACATAAGCGGTGACCTCGCGGCCACCGATGGTGGCGGAAGCCAACACGACGCTGGCGCCGCTGGCCTCCACGGCCTTCTGAAGACCGACGGCGTACGCGGTCAGGCGATAGTCGGCCAACACCGGATCCGTGATAGCGTACACTTTGTCGAAGCCGTAGCTCTGGGCCGCGGCCGCGGTCTGAGCCGTCTCCGCACCCATGACCACTGCGTCGAGAGAAACGCCCAGGGCGTCGGCCAGTTCGCGACCTTTGCCGGCCAGTTCCCAACAACTGGGAACAGCGCCACCTTCTGTTTGTTCAATCCAAACCAATACAGACATGGTGTTCTCCTTATATCACCTTTTCCGCCAGCAGCGCATCGGCCAACTTGGCGGCTTTTTCCTGGACCGTCTCGCCTTCGATGATCACCACTTCGGTATGACGCGCCTCCGGCTTGCGGATGTTGGTCCACTGCACCTTGGGCGACGCGCTCACGCCCAGATCCGCCACGGAAATCGTCGGGATCTTCTTGCGGTTGGCTTTGCGGATGCCCATGAAGCTGGGATAGCGGGGATCGTTGATCTCCTTGCCGACGCTGACCACCGCAGGCAGGGGCGCGGTGACCGTTTCCTGGCCTCCGTCCACAATGCGCTCCACGGTGATGACGCCGTCGGCGATATCCACCACCTTGGAGACGTTGCTCAGCAGCGGGTAGCCGAGCTTGCAGGCAATGCCGGCGAAGAGCGCACTGCTGTTACCGTCCACGCTCTGCTTGCCGGTCAGCACCAGGTCTACGTTACCCTCTTCTTTGATGGCCGCGGCCAGCGCTTCGGCGGCCACGCTCAGGTCCATTTCACCCAGGCCGCTGCTGTCGACCAGCATGGCGTCGCCCACGCCCATGGCCAGGGCGTGCTTGAGCGCGTCGGTCGAGTCCGGCGTCCCCATGGTGATGGCGATGGCGTCGCCGTCGAAGCGGTCGCAGAGGTCGATGGCCTCTTCGGCCGCGTACTCATCCCACGGGTTGATCACCATGGTGGCGCGAATATCGCCACTCTGGGCCTCTTCCGCCGAAATGTTCGGGAGCTCGGCGGTGTCTGGCGTCTGCTTGATTAGCACAACTATTTTCACGGTTCGTCTCCTACGCACCTGTCTATGGCGGACGAGGGAAGCGCCCGCGTTGATGAAAGGAAGCAACGACTGAAAACTTCTTTCTCCAGTATAGGGACGGGAGTTCAATCCCTGTTGAAGCCCTGTTGTGGCTCCGTTTGTGGCCGGAGAGGCGCCTGCTGACGGGGGAATAGATAAAAGGCGGGAACGCCGTTGTTCCCGCCCATCAGAGAGAATGGTTTCCTCTCAAGCGGAGGAATTGTACCATGATTTGGGCTGCGTCAGCAAGCGCATCGCCTATTCTGTGGGAAGGGACGCGTTTCACACCCACAGCCCCTCGCATACGCGCCAATCCCGTCGGACATGGGGCAGGTTCCGGGACGGTTGAAGCGGCTGGCGGAAACGGTGAGCAGTTTCCCCCAGATGGATGAGATATCCGGGGGAAACGGTGGGGGATACCGAATATATGCGTTATGTAGTATAGTTGCTCTATGTCCACGCCAATTTTAGCCACTAAACTTTATATCCCCCCACTGCGGCCAAAAATTGTCCTCCGCCCCCGCCTGATCGAGCGGCTGAACGAGGGTCTGCACCGCAGACTGACCCTCGTCTCCGCCCCGGCTGGCTTTGGTAAAACCACGCTGCTCAGCGAATGGATCGCCGCTCCCGGGGGGATCCCGGAGCGCCCGGTCGCCTGGCTGTCGCTGGACGCAGGGGATAGCGACCCCACACGCTTTCTGACTTACCTCGTCGCTGCTTTGCAGACGCTTGCCCTGAGCGGAGCCGAAGGGTTTACGGCGGATATTGGAGCAGGAATATTGGCAGCGCTTCAATCCCCTCAGCCACCGCCAACCGAATCGATTCTGACAGCCCTGCTCAATGAAATCGCCACCATCCCGGACAATTTCGTCCTCGTCCTTGACGACTACCACGTTGTTGACGCCAGACCGGTTGACAACGCCCTCACCTTTCTGATCGAACACCTGCCGCCCCAGATGCACCTGATCATCACCACCCGCGATGATCCAAACCTGCCGCTGGCTCGGCTGCGCGCCCGGGGTCAATTGACAGAACTGCGCGCCGCGGACTTGCGTTTCGCCCTCGATGAAGCCGCCGTATTTCTCAACCAGGCGATGGGCCTGACCCTCTCAGCGGAAAACATCGCCGCGCTGGAAACCCGCACCGAAGGCTGGATCGCCGGCCTGCAACTGGCCGCTATTTCAATGCAGGGATATCAAGACGCTGGGCAGTACGATGTTGGCGGCTTCATCCAGTCGTTCACCGGCAGCCACCGGTTTGTGCTGGACTATCTGGTTGAGGAAGTCCTGCAACAGCAGCCCGAAAACATCCAGACTTTCTTGTTGCACACCTCTATCCTCGACCGTATGTGCAGCCCCCTTTGCGATGCCGTCCTGCTCGATCCCGCTACGTCCGGACAAGAAACCCTGGCATATCTTGAACAAGCCAACCTCTTCATCGTCCCCCTGGACAACGAGCGGCGTTGGTATCGCTATCACCATCTCTTTGCCGATTTGCTGCGGCAGCGACTGCAGCAGAGCGCAGCCTCCTTGCAGACCGAATTGCACATTCGCGCCAGCGTATGGTACGAGGACAATGGCCTGGAGATTGAAGCTTTTCGCCATGCCGTCGCCGCCAATGATGTTGAACGCGCCGCGCGCCTGGTCGAAGGCGAGGGGATGCCCCTGATCTTTCGCGGCGCGGCGGCCCCTGTATTGAACTGGCTGGACTCGCTACCAACAGCCGTGCTGGATGCCAGGCCGTCGTTGTGGGTGATTTACGCCTCAGCATTGCTCTTTGCCAGCCAACCGATCGGCGTCGAAGAGAAGTTGCACGCGGCTGAAGCAGCGCTGCAGGACGCTGAACTGGACGACAAGACCCGAGATCTGGTGGGACATATTGCGGCCATACGGGCCACAGTGGCTGTCGTTCACTACGATGTGGAGACCATCGTCGCCCAGTCGCTTCGCGCCCTGGAATATCTGCATCCCGACAACCTGCCTGTCCGCACCGCCACTACCTGGACGCTGGGGGTCGCCTACCAACTACAGGGAGACCGCGCCGCGGCCAGCCAGGCCTATACCGAAGCGTTAACCATCAGTCAGACGATTGGGCACTTTATCATCACCATCATGGCGACAATCGGCCTGGCCCAGGTGCAGGAATCTGAAAACCAGCTCTCTCTGGCGGCCGAGACCTACCGGAATGCCCTGCAATTGGTGGGTGATTCGCCGCTGCCGGTTGCCTGCGAAGCGCATCTTGGCCTGGCCCAACTGTTGTATGAATGGAACGATATGGATGCCGCCCAAGAGCACGGACAACAGAGCGTTGACCTGGCGCGGCAGATAAAAAACAATGACCGATTTGTCACCTGTGAACTCTTTCTCGCCCGCCTGAAACTTGCCCGGGGAGACGTGGCCGGCGCGGCTGCTCTCTTGACGAAGGCGGACGAGTCCACGCGCCTGCATCGCTTCGTCTTTCAGATGCCTGGGGTTGCCGCTGCGCGAGTGCTATTGCTGATCCGGCAGGGCAATCTGGAAGCAGCCGCACATCTGGCCGAGACCCACGAACTCCCCATCAGCCAGGCCCGGGTGCATCTGGCCCAGGGAGACGCGGCCGCGGCGCTGGTCCTGCTGGAGCCATTGCGCCGGCAGGCGGAGGCAAAGGGTTGGCCGGATGAACGGCTCAAGGTGCTGGCGCTAGAGGCGGTCGCTCACCAGGCGCATGGCGCAAAGGAGCAGGCTGTGCAACTGCTGGGCGAGGCGCTGGCGCTGGCAGAGCCGGGCGGCTTCATCCGCATCTTTGTGGACGAAGGGCCGCCGATGGCTCAACTGTTGTCCGAAGCCGCGGCCCTGGGCGTGATGCCGGACTACGTCGGCAGGTTGCTGGCTGCATTCGAAGCGGAGGAACAGGGGAGCGAAGACAAATTTACTCCGTCTCCTGCGCCCCCTCCCCAGTCGCTCATCGAACCGTTGAGCGAACGCGAGCTGGAAGTGTTACGACTCGTTTCCCAGGGACTCTCGAACCGTGAAATTTGCGAGCGGCTTTTTCTCGCCTTGAGCACTGTGAAAGGACACAATCGCAATATCTACGGCAAACTACAGGTTCAAAGACGCACAGAAGCGGTCGCCCGCGCCCGTGAGTTAGGTCTGTTGTAGCCTGAATGTAGGGAGCGTCAAGCAATCCATAAATCGCGCTGGTAGCATGACCCGCCTCTCAGCAACCCCACAACGATACCCCAAAACAATACTTTAGTGCCTATACGCCAATACCCCATTGCAGATATACTGCCTGGGCAGCAAGCAAGTGGCACAAAGTATAACGATGGGCCACAAGCTGAAACCCATCAATATCGTTCGACAATGGAGATTGAACATGAATACAAACAAAACGACCGCAAGAATTGTGGGCGTATTATTCCTAACCGCGACGGTTACATACATACTGGGTAGTGGACTCATAGAATCGATCCTAAATGCTCCAGACTATCTTATGAATGTTTTTCAAAATGAAAGCCGGGTGGTAATCGGAGTGCTCCTTGAGTTTATTGACGCCGCTGCGGTTGTTGTCATCGGCGTATTGCTCTTTCCAGTCCTAAAAAAGCATAATGAAGCAATAGCTATCGGATATGTCGGCGCCAGAATTATTGAGTGCATACTGCTGATTGTTGCTGGAGTCAGCCTGCTATTGCTAATACCATTGAGCCAGGGGTATGTACAAGCAGGGGCGTCGAATGCCGCCTATTTTCAAATTTCAGGCACTCTTTTCATGGCAGAAAGTGGTTTGGCCTTTCAAGTCGCGATGATTGCGCTTGGCCTGGGAAGCTTGCCATTTTGCTATCTGTTATACAGATCAAAACTCGTTCCACGAGCGATATCAGTACTGGGCTTGATTGGATACGCAGCGTTGATAGCAAGTGGCTCGTCAGAAATTTTCGGCTATAGCATCGGAATGGTTCTGTTTCTTCCCGGAGCCTTATTTGAAATAGCTTTTCCGATTTGGCTCATAGTAAAAGGGTTCAATTCATCCGCAATCGTTTCTGAGTCTGCAAAAACAGATAGTAACGAGAGCGAGCAAATGAGTTTGTCTACAGCATAAAATGACCAAGTGGTGCAGATTGTTATGGTCGTCCACATCAGGTGCAGGGCAATGTCAAACAAACTTAACCCAAAAACTGGACCCAGTGAACCACCGCTCTATCAGATCAGGGTCCAGGGCCATCTGGGTCATCAATGGGCAGACTGGTTTGAGGGCCTGACCATCACGCTGGAAGACAACGGTGATACACTTTTGACCGGCCCGGTGGTCGATCAGGCCGCATTGCATGGATTGCTACGAAAAGTGCGTGATCTAGGTGTGCCGCTGCTCTCGGTCATGTGCGTCAATCCCAGCCAGGCGGACGCGCTGGATATCAAGCAATGACGTCAAACAATAAGGGTGCGTCCTAAATGACTTAGAACTGTCAGTCGCACAACCTTCCAGGGCAACTGCGAGCTTCCTGGAAGGTGACACCCACCCAACTCGTTTAGGACGCACCCAAACAACTAAGGAGACAAATGATGAATGACATGGACACGCTTGTAACGACGGATTGGCTGAGCCAACATCTCGACGACCCGGATCTCGTGGTGCTCGACTGCACCGTTGTCGTGAAACCTGCTCCTGACGCCGGCTTCCGCATCGTCAGCGGCCGGGAAGAATACGACGCCGGCCATATCCCCGGCGCAGGCTTCGCCGATCTCCTCGGCGCTCTCTCCGCCCCCGACAAACCGGGCTGGTGGGCCCCCATGCCGACGCCGGAGCGATTCTGTTCCGCCATGGGCGCGTTGGGGGTCGGCGATGATTCCCGGGTCGTGCTCTACGACGGGAACCGGAGAGTGTGGGCCGCCCGCGTCTGGTGGATGTTGCGCTGGATCGGATTCGACCGGGCGGCGCTGCTCGATGGCGGGCTGGACGTCTGGACCGCCGAGGGGCGTCCCCTCTCCACCGAGCCGTCCACCCGACCTGCGAAACGGCTCACCCCCGCCCCCCGACCGCAACTGATCGCCGACCGGGACGAGGTGTTCGCCGCCATCGAGGAGGGCGCCATCGACAACGGCGCCGTCCGCCTCATCGATGCACTGGACGCAGACAGCTACCGGAGCCAACATATCCCCGGCGCCTCGAACCTCAGCGCCCTCGACCTGCTCGACGAATCGGGCCGCTACCGACCCCACGACGATCTGGTCGCCATGCATGACGGCGACCGCAACACCCGCACCATCACCTATTGCGGTGGCGGGGTGGCGGCGTCATCCAATGCCTTCATCATGACCCGGCTCGGCTTCAACGACATCGCCGTCTACGCGGCTTCGATGCAGGAATGGGGCGCCGACCCCGCCAACCCGCTGGTGGTCGGCCCCGCCAACCGCCCCAATACGAGGTCTGAAGAAAGATGAAAGCAATCGTCCAAAACAGCTACGGCTCACCGGATGTCCTCGAACTCAAGGAGATCGACAATCCGGTGGTCAAAGAAAACGACGTGCTGGTGCGCGTTCATGCGGCTGCCCTCAACGCAGGTGACGTCTTCTCCATGAGAGGTAGTCCGTGGGTCGCTCGATTTGCCGTCGGGTTTCCCAAACCAACGAACTATATTCCTGGATGGGACGTGGCAGGGCGCGTTTCGGCGGTCGGCAAGCAGGTGAAGCGGTTCCAGCCAGGAGATGAGGTGTACAGTTCGTGCAACGGCGCTCTCGCCGAGTATGCGTGCGCGCCAGAAGACAAGTTCACGATGAAACCCACGAATCTCACATTCGAACAGGCTGCGGCTGTGCCTACTGCAGCGCTTACTGCCCTTCAGAGTCTTCGAGATGCAGGAAAAATCTGTTCAGGTCAGAAGGTGTTGATCAATGGCGCCTCTGGGGGCGTGGGGACGTTTGCGGTGCAGATTGCCAAGGCATTCGGAGCAGAAGTAACCGGCGTTTGCAGCACAAGAAACGTGGACTTGGTCCGATCGATCGGCGCAGATCATGTCATCGATTACACCCAGGAGGACTTCGTAAAAAGTGGTCGGCGATACGACCTTATCCTCGACAATGTAGCGAACCGCTCGTTCTCTGACCTCAGGCGTGCGCTCACCGCACAGGGGATTATCATACCGAACAGCGGCCACGGCGGCATGGGTTACGTGCTCAAGGCATTTCTGTTGTCACCGTTCATGCGACAGCAGGGACGCCCATTCATCTCGACGCCGAACAGTGAGGACCTGGCTGTTCTCAAGGATCTCATCGAAGCCGATAAGGTCACACCGGTCATTGACAGAACGTATCCGCTGAGCGAGGTCCCTGAGGCGATGGGCTATGTGGAAGAGGGGCGCGCTCGTGGAAAAGTCGTCATCACTGTGGAAGGCTCGAACCCCACGCGGTCATTGTGACCCGGGAATCCTGATGGTACAATCCCAGAAAACTTAGTGAATCCCAATCACAGGATAACCGTCCACCTGAAAGGCCCTCCATGCCCGCCCCTTACTGGCTCTTCGTTCTCCTCACCCTGGCCCTGACCGCGTTCATGGGCTATGGCGCCTATACGACCGCCCGCCTGCTCAAAACATGGGTTCCGGATCGCAACCTGCTGCTCATGCCGGCGGAGAACCTGCTGCGCCTGGCCGTGATCATCCTCTGCATCGCGCTGGGCGTT
>JAJRVT010000329.1 GCA_024277175.1 Chloroflexota bacterium | reverse complement strand
TGATACAAAAAATCCGTGAAAATCCATTGGCATCAGCGTAAATCCGCGTTCCAACAAAACGTGTGATACGCAAAGATATGCATCAGGAGCGATACGCCATGACCCATGACCAACGACCCGATGAATTCGACCTCTATGATCTGCGCCTCATGGTGGAGCGCATCGACGGCCACTGCACCTGCAACATGCACGTGGGCGATTGCGTCTACCTGCGCGGCGGTAAATTTTCGCTGCCCGATGGTGCCGACTTCTGCCTCTACGCCTTCCAGGCCGCGATCCCGCTCTTGCCCGCCAAGCAGCGCCAGAACCACCCCGCGGACTGGATGGAGACCGACAGCCGCGTCATCTGTCCCGACCCCGCCTGTGGCCTGATCATGCGCATCGATCGCCTCGAAAAGCGCCGCCTGCGTCATGATGACGTTAGTCCGATCCGCTGGCAGGATGACAAGATGACAGGATGACAGGATGACTCGTCACTCGTCATGAGTCACCCCCTCACCCCCTCACCTTGTCATCCTGTCATCCTGTCACCCCCCTCACGGCTTCAATCACCTCTCCCAATAGCGACACAGCGATCAGCCTGTCCGGTCCCAGGGGCGGGCCGAAGCTGAGGTGGGTTGCGCCGGCCTCGATCAGGGGCGTGAGGCGCTGGATGACGTCCTCGGGCTGGCCGATGACGCCCATGCGCAACATACGCTCGTTTACCAGGGCGATGGCCTTCTCCGGATTTCGCTCCACCATCATAGCCTGTTCGATGGGGCCAAAGTCGACCTGTTCAAGCCCTAGCCGCGCCAGGATCAACGGGCTGAGGGCATGTCCATAGTAGGCGATCTTTTCGGCTAACGCCCGCCTGGCCGCCTCCCGGTCCGCGGCCAGAGAGACCCAGATACAGGCGGCAAAGTCAAGATCGCCCAGGCTGTCATCCCGGCAGGAGACGCCGGCCTGAAGGAGTTCCCGAACCTGGAAAAAGTGCTCCGGCGGAAAGAGCAGGGGCAGCGCGCCGTCGGCCAGCTCGCCGGCCAGCGCCAGCATCTTCGGCCCCATCGCGCCCACATAGATGGGCGTGACCCGGGGCGGCGTAAAGCGCAGGTAGGCTTCGCCCGTCCAGTGCAGACGCCGGCCGTCCAGCGCCACCCGTTCGCCCCGTAGCAGCGCGCGTATGGCCGTGATGGTCTCGCGCAGGGTGGCCAGCGGGCGTTCCTGCGCAATGCCGACCCACTTCAGGAATTCGCCCGCGCCCGCGGCCAGCCCCAGGTTGAAGCGATTGCCGCTCAGTTCATCCATGGTGGCCGCGAACATGGCCAGCTCGGCCGGGTGGATGGTGTAGGGGTTGAAGATGCCGCTGCCGAGCTCGATCCGTTCCGTAGCTTGGGCCATGGCCGCCAGGATGACGGGCGCGCTGCGCAGGAAGAGGTCGTTCGAGACCCAGATCTGGTCAAAGCCCGCGGCTTCGGCGGCCTGGGCCAGCGCCACATATTCGGGCAGAGACAGATCATTGTTGAGCCGCAGACTAAAGCGCATCAACCACCTGCTCCTACAACGGCTTCGACCTCTATTTCCACCAGGAATTGGGGACCCACGAGCCGGGCCTCCACCAAAGTGTTGACCGGCCGGATGTGACCAAAACGCCGGCCATGCACCTGGGCCACCGCCTCCCAGTGTTCGATATCGCTGACGAAGACGCGGGTGCGCACCACGTCCTCCAGGCGTCCGCCCAGCGCTTCGATGGCCCGCTGGATCTTGTCGATGATGAAGTCGGCCTGGGCCGCGGGATCGTCGCCGCCCACCAGGCCGTCGGGCCCGCTGGCCGTGGTCCCCGCCACCAGAATACGGTCGCCCACGCGCACCGCGCGGCTGTAGCCGGCCATCTCCTCCCAAACCGTGTGGCTGCTGTAGGTTTCTTTTGTCATGGTCAATGCTCGCTTTCGTGGGAGATTAGAGATTGGAAATTGGAGATCAGAGATTGGGAGATTGGGAGTTCTTCGGTTGAAGGCCAATCTCCAATCTCCTCCAATCTCCAATCTCCAATCTCCCAATTTCTCTGCATCTCTGCCGATCTATTCGACGACATGCAACGTCTGATAACCGCTGGTCAGGGGTTCGCCGCCAGTCGGACCCACCACGACCACATCCTCCACCCGCGCGCCCAGGCGGCGGGGAATGAAGATGCTTGGCTCTATGGTGAAGCACATGCCTGCTTGCATGACGGTTTCGTCCCCCGCGGTCAGGAAAGGGGGCTCGTGGACGTCCATGCCGATGCCGTGTCCCAGCCGGTGACGGAAGGCCTCGCCATAGCCGCCCTCTTCGATCACGGCGCGCGCGGCCGCGTCGGCCTGGGCGCAGGTCTCGCCCGTCTTCAGCGCCGCGATGCCCGCGGCCTGGGCGTTCATGACCAGTTCATAGACGCGGCGGTACTCGGCGTCCGGTTCGCCGAAGAAGACGGAGCGACCGTAGTCGTAGCAATAGCCCTCATAGGCCGCGCCGAAGTCGAACGAAACCGAAACCGGCGGCTCCAGCGGGACTTGCAGCACAGCCTCCCGGTTGGTGAAGTCGAAGGGATAGTTCGTCCCCATGTTATAGAACGAGGTGACGAAAGAGTTGGTGAACGCGCCGTGGCGCTTGAGCTGGTAGTTGACCTCGGTGATCAGGTCCAGGTTGCTCATGCCGTGGCGCAGACGGCCGAGCGTGGCCGCGTAGGCCGCCTCGGTGATGACGCCGGCCTGGCGCATGATGGCGATCTCGTCCGCGTCCTTGATGCGGCGCAGGGGCGCGATCAGGGCCGAGGCCGGGGAGAACGTGGCAGCGGGGCGCAGACGCTGTAGGTTCATGACCGTCTCCGCCCAGGCCCGGTCCTCGATCGCGATCCGGGCATTGTTGACCATACCCAGACTCGACAGCACATCTGCGGTCATCTTCAGCGGATCGGCGGCGTCACCGAGGACGCGTATATCGTGACCCTTCACCGCGCCCATGTGGAACTCGGCCAGCATGCGCGGCAAGGTGAGGATGGGCGCGCCCTGCCGCGGAATCCAGGCCCCCGTGAGCCATTCGCCCGGATACATGGTATTGCCGAAATTCGGCTCCTCCCGGGCGATGCCGGTCAGATAGTGCAAATTGGCGGAGATGGGCAAGAAGAGCAGATCGATCTGCTGGTCGGACATAGCCGTCTGGACGTGGTTCAGACGTTGTTGGTAGTCAGGCATGGGGTGGATAGGTCTCCTGTGAGTAGATGCGGTTTGGAACCGCATGTTTTCGGGTAGTCAGCTCGTGCGGTTCCAAACCGCACCTACGCCTCAGACGCCCTTGCGCAGACGTGGATCCAGCGCGTCGCGGATGCCGTCACCCAGGAAGTTGAAGGCGATGACCACGGTAAAAATGGCTAGGCCGGGGAAGGCCGCCATCCACCACTGGTCGAAGTAGGCGATGCCGTCGGCCACCATGCGCCCCCATTCGGGCGTGGACGGCTCCGGCCCCAGCCCCAGGAAGCTCAGCCCGGCGAAGACCAGAATGGCGTTGCCCAGATCGATGGTGGCCAGGACCACGGCCGGGGCCAGACAGTTGGGCAGCACCGTGCGCCAGAGCACCCGGTTGCGGGGAACGCCCAGGGCATTGGCCGCCTCCACATATTCCTGGGATTTGACGCCGATGACCAGCGAACGCACCACCCGCGCGTAGTTGGGCCACCAGACCACAACCATGGCGATGATGGCGTTGGCCAGGCTGGGTCCCAGGGCCGCGGCCACGGCCATGGCCAGGATGATGGTGGGGAAGGCCAGGAACACCTCGGTGGCGCGCATGGTCAACTCGTCGAACCAGCCGCCGATAAAGCCGGAGAGCGCGCCCAGGATGGTGCCGATTATGCCGGCCACAATGACCACCATGATGCCCGCGGGCAGGGAAAGCCGCCCGCCGTAGAGCACCCGGCTGAAGACGTCTCGCCCCAGTTGGTCGGTGCCGAACCAATGCGCGAACGATGGTCCCTGGAGGCGGTTGACAATGTCCTGATCCAGGGGGGCGTAGGGTGCGATGAGCGGGGCCAGGATGCTGATGAGCATCCAACTCGTGAAAAGAATCAGTCCCAGCGCCGCTAATGGATTACGACGCAGAAAACGGCTCAGGACGGTGAATTTGCCCGGTTGTTTACGCAGAATTGGTTCGGCGTCCGGCTTCAGGGCCAGCGGTTGGCTGCTCATAATTGGACTTTATGTGGCGCGCAGGCGCGGGTCGAGGATGAAATAAAGCACATCCACGATCAGGTTTGTGATGATGAAGATCAGCGCAATGACCATGCTCACGCCCATGATGGCCGGGAAGTCCAAGGAGGTGGAGGCTCGGTAAGCGTACTGGCCAATGCCCGGCCAGGCGAAGATATTTTCGATCAACACTGTGCCGGCCAGCAGGTTGCCATAGGAGAAACCGATCACGGTCACCACCGGGATCATGGCGTTGCGGAGGGCGTGGCGCACCAACGTGGTGCGGGTAGGCAGGCCTTTGGCGCGGGCCGTGCGGATGTAATCCTTGCTGAGCACTTCCAGCATGGCCGAACGGGTGACGCGGGTGATGAGGCCGGTGGTGTAAGCGCCGAGCACGACCGCGGGCAACAGCAGGTGGGAAAGCGCATTGCGCAGCACAACCCAGTCGCCGGCCAGAATGGCGTCCACCGTCAGCAGCCCCGTGACCCGGGGCGGCGGCTCCATCCCCACGTCCAGGCGACCCGGTCCCGCGGTCCATCCCAGTTGGGCGTAAAAGATATAAAGCGCCAGCAGCGCCAGCCAGAAGACGGGCATGCTCACCCCGAAAAGGGAGACGACGCGCACGCCGTGATCCAGCCAGCTATTCCGCCACAGCGCCGACATCAGCCCCAGGATCAGCCCCAGGATCGATCCGAAGAGGATGGCTGCCGTGGCCAGTTCGATGGTGGCGGGCAGGAAGGCCCGCAGATCCTCCACCACCGG
>JAJRVT010000328.1 GCA_024277175.1 Chloroflexota bacterium | reverse complement strand
TGCGCCGGCCCCGTCCGCCCCCCCGTCCACGGTCAAGGTGAACGCCAACCTGCGGGCAGGCCCGGGGACGGAGTTCGAACAGATCGGCGGCACTATCACCGGCCAGACCATCAACATCATCGGCCAGAACGCGGCCGGCGATTGGTACCTGCTCGATAACGGCGGCTGGGTCTTCGCCAACCTGGTGGACAACCCGCCGGCTGATGCGCCGGTCGTGCCCGATGACGCCACGCCTGAGTCTCTGGGCGTCGCGCCGCTCCAGCAGGGCCCCCAACTGCCGACCCCAACGCCCGTTCCTGCGGAAAGCCAGCCTGAGGAGAGCCAGCCGGCCGCGGGCGGAGCGATCACGCTGGGCCTGGCCGAGACCCTCTATCTGGATGAGGCCCGTAACATCGCCTCCCGCTACCAGACCACCGCGGACGCGGTCACTGGACTTGTGACCAACGCAGCCGCGAATGGCGCTCTCCTCCAGGACGCCACCTGGACAGACGAGATGAACGCAGCCATCAACGTGCTGCGGCGCACGGGCGAACAGGTCCGCGGCGTGGATGCGCCGCCCCTCTTCGCCGCCGCCCATATCGATCTGGTCAGCGCTGCAGCCTCATTCGACCAGGCCGCTGCCTTGCTGGAGCAGGGCGTGAACGAGGGATCTATTGATCTCCTGCAGCAGGGCGTGGACGAGTTCAGCACCGCGCTGCCTCGCCTGGACGCCAGCATGGAACGGCTGGATCAGATCGCACCGTAGAACGCTCTCGGAGAGACAACGGATAGAACGCGGATTGAGCGGATTGGGCTGATCGACGCGGATAACACTGCGGAGGACGGCCCAATCCGCTTTTTCGTAGGTCGGGCATCCCTGCCCGACGATTTCGCGGTGGCGTCCACCTGTTTTGATGGCGAGGTTCGTCACCCAGGGATGGGCGACCTACACAAATTGGGGACCAAAATAACGGCGGAGACAGGCGTCGAAGGCAGCGCGCTCGGTTATGGCGTGTTGCTCTTTGCGGCCATGCCGGGTGATGGCGAGGGTGTCGTCCGACAGCGAGATGCGCCCGTCGGGCGTGGCGATGGTGCAGATGGATCCCTGGGTGAAGTGAGAGTCCGGCGAGGTGGCGGTGTGCGCGCACTGGCTGACGTACTCTTCCAGCGCCCGCGGCTGATCCGTGAAGCGATATTGGGGCCGCCAATTTTCGATCTCTCCAATCGTTTTTTGCAGCACGAACGCCTGCCCACCATCCACCGAAACCAGGCGATAGCGCCCGCTCACATCTTCGGTCTGGCCGTCCGGCAGCTTGATCGGCCCGCGCGCGGAGTCACCAAAGCCTACGTCGGCCAGGTAACGTCCGCCCTCCAGCGCAACCAGCAGCGCCATGTGGTCGAACGTCGGCCCGAACTCCTCTTCAGCCTGGCTGTAGACGCCGGCCGCGATGCGCGTGACGTCGAAGCCCAACCCGCGCAACAGCCAGCCGAAGGCCCCGTTCAACTCGTAACAGAAACCGCCCCGCCCCCGCTCTACAATCTTGGTGTAGAGCAGCCCCTCGTCCAGCACAATCGGCTCCCCGCACATGACCGACAGATTCTCGAAGGGAACCCGCTGCATGTGTGCGCGCTGCAACTCAGCCAGATAGGCCAGGGAGGGCGTCCTGCATGTGGTGACACCGATGCGGTTAAGGTAGGTGTCAATGTTCATGATCTGAGAGTGCATATAACAAACTGCGCCATCCATAATCTTGATTTTGTTATTCAGCCGTTGCCATACCCACCCAAATTCGCTATAATGAGCATGATATCCACATCCTCGAAAGGAAACTCACATGCAGATCATCCAGGCCAACTGCCCATCGTGCAGTGCCCCTCTTACTGTTCACGGCGACCAGTCCCAAATGACCTGTGCTTACTGCAACACACCACTTTTCATCCACAACAACGCCGGCCATCTCGAACTCTCCCTCACCGAGCAGGTCCAACAAATCACCGCCGCCGTCGCTGATGAACACCGAAAAACCCGCGAACAGGCCCAACTTGCACAATCCGCCCAACAGGCCGCTAATGATCGCCAACTATCCATGACTCGCCTCAACCATGTTCAGGACCATATTCAGACCCTGATCAAAGAGGGCGAGCATGGTGATGCAATGCGAAAAGCCAAAGCTGAAGAATACAAACTCGTCAGGCAATTGGGGGAACACGCCCCTCCTACTATTCCCGTGACCGTCTACGACTATCGGCGGGGAATCTCATTCGCCATTATCACAACCGTGCTCATCTTAGTGATCTGGGGGTTTTTCGGTGGTAAACCAAACCTCGTCATCGCCGGCATCATCGGCATTGGCATTGGTGCCTTCTTCCGCATCCGCACCATAGACTGATCCACAACAAAGCTGATCCGGTGCTCAATCCTTAAGTCTGACTCGGATCCGTCAAAATTTCCACAATTGCCGGCCCGTCGGCGTTGAGACCAGCCACGATCGCGGGGCCGACCTCCGCGGGCGTGGTCGCGCGTACGCCGAAGCCGCCGCAGAGGGTGGCGAACTCGGCGAAGTTGGGGTTCTGCAGGCTGGTTTGCCAGACGGGATACTGGCTGGCTCGCTGCTCCTTGGAGATCTTCCCCAACTGGTCGTTGTTGAGCAGGATATGGCAGATGGGCATGCCGTACTTGACCGCGGTGGTGAACTCGCCCATGTACTGGCCAAATCCGCCGTCGCCGGAGACGGAGACGATCTTGCGCCGGTCGCCCACCGCGGCCCACGCACCCAGCGCGGCCGGGAACGCGAAGCCGATGCTGCCCAGGTAGCCGGACATGAGCACGCTCTGCCCCTTGCTCTCGAAGAAACGGCCAAAACTGTAGGTGTTGTTGCCCACATCCACACAGATCACGGCATCCTCCGGGACCAGGGCCGAGAGGTGCTTGAAGACCAGGGCCGGGTGCATGCGCCCCTGCTCGTCCATCATCCCCACATAGCGCTCCTTGCGCGCCCGCCAATACGCCCAACGCTGCGCGATCTCCGTGCGCACCTGGGGTCGCTCGACCGGGTCCACCCGCGCACGGAAGCGCTCCAGGGTGGTCCCGATCTCGCCCCACAGAGGGACGGTCACCGGGTGGAACTTGCCCAGGGTCATGCGGTCAATGTCCACCTGAATGGTCTTCTTTTTCTGGGAGATGCCGGTGTGGTTGGAGAAGGACGCGCCCAGCACAATCAGCAGATCGCTGCGCCCCATCATGCTGCTGCCCACGGGCGTGCCGCTCCGCCCCAGCACGCCGCAGCCCAGGGGGTGGTCGTCCGCGATCAGGCCCTTGGCCTTGAAGGTGGTGATGACCGCGGCGTCGATGCGCTCAGCGAACGCCAGGATCGCCTCCCGGTGGAAGCGTGCGCCGTGACCGACGATGATGGTGGGCCGCTCGGCCTCGTTGATCAACTCGATGGCCGCGTCCAGTTCGGCTTGAGGCGGCATGATCCCGATGGTGGAGACCCGGCCCCGTTCGGGCGTCGCCGGCATGGGATCCAGGGCGGGCTTGACCTGAACCTCATCGGGGAAGATAAGGTGGGCCACGCCCTGCTCCACCTGCGCGTGTTTGAGGGCCAGGGCCATGAGATCGCTGGCGTTCTCGGCCGTGAGCACGGTCTGGCCCCAGACGCGGACCGCGTCGAAGGCCGCGTAGAGGTCCACCTCCTGAAACGCGCCCGGACCCAGCACCTGGGTGTTGACCTGCCCGCTCAGGGCCAGGACGGGGGCGCGGTCCACCTTGGCGTCCCAGAGGCCGGTGAGCAGGTTGGTGCTGCCGGGGCCGGCGATGCCGAAGCAGGCCGCTGGCCGCCCCGTCAGCTTGCCATAGGCCGAGGCCGCGAAGGAGGCCGCGCCCTCGTGGCGAATGCCGAAGTAGCGCAGCCGCCCGGCCTCTTCGGCCCGGCGGAAGGCGTCGGCCAGGCCCAGGTTGGAGTGTCCCACCATGCCGAAGATCGTGTCCACGCCCCAGTCAGTCATGACCTGCACCATCTGATCCGAGACCGTGGGCTGGTGCACCGGCTCTTCCACCTGCACATAGACGCCGTCGTCCCGCACCTCCAGGGGCAGGGGCGTGGCGCAATCGCCGTAGCCAGCCGGCGGCTCGCCCGTCTTGGGGTCGTATTCGTAGCCGTGCCAGGGGCAGATGAGCCATTCCCCATCCATCTGGCCCTCGCCCAGGGGACCGCCCTGATGGGGGCAGCGGTTGTCCAGCGCGGTGAGGCCGTAGGCTTCGGTGCGCACCAGGCAAACGGCCTTGACGCCGGCCACGGCGGTGGTGACGGAATCCATGGGCAGATCGTCTGTGTCCGCGACTTTGTACCAGTGGGTGGGCATGGTTGCTCCTTTGTGTGATGGGTGATGAGTGACGAACGACAAATGACGAACGATGAGTGCAAAATGACGAGTGAGCTGTGAAATGTGATGCGTGACGGGCGGCGGGTGTGACAGATGTCCCAAACAAAGGGGACTTTGTCCCATCGGGCTGGTGACATCCAACCCTACGCAGGCGGCGCGGATTCGGGTACTCTATAGGCATTCCTTATTACGGACGTGGTGAGGCGGCCATTTCTTTCGCCCGCAGCGCTTCCATGCCCGTCCATACGACTATTCAATTCAATTCTATCACCCAACCGACGGTGAGCGCATTCCTGTCACCGTCGAATCACGTAATGGAGTCGTTATGCCAAACAACACAATCACACACGACGTCATTGTTGTCGGCGCGGGCCTGGCCGGGACGTGGGCGGCGATGGTGGCGGCGCGCGAGGGCGTCAAGGATATTGGCGTGCTTTCCAAGATCCACCCCTTGCGCTCCCACAGCGGGGCCGCCCAGGGCGGTATCGCCGCGTCGCTGAGCAACACGCGTCCTGTGGCCGGCACCGGACCGCGCGGGCCGTTGGAGCAGATCCCGCCCGGCGAGGAACCGGTGGACAGCCCGGACCTGCACATGTTTGACACCATCAAGGGATCCGACTGGCTGGGCGACCAGGACGCGATCCGGATTCTGGTGGATGATGCAGCCGACGTGGTCTACGAATACGAGCACATGGGCTGCGTCTTCAGCCGCACGCCTGATGGCCGCATCAACCAGCGCCGCTTCGGCGGCCACTCCGCGCCCCGGGCCTGTTTCGCCGCGGACTGGACCGGCCACGTGCTCCTGCACACGATCCACGAGCAGGCCCTGCGCAACAACGTCAAGTTCTACGCCGAGTGGTACGTCATGAACCTGATCATCGAGGACAATATCTGTCGGGGCGTGGTGGCCATGGACGTGCTCACCGGCGAGGTCCACACCCTGCGGGCCAAGGCGGTCATGTTCGGCACCGGCGGCTACGGACGGGCCTTCAAAATCACGTCCAACGCCTTCGCCAACACGGGCGACGGCGTGGCCATCGCCTATGACGCCGGCGCGCCGCTCATGGACATGGAGTTCGTCCAGTTCCACCCCACGGGCCTCTACCGCCATGGCATCCTCATGAGTGAGGCCTGTCGCGGCGAGGGCGGTTACCTCATCAACAACAAGGGCGAGCGCTTCATGGAGAAGTACGCGCCCGACAAGATGGAACTGGCCCCCCGGGATCTGGTCAGCCGCTCCGAGCAGACCGAGATCAACGAAGGCCGGGGCGTCATGGAGGACGGCCAGGGCATCTTCCTGGACATGCGCCATCTGGGCCGGGAGAAAATTTTGAGCCGGCTGCCCCAAGTGCGGGAGATCGCCATCAATTTCGTGGGCGTGGACCCCATCGACGCGCCCGTGCCCATCCAGCCCACGGCCCACTACAGCATGGGCGGCATCCCCACCACAGTGGACGGCCAGGTGATCGCCAACGCGGCCGGCGACCCAGTGGTGGGTTTTTATGCGGCCGGCGAATGCGCTGCCGTGAGCGTTCATGGGGCCAACCGCCTGGGCACCAACAGCCTGCTGGAGGCGTCAGTCTTTGGGCGGCGGGCCGGCTACGCCATCGCCGAGTTCGTCAAAGGCGGGGCACAGCTCTATCCGGTCAGCGGCGACCCGGCCGAGCGCCAGCGGCAGCGTATCAAGAGCCTGCTGGATCGGGACGGCGACGAACTGGTGGAGCATATCGCCCAGGACTTGAAGTCCACCATGACGGACAACTGCGGCGTCTTCCGGGACGAAGATCGGCTCAAGGTCGCGATGAGCGATATCAAGGAATTGCAGGAGCGCTTCAAACACGCCCGCACCATGGACAAGGGCCGCCACTTCAACACCGACCTGCTGGCCACCCTGGAGGCCGAGCATCTGCTCACCTTCAGCGAGGTGATCGTGGCCGGCGCGCTGGCCCGCACCGAGAGCCGCGGCGCCCATTCCCGCACTGATTTCCCCAAGCGCGACGATGAGGACTGGCTCAAGCATACAGTGGCCCACAAGACCGACGACGGCCCCAAGCTGAGCTACAAGCCGGTCAGCATCGACTGGGAGAAGTATCCGCCACAGGAGCGAAAATATTAGGCGTAAAGCGTAAAACGTAAAGCGTAAAACGTGGCTGGCGAGTTGCGTTTCACGCATTACGCATTACGTTTCACGCTTCGTCTTTCCATCAAGGAGCAGACTATGTTCGATTTTATTTTCAAACGCGAAACGCCTGAGGCAATTAAAAAGGGCAATAAGGCGATTGTGCGGATACAGCGCTTCAACCCGGAGGTGGACGAGAAGCCCTACATGGAGGAGTTCGAGGTCCCCATGACGCCCGACACCACGGTGTTGGATGCGCTTCACCACATCAAGACCGAACAGGACGGCAGCGTCACCTTCCGCCGCTCCTGCCGCCACGCCATCTGCGGCAGTTGCGCCATGAACATCAACGGGTCGAATGATCTGGCCTGTCATCGTCCCCTGAGCGAGAGCCTGGACTATCATGGCAAGATCACCATCAAGCCCCTGCCTTTCCAGCCCATCATCAAGGACCTGGTGGTGGACCGCACCACTTTCTGGGCGCAATATATGAAGATCAAGCCCTGGCTCATTCCGCCGGACGACATCCCGGAGAAGGAATTCCGCATGAGTCCGGAGGAGGTGGAAGCGCTCCACAACGCCGAGACCTGCATCATGTGCGGGGCCTGCTATTCCTCGTGCCAGGTGGTGGGGTTGAACAAGGAGTACATCGGTCCCCACGCCTTGCTCAAGAGTTTCCTGCGCACCGCGGACCCGCGCGACTCGATCCCCGGCGAGCGGCTGGAGATCGTGGATGGGGACAACGGCGTCTATCGCTGCCACACCATTTTCAACTGCATCGACGCCTGCCCCAAGAATCTGAACCCGACCGAGGCTATCGAAACCCTGCGCAAGCTGGCGCAAAAGCGGTTGGCCTATGAAGAAGCGCGCGAAGAGCGGCAGAAGACGTTGAATGAACCGATTCGTGAGGCGTGAAACGTGAAACGTAAAGCGTGAAACGTGAAGGCGGGAGTCCATTACGTTTTACTGACGACAGGAGCACACCATGTATCGAAGCACTGGGTTTATCAGCTTTTTACTGCGCCGCATCAGTGGTGTGGCGTTGGTTATCTATCTCGCCCTGCACATGTGGGTGATCGGTTCGGTCAACCAGGGGCCGGAGGTCTTCAACGCGCGCTTGAACGCGGTGCAGACGCCCATTTTCAAACTGTTCGAGATCGCGCTGCTGGCTGCGGTGGTCTACCACGCGTTCGACGGCATCCGTCTGCTGATCGTCCACTATTTTGACGTGACCGACAAGCGCAAAAGCCTGTTCTACGCCGCCTTTGCCATCGCCGCCATCCTGACCGTCGCCGGCGGCGTGCCGATCCTGATGTTCATGTTGCAGGGGTAGTTAATGATCAATGGGTAATGATCAATGATCAATGACTAACGACCAATGACTAACGGCCGCCGGTTGACTGTCCGGTCTGCGACGAGGAGCGTTCGTCGCTGGTCATCCGTCGTTCGTCTTCCAAGGAGCTTATGCCATGCGAACATTCCAATTACAGCGATACAGCGCGATTGCGTTGCTGATCTTTTTGACCATCCACATGATCGTGGTCCACTATCCGCCTTTCCATATCGACTTCAGCCGCATTATCGAGCGCCTGGATGACCCGGTCTGGAAGGCCATCGACATCGCCTTCATCTTAGCGGTGGTGATCCACGCCTTGGCCGGCTCGTACATGGTGCTGACCGATTTCCAGCGCGTCGGCAAGTACAAGCGCGTGCTGGCGGGGCTGGCCATCGTGCTGGGCGTGTGGGCTATGTACTACGGGACGGTGACCGTCTTGAACTTCACGCCGCCAGTGTAGGACATGTAAGATTCAATAGAACGCGGATCGCGCGGATTTGACGGAGCATCGCGGATTTTTCAGAATCCGTGATGCTCCGCCCAATTCGCGCAATCTGCGTTCTGTCCTGGCTGGACGAACAATCGTCTTCTATATCCTCACAACACCGCCCTGATCGTCTCGAAATCCCTCCCTTTGGGCATGACAAAGAGACACATTCCGTTGCTGCGTTTGGCCCATAGCTCACCCAAGGCGCGCTTCTCCTTGGAATCCTCGTTGCTCCACAGATGTTCGCCCTTGTATTCGACGACCAGGTGGCGACCGTCTTCCAGGAGGCAGATGAAGTCGGGATAAAATCTATCGCTGGCGGTTTGCAGCGAAAAGGCCTGCGACCCTCACTCCGGATTGCGCACTGCCGCTACTCGCCTCGCCGACGGACAGGTCGGGGTCGCAGCGCAGCAGGTGGTAGGGGACGTTTTTATGGTGTTCGACAACGGCGTCTTTGCCAATCCAATCGAGTGTGGGCATGGTTTCTTCCTGGGTGCGGTGGTTTTGAGGAATTATAGAAGATTGAACGAGGAATGGGAAACTGCCGCAGGTGCGTTGATGGCGGCCCTCTTCGGCCTGACAGGCGGCGTGTTATACTGTGGGCGCGCCCATCGCTCACGAACGTCCACCGACCTGGAAAGGAACCCGCCATGCCCCAGAAAATCTGCCTCATCACCGGCGCCAACGCCGGCATTGGCAAAGCCGCGGTGATTCAATTCGCGCAGCAGGGATGGCGCACCATCATGGCCTGCCGTAGCCGCCAGCGGGGCGAGGCGGCCTTGCAGGAAGTGAAGGCCAGCGCCAACAGCGACGCGGTCGAACTGATGTTGGTGGACATGTCGCTGCAAGCGTCCATCCGCGATCTGGCGGATGCCTTCCTGGCCCGCTATGACCGGCTGGACGCGCTCATCCACAACGCCGCCATCTTCGACATCACCCAGAAAGAGGCGATCTACACAGAAGAGGGCGTCGAGCGCTTCTGGGCCACGAATCACATCGGTCCCGTCCTACTCACCGAACGTCTTTTGCCGGCGTTGAAGCAGAGTGCACAGGGGCGAATCCTCACCGTCGGTTCCAAAGGGCTGTTGGCCAAGCCCTTTCTGAAAGTCGACCTGGTCGACCCCGAGTTCAGGAACAAGAAATTCAACGCCACCAACGCCTACTACCAGTCGAAGTTGGCCCAGATCATCTACACGCGTTGGCTGGCAGAACAGCTTCAGGGAACTAATATCACCGTCAACTGCATCCGCGTGCCCGCGGTGCAGACGGATGTGAGCAAGTATGGTGACCTGCCGGCCATCATGAAGAAACTCTACGCCGTGAAGAGCCGCTTCGCACTTACGCCGGCGCAGATGGCCGAGGTCTACCTCTGGGCGGCCACGGCGGACGAGTTGAGCCACGTCACCGGGCAGTGCTTTGACGAAAAGCGGAAGGTGGTTGGCGTCCCCAAATTCGCGCGCCAAGCGGAGAATGTGAAAACCGTGATGAACCTGGTCCTGGGCTATCTGAAGCGCGCCCCCTCTTCTTGATCTTTGTGATACAATACAGACGATCTCTCCGCCCTTGTCGCCATCAACAAGTGAAAGGATCGACCCATGGACATCGCCATCATGATCGAAGGCCAGAACGGTCTCAACTGGTCCCGCTGGCAGGCCATCGCCCGCGCGGTGGAGAAGCTCGGCTTCGCCGGCATCTATCGCTCGGATCATTTCACCAACGCCAACCCGCCGGATAAGGACTCGCTGGAATTATGGATTTCCCTGGCCTGGCTGGCGGACAACACCAAGCGCATCGAGTTCGGCCCCCTGGTGACGCCGGTTTCCTTCCGGGACCCCATCTTCACCGCGCGCATGGCCAGGGATGTGGACGAACTGGCCGGCGGACGCCTGACCCTGGGCGTGGGCGCGGGCTGGCAGGAGCGGGAGCACCACATGTTCGGCTACGATCTGCTGGATGTGGAGGCCCGTTTTGCGCGTTTCGAGGAGGGGCTGGAGGTGATCACCGGCCTGCTGCGCAGCGATGAACCGTTCACCTTCCAGGGCGACTACTACAGGCTGCGCGAGGCGGTGCTGTTGCCCCGTCCCCGGCGGCGCGATGGCGTGAGCGGGCCGCCCATCCTGATCGGCGGCAATGGTCCCCGACGCACTCTACCCCTGGCCGCGCGCTTCGCCGACGAGTGGAACGCAGTCTACGCTACGCCCGCGCGCTTCGCCGAGCTGTCGGCTCAGTTGGATGAACTGCTGCTTGCTCAGGGCCGTGCACCCGGGGATGTGCGCCGTTCGTTGATGACGGGGCTGGTCTTCGGGCGCACCAACATGGCCGTGGAAGAGAAGTTGGCCGGCCGCTCCGGCGAAGAGTTGCGTGGGCGCGGCATCATCGTCGGCTCGCCGGCCGCGGTGCGGGACCAGGTAGCCGCGTTGGCCGAGGCCGGCGTGGAGCGGCTCATGCTCCAGTGGATGGACCTAGACGCCATCGGCGAGCTGGAGGCGTTGGCCAAGGCGTTGCTCTGATCAAGAAGCAATAGAACGCAGATTGAGCGGATTAGGCCATTCTGAGATTTAACGTCCCCGGCACGGGCCACTGATTTCGACGCCTACCAGAGGACATCTGGCCCGTGCCGGGGACGTTACGCGGGATTCAATTTCTTGGAGCGGCCTTATTGTTCTTCCAGTGCGCGTTTGACCGCCTCGTAGGCGTTGACGACGCCATAGCCGGCGACGTTGTTGGGCCGCTGGCTGATGTCGACCTGGTAGAGACAGGCGTCACCCTGGGCTGCGCTATCGGCCTCCAGCCCTTCCGCAGGCTCAGAGGGAAGGAAGAAGCTGTCCGCGGCCAACGTTCCGCTGAAGGAGGTGGCCGTCGCGATCAGGATCTGCTCGGTGCGGTCGATGTCGCCCACCAGGTCCGGGTTGGCCGACCAGAGCAGCGCCACCACCCCGGCCACGTGGGGACCGGCCATGGACGTGCCGCTGTATTCCGTATAACCGTCCCCGGGGATCGCGGAGAGGACGTCCACGCCCGGGGCCAGGATATCCGGCTTGGTGCGCCCGCTGCCGTCCACCGTCACCGGGCCGGCGCTGCTGAACGGGGCCAGGTTGTTGGCCTGGTCCACCGCCCCCACGCTGAAGGATTCGTCATAGATGGCGATGGGATCTCGCACCGTGTTGCAAGCGGGCCCGTCATTGCCGGCCGACGCCACCACGAATATGCCGGCGGTCCGCAGCGCGCGCACGGCCGGCAGCAGGGACTCGGGGTCACAGCCCTCGTACTCCTCCGGGCACCCCCACGAGTTGTTGAGCACGTTGGCCGAGCGGGTGGGATCGCCGTCGGTGAACGGGTCGCCGTTCTGGGGATAGGGCGCGAGCATGAACTGCATGCAGGCCAGGTAGAGGGCCGGGTTGCCCAGGTTGCGCTGCAAATTGGCGCATGCGTACCAGGTCGCGTCCGGCGCTACGCCCACTGTTTCTCCCAGGATGGATCCCAGGGTGTGGGTGCCGTGACCGCCGTAGTCGGTCGGCTCCCCGGTGTGGGTCCATGGGTCCAGCCAGTTGTAATCGTGGTCGCCTTCTCCGCCGCGATAGGCCGCGCGCACCTCCGGATGCTTCCAATCCACGCCTGAGTCGGACTGGCCAATGGTCACGCCCTGGCCGCGGACGCCGAACTCGGTCCACACCCGGTCTGCGCCGATATTGGTCAGGTTCCACTGGGGTTCCGCGGGCGGGTTGATCTGGGATTTGCCTGGCTTCGTGGGCTCGGGCAAGGGGCGCATGACCGGGCTGGGCAGGATGCGATTCACCTCCGGGCGGGTGCGCAGGAGTAGCGAGGTCAGCAGCCCGCCGTCCACCTCCAGACCGTTGACCAGATAGTAGGGCGTATAGGCGACGCCTAAGCGGTCCAGAGTTTGGCGCAGGCCAGCCTGGCTCTGGTTGGCGTGTTGCACCAGGGCGCTGTAGACGAACTCGCGCCGGGCGTCATAGTCATCTATGGCCGCGGCCGCGCTGACGTCGGCCTGCTCCTCCAGGATGACGAAGATGCGGTCGCCGTAAAAACCAGGCTGTCCGGCGGTGAAGTAGATCGCCACGCCCCCGATCCAGAGAAGCGCCGTGACGACGGCTGCGACGCGCAGGTTGTACGGCTTTCCCCAACTGCGAAAACCGATCATAGCGATAATCCCGGCCAGCCAGCCCACGAGGATAGAGAGGCCCGCGGCCTGCGCTGCCCAGCGCAAGAGCGGGTCCATGGCGATGATCCCCACCGCGTCACTGTCGATCAGGGCCAGGATAGCGGCCATGGCCAGCCCCAAGAGCAGGGCCGCGGGCCGCCAGGTGTGGCGCTTCTCGCTGCGACTCAGAGCTATGGCGGCCCAGGCCAAGGCGGACACGCTCGTCATGAGCAACAACTGGACGCCGTTGAGGCTGATTCCGCTCAGCAGGATGACCAGCGTTGCGCCCATGGTCAACCCGCCGGTGAAGAGGTCCCGGCCCGGCCCGTGGGCTTCGAGCTCCAGGCTGGCCAGCCAAGTGTGGCCGATGATGCGCGCAGTGATAATGCCGGTGGTCAGGCCCAGGGCCAGGGCGATGAGCGTGTCCAGGAAGGATCCCAGGGAACCCCAGGCCAGCCAGGGATAGGCGAAGAGCGCGGCTAGGCTCAGGGCGGGCGCATAGCCCCAACGCCCCGTCGTTCGCTGGCCGGGGTCATCGCGCCAGAAGCGCCAGATCAGGGCCAGGATCAGGAGGTTGACGACCAGTTGCGTCAGCAGGACCCACTGACTCTCGGCCGGCGGCCACAGGCGGGCCGGCGTCAGCGCCAGCAGGTAGAACGCAGCCCACAGCCAGGCGCGGAGCATGGCCCCAGGGCGCGGCCGTCGCCGGCGCCAGGCCAGCAGAAGCAGGGGCGGAAGGGTGAGCGCAACCTGGAGCAGCATCTGGTTGACCGCGGACAGGTCCCCCAGGCCAATGACAGGAGCCGCCCAGGTCCGAAATTGAACAGCGAAGGCCACGCCTGTCACCCACAGAAAGACAAGCGCGAGCAGAAGTCTACCCGGCCAGGAGATGCGCAGTGCCGTAACGTCGCCTGACGGCTCGTGCGGGATCGATATGTTGGATGAGCCAATTGACATAATGCGACATGATGTGATCTGATGTGAAGCAGGGTGGGTAAGCGATCGCGCAACGCCCCCGGCTTGCGGCCGGATTCAGCGCCGCAAGCCGGGGACGTCATTCACATTTCTGTACCATACCATACATGTTGTCTCTGATCAGGCCGAGTTGGCTGCGTTTCGCAACACTCATGTTGCCCTACAGCCTGCTGTCTCGTCGTCTGTCACGCGGCAGCCCGTAACTGTTCCAGGGCTTCGTGGGCGGCGCTCTGCACGCTGGCCACCCGTTCGGGGCTATCCAGCGCGGCCAATACAGGCTTGACCATCTCCGCGTACCTGTCTAGCAGGTAGTTCTTGGTGATCAGCATATTCAGCACATGGTGCGCGCCGTCGCGCAGCGTGCCGGACGTGGACCTGCTTGCCAGCGCGGCCATAAGCGGTTCCAGGCCGTGCATGCCTAGCGCAGTCAGGGCCTCGGATGCGACCCAGCGCACGCCGGGGTCGTTGTTCTCCAGGGTTTCGACCAAGGCCGGGGCCGCCTTGGGGCTGCGGATCTTGATCAGCGCTTTTGCCGCTTCCCACACCGCGGGGCCGCTTTGGGTCTGCAACACGCCGATCAGGGCGTCGACTGCCGGATCGCCAATTTTTTCCAATTCGAGGCGCGCTTTTTGGCGGGTGAATCCATCATGATCGCTTAATTCCGCAACCAGGGCATTTATGTCAGACATCGGTCACGTTCCTTTCTTGTCTGGTTTTGCGTTTGGACGCCACTCGCAGGCCAGGGACAGATCATCTGGAATAACCATGTTTCACGGCGTTTGTGACTAATTTCATTATACACCAGATCGGGCCTCAAAAACAATCTCCTGACCATCAACCTGAGCCTATCTCATCCCGGCTGTGATGAGATCCTTCTACGCCAAAAGTCTCAATAAAAAATACATCCAGGGCCTGATGTCACCGAGGCAAAAACCTGTTACGCTCTGTTCGTTGACAGTTCAACCTTATTTGCAGGGCTATACTATAGGAGTATGCACTATGAAAACTATGGCAAAACGCACGGCCATTCTGCTGACGTTGCTGCTGCTGATGCTCAGTGCATCATTGGTGATCAACCACGCCCCTTCCGTTGCTAGCGGACAGGCATTCCAACAAAGCGGGTTGGATGAACGTACGGGTAAGACGCCGGCTCAGTCGGGCGCCCAACCCTGGATGGCCGTCCTGGTGGATGTCGGCGAGCCGAATGTCCGGGAGGGGCAGTTCTGTGGTGCATCGCTCATCGCGCCTCAGTGGATCTTGACGGCCGCTCATTGCGTGGAAGATCAATCGCCGACCTCGGTCGATGTCGTTGTCGGGCGCTACCAGCTCACTTCCGATCAGGGTGAGCGCATTGGCGCAAAACGTATCATTCCCCACCCCGGGTACGTAAATGAGCAGGATGGACAGGCCAATGACATCGCCTTGATCGAACTTAACCGTCCGACGGCCGCCGGGCGGCCCATCTCTCTCATCGACGCCGCCAATGCCGCGGCCGATGATCCGGGCGTGCTGGCTCGGATCGCCGGCTGGGGACGGGTTCCCGAAAAGGGCCTGGACGTTACCGATAAATTGTATAGCGTGGATGTGCCAGTGGTGCCGCAACAGGCGTGTCAGGTTGCACATGATGGCGATATCCAGGCTGATGAACTCTGCGCCGGGCTTCCCCAAGGCGGTGCAGACTCATGCGAGGGCGATAGCGGCGGTCCTCTGTTCGTGCCCGCCGCCGGTGGAAAAGCGGTTCAGATCGGGATCACCAGTTGGGGAGGAGACGGCTGCGGCCTGCCCCAGAGCTACGGCGTTTACACCCGACTTACCGAGTACGAGCATTGGATCAAAACCCAGATAGACGGGACCAATGCCGACTCTGCCCCCACCGTCCGCCCTACTTCACCTTCCCCCTCCGATTCGGCGTCAATTGATCCGGCTGAGACGGCTCTGCCTGCTGGCTATTCTCTGATCGACGCCCAGAACGATCAGGGCGAGCGGGTGGCCTACTTCGAGACCCGGGATGGCGACTATGTGGACGTAAGCGTTTTTGATGCCGATTATTCGTCGCTGGCGGAGTGGATGGCTGAAGAGGGCGACGAAGCGATTGGCCAGATCACCCAGGCGCGCGACGTGCCCGTGTTGATCGAGGATGGGAGCGACCGCCACGGCGCCTTCTGGTATGCCACTTTTGTTGTCGACGGGCAACTGATCTTCATCGATGGCGTGCTGTCGTATGATGAACTGCTCGCAGCGGTGATCAGCCTGATCAATTAGCAGGCAACCAACAAAACAGGCTATAATTCGGGGACGTCCCAGCGCCAGGACGTCCCCGAATTCGTTTCTGAATTCATCAAGGTGAGTTATGCGAGGATTGCAGCGACAACTAACGATTTCTCATCTGCTGGTGACAGTGGTCTCGGTGCTGATTCTGGTCGTCGGCATCCTGGGGGGATACGCCATCTACCTGCAAAGCGATTGGAGCGCGCGCTGGGCGGGGGTCGTGGCGGAGAACTATGCAGCTGATTTCGCTGACTGGTCATCAACCGAGGGCGCGGGGGCGCCGGTTAATGAGTTCGTGGGTCTGGAATTTTCACCCGTCTTGGAAACCGATGGCCTGCCACCCGAGCTGGATGACTGGCTGATTATTATCTCCGCAGATGGCGAGATCCTGGGTAGCAATTTCCCCGGGCGTTATCCGGTGGGCGGTCATGTGCTGGACGACCCGCCTCCCGGCCTGAACGCCGATGTTCTCCGGCGGGCCAGCCAGGGGGAAGTCGTCTTTGCCAACATCGATAACCGCCATATCGGCCTGGCCCCCATCTGGGACTCGGGGGATCGGCAGGAAGGCTGGGTTTACTTCCATTCGGGCGGCTGGGACAATGCCTATCGGTTTCAACAGACCGCCTGGACTGTTATCGCCGTGAGCATGGGGATGGGACTCATCGCCATTCTCCTTTCGGGCGTCATGGGGTACTGGCTGGCGCGCCGTTTTGGCAAACGCCTGGACGCCATTCATTCCGCCAGCGCCGCCTTTGCGGCTGGTCAACTGGATCGGCGGGTGACCTTGTCGGGCGATGACGAGATCGCCCAGCTTGGCAGGCAGTTCAACGCCATGGCCGACACCATCGCCCGCCAGATGCAGGAATTGCAATGGCTGGCGGAGAGGAACGCCCAGTGGGCGGAGGAGGCGGAGGAGTGGGCGAAGCTGGAAGAACGCAACCGCCTGGGCCGGGAGCTGCACGACGCCGTCAAGCAACAGTTGTTCGGGCTCAACCTCACCCTGGGGTCCATCCGTCCCTTGCTCGGCGTCGACTCCGATCTGGCCCGGCAACGCCTGGATGAGGTCATGATCCAAACCCAGTCCATCCAGGTCGAGCTCGACCATATCATCCGTCAGTTGCAGCCTCCGTCTTTACAGGACATGGGACTTACCGCGGCCACAGAGGCGCTTTGCGCGCTATGGTCGCATCAGACCGGCGTCAATCTTTCCTTTGAAGCGCGTGAAGCTCGTCCTCTGCCCTTCAAGGTGGAGCAGGCGGCATACCGTATCGTTCAGGAAGCCTTGCAGAATGTGAGTAAACATGCCGATGCTTCATCCGTCGAGGTCATTCTGTCCTTTTCCCGGGATGAACTGCGGGTCGAGATCGGGGATGATGGCCGGGGGTTTGACGCTTCGACGTCTATTGCCGCCGCCGCTGGTCTTCGCAATATGAAGCAACGGGCCGCGGATCTGCAAGGGAGCTGCACCGTTGAAAGTCATCCAGGGCGCGGAACCCGCGTGATCGTTATCATTCCACTGGAGAAAACGCTATGAGTCCGATCACCGTCCTCATCGCCGATGATCATCCCGTTGTGCAACAGGGCATGAAGTACCTATTGGATGCACAAGAGGATATCGAGGTCGCAGGCATGGCCAACGGCGGGGCGGAAGCCATCGCCCTTGTCATCGACGCCCGCCCTGACGTGGTGTTGATGGACCTGAACATGCCAGGCGTCGACGGCATCGAAGCGACCCGACGCATCCGGGAGATCAGCCCTGGGACGCAGGTGGTGATCCTGACCAGCCACCATCAGGACGCCATGGTATTCCCCGCCATCAAGGCCGGTGCGTTGAGCTACCTGCTGAAGAGTGCGTCCCCTGATGAGGTGGTGGACGCCATCAGGGCAGCGGCGCGGCAGGAGGCGCGGCTACATCCCCGCGTGGCTCGGCGTCTGATGGATGAGGTGTCAGGGGCGCAGATTTCGGTGAATGCGCTGACCAGCCGGGAACTGGAGGTGCTACGCGAGATCGCCCTGGGGCGCAACAACAAAACCATCGCCGCCAATTTGTCCCTGAGCGAGAAGACGGTCAAAACCCACGTAAGCAACATCCTCAGCAAGCTGTATCTGGAGGATCGCACTCAGGCTGCGGTCTACGCCTTGCGGCAGGGGCTGGCGCCGCTGGATGATGGCGGCTAATGACATTTCGATTTGGTTTTTTCACCCGGACGCCACGCTTTTATACAGTCGCAGGCCGCGCGCCTGGTAGTTGGAAAGAGCCGCCGGGTGATCCAGTGTACAGGTGTGGACCCAGACCCGCGCGGCGCCCATGGCCCAGGCCCGCTGGATGGCGCGGGTCAGGAGTGGGCCGCCCAGGCCCCGCCCCACGAACGCGGGCAGCAGACCAAAGTAGGCGATCCCTACGCTGGCGTCGGGCTGGCGCTCCAGTTCGTAGTAGCCGACGGGGACGTCGTTTAGATAGCCGATCCACGTCTCCAACTCAGGCCGATCCGCCCATGCCCGCCACTGGTCATCGCTCCAGGACAGCCGATCGGTCCACTGCCACTCCGCGCCCACTTGCGCGTAGAACCAGCGATTCAGGGACGGTTGCGGAGGCGCCACCTGTCGGGTTTCGAAGCCGACAGGCGCGCGGGGCGAGGGCCTCAACTGGGCTGGATCCGTCATTTCCAGGTGATAGGTGATGATGCTGTTCATGGGCTAAACTGTAGCAGTTCATGGGGCGGAATGCAAAACGGATTTGCTACCCGCCGAAGTAACCAGATAGAACGCTGATTTGACGGGTTGAGCGGATTCGCAGGGGTGATTTTAAAAAAATCCGTAAAGATCCGCCAGATCTGTTCAGTCCGCGTTCTGCCGGATGCGGGCCTGCTTGGTCCGAGCCTGAATAGATACCCGCCAAAGTGTATTTCAGTTTCGCGTCATCTTGCGATACACTCAGAGAGACGTTGTCACTCGTCACGAATCACGTTTTCACGCCTTCCCCTATCACGCCATTATTCATGCTCGAACTGATCATCATCATCCTCATCGTGCTCATCGCTTCGGGCCTTTGCTCCGGGAGTGAGGCCGCGCTCTTTTCCGTCCCCCTGATCAAAGCCCGCCAACTGGCCCAGAATAGGACCCGCGCCAGCCTGGCCCTGCTGCGCATCCGCGAAAATATGAGTCGTCCCATCGCCAGCATCGTCATTCTTAACAACATCGCCAACATTGTGGGCAGCATCATTGTCGGCGCCCTGGCCACGCGCCTGCTGGGCGCGGCCTGGCTGGGCGTCGTCTCCGGCGCGCTCACCTTTCTGGTCATCATCTTCGCCGAGATCATCCCCAAGACTCTGGGCGAGCGCTACGCTGATCGGATCGCGCTGCTGGTGGCGCAGCCCGTGCTGGTGTTGACCTTTCTCTTCACGCCCCTGGTCTGGCTGGTGGAAAAGCTGACCGCCCCCCTGACCGCGGGCAAGCCCTTGCCGGTGACCAATGAGGCTGAGATCCAGTTGATGGCCGATCTGGGACGACAGGAGGGCGTGATCGAGGCCGATGAGTCGGAGATGATTAAGCGGGTCTTTCGGCTCAACGATGTGACCGCAGGCGACATCATGACCCCTCGGGTGGCCATGACCACCTTGCCGGCTTCAGCCACCCTGGACGAGGTCCGGGAGCGGATCGTCACCTCGACCCACAGCCGGATCGTCGTCACCGCCAGCGATGAGGATATCGATGACGTGCGCGGCGTCGCACTCCAGCGGGAGCTGTTGGCGGCCCTGGTGTCCGGACGACGGGCGACGCCTGTGGCCAGCTACGCGCGCGCGGTCGCGTTTATTCCTGAAAGCGTGCGCGCTGACCACTTGCTGGAAATATTTCGCAACCGGCGCCAGCATCTGGCCGTGGTTATCGACGAATACGGGGGCGTGGCCGGCGTGGTCAGCCTGGAGGATGTGCTGGAGACGTTGACGGGCGAAATTGTGGACGAAACCGATAAGGTCGCAGACCTGCGCGCGGTGGCGCGCAAGCGAGGGCAAGCTGCTCTGTCTCGGCAAGATGACGGGGGGACAGGGTGACGGGGTAATTGAGGATTGGGGTGGGGCGAGGCCGCGCCGGGCGCCAATTTTTAATCTTCAATCTTCAATTTTTGAACCGCTAATCCCTTCAACCTCCCCAATCAACGCCCCGCCGCTGGTCAACTCCTGCACCGCGGCTGCAAACCCCTCTACCTGCGTCAGCGGTAGCTTGATGTGATAGGTCACATCCTGGGCGTATTCCTCATCCAGGAATTCGACTTCGAAGGCGAGGGCCATGCGTTGCAGCGGCGTCACATGGCTGTAGTCCATCACCAGGGTCAGGGTCGCGCTGGGGACGCGCTCGGCCAGGGGCAGGGACGCCAGCGCCAGTTGCACGCCGCCGCTGTAGGCCCGGACCAGCCCGCCTTTGCCCAACAGCGTCCCGCCGAAGTAGCGGGTCACCACCGCGGTGACGTCGCCCACGTCGGCGTGGAGAAGTACGGTGAGCATGGGCTTGCCCGCGGTGCCGTGGGGTTCGCCGTCGTCGCTCATGCCGATGCGGGCCGTGCTTCCCGGCGGGCCGATCACATAGGCCCAGCAGTTGTGGCTTGCGTCCGCGAACTCCACCCGCATTTCGGCGATGAACGCGCGCGCATCTTCGACAGTGGGCGTGTGGGCGACGGTGGTGATAAAGCGACTGCGACGGATCTCTTCTTCCACCCGGTGGCGGGCCGCGGGGATGGGGTATCGGCTCTCCATAGGCGTTATCCCTGGGCCTGAAGCGCGTTCCGGTCGGCTTTTCGCAGTTTTTTGACGACCAGGGCGTAGGAGTCGTCGATCATGTCCGCCAGAATTTCCCGGGGGATCGAGCCGTCCAGGGTGACCGTGTTCCAGTGGTCCTTGTTCAGGTGATAGCCGGGCTGCACCGCCGGGAACATGGTGCGCAGTTGGACGGCCTCCATAGGGTCGCATTTGAGGCTGATGCGTAGCGGTTCATCCTTCCAGGCCACCAGCGCAAACATCTTGTCGATCACCTTGAAGACCGCCACATCCTCTCCGAAAGGGAAGTCGCGGCGCGCGCCCGGCCTGGCCAGCAAGCTCGTTTCTAATGCCTCATATGTGTCCATCCGCCTCTCCTCCATCAGTGCAGCTCGATCACTTCCAGCCGGTTATCCCCCTGGCTGTGGCCCACGCTGGATCCCTCTGTCAACAGCGCGATCCCATCCTTGATGCCATGCTCCCACAGCCAGGAGCGGCAGTACTGGTTCCAACTGGGCGGGATGATAGGCTCGTATACGGGAAAGACGCCGTAGGAGAACTGCAACTCCTGACAGACCCGATCGTCCACGCACATGGCGATCACCCAGGTGTTTTCCCGGAAGCGGGTCAGATTGCGGGGTGTGGTTCCCGTCTTGGTGGGGGCCACGATGACCAGCGGCTCCAATACCTTGGCGCTTTGGATATTGCTGAGGGAGATGACGTCCTTCAGGCCCAGCATCCCGGCTTGACGCTTGGCTTCCAGGGCGTTGAGGACATGGGAATGTTCGCTGGTCGCGCCTTCCGTGGCCTTGGCGATGCGGGTCATGATTTTCACCGTCTCCACCGGGAACTCGCCCATGGCCGTCTCGCCCGACAACATGACGCAGTCCGTGCCGTCGAGGATGGCGTTGGCCACGTCGGTGGCTTCGGCCCGAGTGGGGCGCGGGTTGCTGACCATGGACTCCAGCATCTGGGTGGCGGTGATGACCGGTGTGGCCTTGATATTGGCTTTACGGATGATCTCCTTTTGCAACAGCGCGGTTCCTTCGATGGGCGTCTCTACGCCCAGGTCGCCCCGGGCCACCATGATGCCGTCGGTGACGTCGAGGATTTCGTCCAGGTTATCCAGGGCCGCTTTGCGTTCGATTTTGGCGATGATGAAGGGGTGATAGCCCAAGGCCTTGGCAGCGCGACGCACCGCTTTGATGTCTTGTGCATCCCGGACGAACGACTGGCTGACCGCGTCCAGGCCCTGCTCAGCGGCGAAACGCAGACAGTCGCGGTCATGCTCGGTGAAGGCGCGGATGCCCAGGTCGATGCCGGGAAAGTTGACGCCCTTGAACGAGCGTAACGGCCCGCCGATCACCACCCGGGTGTGGACCTCCTGTCCTTCCACCCGCTCCACCTCTAACTGGATATAGCCGTCGTTGATGAAGATGGTGTCGCCGGGCTTCACCGCTTCGGACAGCTTGTCGAAACTCATGGAGACCCGCTCCTGGGTCCCTTCGATCGCTTCCGTCTGGAGAATAAATGTCTGCCCCTGCACCAGTTCGATGGGCTCTGTGACCAGACGACCGATACGCATTTTGGGGCCGGGCAGGTCGCCCATGATGGCTACCCGCTGGTCGACGAGGGCCGCGGCCGCCCGGATGTTGGTGATGGATTGAGCATGGCTTTCGAACGTGCCGTGGGCAAAGTTGAGGCGCGCCACGTTCAATCCGTTTTCGATCAGGGCCTCCAATGTTTCCAGCGCCTGGGACGCCGGTCCAATGGTGGCGACGATTTTCGTCTTTTTCAGGGGCCAGTTGATCTGTTCTTCCATTGGGTCGTCTCTTTATATGGTGTATTATCGGCTGCGCGTTGTCTCAAAGCCAACTTGCATTGGCGCAGACATTATAGAACGACCCATCGGATTCGCCTAGCAGGCTGTGGGGGTGAAAGAATAGAACGCGAATTTAACGGATTGAGCGGATCTTCACGGATTTTCAAGAAAAATCCGGCTGTTTCCGCCTAATCCGTTAAATTCGCGTTCTATTATGCTTTTACGCCCGGATCTCCTGCCGCTGGAAGAGAACGTAGGCCAGTGCGAAGAGCAGAATCGTCTCTGCGATCAGCGCGGTCAGTTGCGGCCAGATCAGTTGCACGCTCTGGCCCAGGGGCAGGGGCGCGCCCAGCAGGGCCCCGCTCAGTTGGGTGGGCAACACCATGCCAAACGAACGGGTCGCCGGCTGGAGCAGGCCCATGGCGATCTCTACGAACAGGGTGTTGGGCGAGATTCGGGCCAGGCCGATTGCCAACTCCGCCTGGCGGATCACCTCCTCCAACATGCCGATGCGCACCGGACGCAGACTCTGGGCCAGCCGACCGGTCAGAATTCCCCAGAAAATCAGGAAAAAGAGCCAGACCGCAATGGAGGCCAGGGCTGCGGTGGCGGGTTGGCGCGAGATGGTGGAGAAAACCAGCGCTAACGCCAGCCACACGCCGCCATAGAAGACGGTTGCGATCAGGAAGAGAACAATGCGCGCCACCTCCTCGCCCGTGGGCGGGATCCCCAGACGCAGGATGCCCATGCCGATGATGAGTAGGAAGATGGCTGTGAGCACCAAGGCCAGGGTGAACAGCCCGGCCAGGAACTTCCCCAGGAGGAGCGCGTCCCGGTAGATGGGCTGGGAGAGCACCCGGGCCAGGGTGCCTTGGTTGAACTCACCGTTCACCGCGTCAAAGGCCAGGGAGATGGCCACCAGGGGAACCAAAATGCCCAGAAATCCCACGAAGGCCGGCACCGATCCCTGGCCGGTGGTGAACAGTGTCAGGAAGAGAAAACGATCGTCCGCGGCCTGGCGCAGATTCTCGGTGGCGATATAGACTGTGCCCAGGGCGGTGATCAGGATCAGCGCGTCCAGGATGCGCATGCGCGCGCTGGTCAGGTGATCGGCCATGTCCTTGCCCACCACGGCCCACAGCCCCGTGAAGGGCGATCCCTCGCGTTTGCCCCGGATCGGTTCAACTCGTGCGCTCATGCTCCACCTCCCGGAAGTAGGTTGCGTAGACGTCGTCCAGATTCGGCTCCTCCATACTCAGCGAAACCAACTCGCCGCCGGCCTGGATCACGGCCTTGGCGGCCTGGGCGCGGATGTCTTCATCGGCCGCCACCACATAGGTTCCGTTCTGATTGTGCTCGACCGCCAGCGCGTGGGGCAGGGCCGCCAGCGCCTGCTCCAGCGCATCCGCCGGGCCCCGCGCGCCCACCAGCACCCGATAGCCGCCGCCCAGCACCTGCCGCGCCAACTCGCGGACAGAGCCTTCCAGCATCATCCGCCCTTGGTGGAAGAGACCCACCCGGTCGCAGACGGCCTGGACTTGATAGAGCAGATGGGAGGAGAGGAGGATGGTGATCCCCTCCCGTTTGAACCCACGGATCACATCCAGAAAATCCCGGGCCGCCTCCGGGTCCAGCCCCAGGGTCGGCTCGTCCATGATCATGATGGCCGGCCGCTTGATCAATAGATCCGCCACGCCCAGCCGCTGACGCATGCCTCGGGAGAAGGTCTTGACCGGCTGGTCCGTGTGCTCGCCCAGGCCGACCCGTTCCAGCGCGGCGGTGATGCGCTGCTCATATTCGCTGCGCTGGATGCCGTTGAGCTTGGCGATATAGATCAGATTTTGGCGCGCGGTCAGGTCGTCGTAAAAGCCGATCTGATCGGGCAGATAGCCGACTCTGGATTTGACGCTCAGGGGTTGGCGCGCCGGGTCGAAATCCAGCACGCGCACCTGGCCGCCCGTGGGTTCGGTCAGCCCCAGCATCATCAGGATGGTGGTGGTCTTGCCGGAGCCGTTGGGGCCGAGGAGGCCGAAGACCTCGCCCTGGGCCACCTTCAGGTCCAGATCATCCACGGCCAGGGTGTCGCCGTAGCGTTTGGTCAGCCCCCGGGTTTCGATGGCGAAGGTGGATTTGCCGCCAATGTCGTTCATGTGACGCCTCCTTTCTGGCGGCCGGCTATCGGCGTCCAAAGCGAACGACGGCCAGCGCCACCACGCCCAGCGCCACCGCGATCAACGCCAATCCCACGACGCCCCACAGGGTCGATGTGGTCACAGTCACCCGGAAATCAATGGAGTCGTTGCTGGCGTCTTCGGGTTGCGCCCGGAAGGTCAGCATGTAGTCGCCGGCCACTGTCTTGTCGGCCGGCTTCACCTTGGCCGTCACCTCCATTTGTTGGCCGGCCTCGATGATGTCGATGGTCTCCGGGTCTAGGGCCACGGTCCAGCCGTTGGGCTGGCTGGCGCTGAACTTCACATTGCGGGCCGGCGCAGAGCCGTTGTTGGCCGCGATCAGGGTGAAAGTCGTTTCCTTGCCGGCCGTGGCCTTGCCGGAAAGACGGGCGTCGGGCGTGGTTAGTTTGAGCTTGGGCTGCCCCACGATCTCAGCGGCCAGATCCACGCTGGCCTGGGCTTCGCCGCCATCGGCGTGCAGCGTGATGGGGTAGGTGTTGGCGGGGGCGTCGACCAGGGGCTTCACCTCCACACTGAGCCGTTTGCTGGCGTTGGCCTCCAGAGGCAGGTCCGTCACCTCTTTGCTGCTGGATTTGAACGTCACCAGCATGAAGGGGGGCGCATCTGCGCTCAGGCTGACGTTGAGATCGACATCGCCTTCGTTGCGCAGGGTGACGTCGTAGCGGAAGGTGGTGGAGGGTTTACCGCGAAGCACCGGCAAGTCCGTCTCCATAGAGAGGCTGGGCGGGGCCTTTTCGGTCAGGGTCAGCGTGATGGGCAGTTCGGCCGTGGCTTGCTCGCCTTTGGCTACCACGGTGAACGAATACTCGCCGGCCTCTGCATCCGGAGGCGTCTCCGCGCGCAGGGTGACCTTGGCGTCCTCCGTGTCGTCCACATAGACTGAATCGATCACCCGGTTGCGGCCGCGCAGACTTATATTCCAGCCTGCGGGCGCGTCGTCCACACTCAGGTTGACGAGTTGGGGCGTATCGGTGCGCAGAGTCAGGTCCGCGGACAGGGTTTCGCCGATGCCGATCTCCTGGGAGGGATAGCGGGTGAAGATCAACAGCGTGGGCGCCTAATCGGGCGGCGCGTCCTCCTGCGCAAAAGCGGTGGCCGGTCCCGTCAGCGCGACGGCGATCAGCGCGAAAAGAGACAGCCAGAAGAATCGTTTGAAACGACGCATAGTCACGTTTCCTCCCCATTTGTGATGTGATAATGAATGAATGGATTGAACTCGTGGGGCGACGCCTGCGCGCCGTTTCATCCCTGTGACTTCGCCTGATTTGGGTGTTCTCGACGTTCAGGCACCGTCCCGCGAGACTGTAAACGAAAGCCAATGATTTTGGTTTTCAGTCGTTGAGCTTACTCCCGAAGACTTGATAGAAGCTTAGCCAAGTATGAGAAAAAAGTTAAAACTTGTCTGTACGGCGATTGACATTCCACTGACGGCGCGTTACAATTCCCCCATGACTACCTCTCCTGATGACGCCGAATCGAAACCTATCCTGCGCGTGAAAGTCGCCCATTTTGTGGATGCCCGGGGTGAACAGCCTGTGGGCGTGCGCGTGGTGGAGCCGCCGCCCGATACGCGGCAGGCCCTGCGCGGCAATATCTACGCCATCGTCGAACTGACCGGGGACGACGCCGCACGCGAGGACCTGTCGGAGCGCATGTTGAGCGCGTTGCAACGCACCTATTACACGGCCACGGGCAGCCAATCCCAGGTGCTGCGCCAGGCTGTGGCCAGCGCGCGCCGCAAACTGGACGAATTCAACCGCCATCGCCCTGACGCTCCCATGGAGGGGGGCGTTATCTGCGCTGGCCTGGTCCAGAACCGGCTCATGCTTCTTCACAGCGGCCCGGCCCTGGCCCTGATCGCCTCCGGCTCGATCATCGAACGCTATCCGGCGGACATCCTCAACTTCGACGCCGCCGCGCCAGGGACCGAACCCGCCATTCACCGCCAGGACCTATCCGGCGGCGGCGCGCTCTTCATTGGCGGCGCTGGCTGGCTGGGCGAGGTGCCTCTGCGCACCCTGGCTGCGACTGTGGCCTATATCGACATGCATAATTGCACGGAAGCGGCCCGGGGGCTGCGCGAACAGTACGCGTTGTCTCACCTGCCAGGTCTGCTTGTCGTGGTGGAAGCCAGCCAGCCCAGGAGCGAGATCTCATCCGTCTCCGACGCAGAGGCCGTCAATGAGACCGATCAGACGCCGCCGGATCCCCCCCTGTCGGATGCCGGTCCCCGGCCAGTGACGCCGGTCTCCGGTTTGCCCACTGCAGTCAACGCTGCGCCGCCCGTCCGCAGCGTGCCTGAGCAGGGTGCGGCTGATGATATCCCGCCCTCACCAGAGGGTGAGGACGGGGCCCGCCAGGATCGCCATCCACAGGATGCCGCCACAGCCGCCGCAGCGTTGTCTATGGCCACGGCCGGTGAGTCGGCCCACGCTGGTTCGCCTGTTGAGGATGCACCTGATAGCATCTCCCGCGAGTATGACGCCGGCGCGTTCGACGCTCCCACTGGCGAAGAGGCGGCAGAGGCCGCGACCAATGTGGCGACGACCGCGGCGCTGGCCGCCAGCGCGCAGGCGGGCGTCCAGCGGGCTAAGGAACTGTTCGGCAATATCCTGCCTGATCGCCGGCCGGCCTCTTTGGATGATGAAGTTGACGCAGCTCATCCCGCGCCTCCACCGGTCATCCCGTCTGGCGGCGAACCCGAACCGCCTGCGCCCTCCCACGTCGAACGCGCGCTGGCCCAGGCGCCGGCTGAGCCTTTCGCACCTCCGCCTCCGACTCGAGGCGGTCGGGCCCGTCTCTTCGCCCTGTTGGCATTGCTGATCCTGGTGCTGATCCCGGTGCTGGTGGCCGCGGTCTACTGGCGCAAGGGGGCCAGCCAGAATGCAGAGTACGAGACCCGGATTGAAATGGCCGAGGCGCGGCTTGCCGGTGCTTTGACGGCCCTGGACGCGGGAGACAAGGCGACAGGACGAGCTGAGCTGGTCAAGGCGCAGCAGTTCGTGGACGAAGCCGCGGCCATGAGCGGCCCCTCCGCGCGTACAGATGAGTTGAACGCCCGCATCCAGCAGGAGTTGCAGGAAGTGCTCCAGGTGCGCCCGTTGCCGGGATTGGTGGAGCCATTGGTGCGTTTCCCCGGTGACGCCCAACCCTACCGGGTATTGGTCGTCGATCAGGATATCTACGTGCTGGATATCGGACGTCAGGTCATCGAACGGTACCGTTTGGACAATACGCGCGAATTTGTGCCTGATCCAACGCCGATTGTAGTGCTGCGCGCGGGGGAGACGATTGACGGGGTGACGGTTGGCCGCCTGGTCGATTTCGCCTGGCAACCGCCGATTCCCGGCTACGAGGACAAGGCCAATCTGTTGGTCCTGGACCGCAACAATCAGTTCTTCCGCTACAATGCGCGCGTGGAAGGCGCGTCTCACGTGGAAGTGGGCGATCCGACGGCGCTGCAGGTCCCGAACAACATTGAGGTCTACAATGGGCGCACCTATGTAGCCGATGAAGGCGTCCAGCAGATCCTGCGTTACGGCTTGGGAAGCTTCAGCCAGACGCCTGATTTCTGGTTCGCAGAACAGACCACGGCCAACCTGGTCGGTCTGCTTTCCATGGCCATCGACGGCGATATCTGGCTGCTCTACAGCAACGGCATGCTCCTGCGCTACGCGTCCGGCGAGCAGGTGCCTTTCTCGCTGGAGGGGGGCGCGGCTCAGCTTGGCGAAGCGGTGGACATGGCCCTTGGGCCCGGCGCCGACTCGCCCATTTACCTTGCCGACGCCGCCCAGGATCGGATCGTGGTTTTCGATAAAAGGGGCGCTTATATGGCCCAGTTGGTCTCGCCGGAAGGGGATCAATTACAGAACCTGAGCGGTTTGTACATTGATGAGGTGGCTGGTTCGCTCTACATCCTCACCCAATCCGCCCTCTTCCAGCATCCGCTGCCCTATTGAATCGAAGGGGGGACGTTTAACGAGGCAAAGCATTCCGGAAAGGTCAGCAATCGGATCGAATTCAGACCGTTTTCTTGCGGGATCGATGTGTGTTTTGTGCGTTATTTCGATCCCGGGGAAAAGACGCCGATCGCCGTCGCTGAATGATTATTTCGTCGCCTCTTGACTTCATCAGGTCAGCGGGGCCTATGCTATAATAGGCCGTTATGATGAAATTGCGTTCTAACGAAACTAATGAGCAAGTCCAACGCGGTTCAACGCCTGAACCGCCACAGCGGTCGTCTTTCTCGTTGTCGATCCTGGCGACGTTGCTTTATGCTGCGTTGGTGTTGGGCTTCGCTCTCTTCGCCAGCTCCCACCTTTTCGATTGGACCCGGTCGCGCATGCTCGACAATTCTGCGTTGGCCACCATCAACTCCATCACTGCTTCATTGAATGAAGCGGCCCAGCCGGCGATAAGTGACGCGCCCCCGGCGGACGCCAGCCAGGTTACCGCCATGGACCAGGCTCCCGATCCGGTCGCCGCGTCTGGCGCCTCGGCGGCGCCAGCCATTCCCGCCATCAACGTGCTTCTTCTGGGGACGGATGCGCGCCCCGATGAGACCGGTCCGCCGCTGACGGATACCATGATTTTGCTTACCCTGGATCCCCAGACGGGGGCGGCCGGCATGTTGTCGCTGCCCCGGGATCTGTGGGTGCCTATTCCCGGCTTGGGCGTCACCACCAAGATCAACACCGCCTATCGGTTGGGCGAAACCCGGGGCTATCCCGGCGGCGGTCCCCAACTGGCCAAGGATACGGTAAGCAGCTTTATTGGCCAGCCGGTGCAATACTACGCACGTATCAGTTTTGATGGCTTCAAGGAGTTGATCGACCTGATTGGCGGCGTAGAGGTGGTGGTCCCGACGACCATCCACGATGAAAATTATCCTACAGCCGATTACGGCACCGAGGTTTTTCATCTGGACGCCGGCGTTCATCATATGGACGGGGAGACTGCGCTGAAGTATGTGCGCACCCGCCATACCGACAGTGATTATGGGCGCGCCCGCCGCCAGCAGCAGGTCATCCGCGGCGTAGCCGATAAGGTCATGCGCGCCGACATGTTGCCGACTTTGATCGCCAAAGCGCCGCGCCTGCTCTACACCATGCGCAGCAGCATCGAGACGGACATGCCCATGGCCGTGGCGCTGAGCCTGGCCAATTATCTCAATGGCGCATCGTTGACCGAGATCCGTCAACTGGTGCTGGACGGCCGTTACGGTGAGGAGACCTACAGCGAGGAAGGCGCCTGGATTCTGTTGCCGGATCGCACCCGGGTGCGCGCGGCGCTGAACGCCTTTTTCAGCCCCGCGGTCGGGGACGGAGACGCGGTGGCCCAGAGCGATCGAGGGTGGGTGAGGATCGAAGTGCTGAATGGCACGGGCGAACCCGGCGTGGCCGCGAAGGCGCGTGATATTCTACAAGGCCAGGGCTGGCAGGTCCTCTCCGTCGCCGATGCTGACCGCAACGACTACGGGCACACGCTGATCATCAACTATGGCATCTCCAACGCCTTGGTGGAGCAGGTGAGCGACGACCTGAACCTGGAACCGAACGTCTCCACTCTGGAAGGCTTGAATGTGGAGGCGCCCGTGGACATGCGCATCGTCATCGGCCAGGATTTTCTGGAGAGCGGTCGCTAATCATCGGGACGTATCCAGAATGAGTTGAGCAAACATTCCGGGAAGGGGACGACAAGGCTCCGTATGCCTAATCACTCCGTCTCATTCCCGGAATGTTTTACGTGGGACGTCCCTAAATCCTCACGGTTTCGGAACCGCGATGAAGGGAAGATAGGCGTGATAGGGCGTCGTCACTTGTAGGGTCTGGGTGGCCTCATCGGTGAGACCGCCACTGTCGCGGATCTGGGCCCGCACCGTGATCCGTCCCCAAATATTGTTGAAGGTATGCGTCCAGGACTGTGAGGCGTTGAGCCAGGCGGTGTCGTAAACGCTATCATCCGTCCAGTCGAAGCGCACCGACATGTCGGCGATGCCGTCTTCTCCGTCGGTGCTGCCCGTCACATCCAACGTAAACGTAGTGGTGATGGTCCCGCTGGCGGGGTTGATGGCCAGGTTGGCCGTGGGAGGCGTGTTGCCGCCGGATGGGACCACCTCCACCTGGCAGTTGGCGTCATCCGTGAGATAACCGCTATCCAGGATGATGAGATCGACTTCGTGGATGCCATAGGCGTCGTAGGTGAAGGTGACCGGCTGGGTGGCGGGACGCCATGCTTGGTCGCGAAAATCAAAGGAACCGTATTGGTCCCATTTCACTTGAAGGGCAGAGACGACGTCCTGCGCGTCAGAGCTATTGGCGGCGCTGAAGGTGAAGACCGTGCCGGGAGGTCCCGATGACGGCGTTCCCGTGCAACTGGCGCTGGGGGGCGTGTTGCCGCCCGGATCGCCCACGTGTACAGTCTTGACTTTCACATTGGTGAGATCGCCGGTGTCTTTGACTTCTAGTTTCACCTGATAATCGCCCGGCGCACTGTATGTGTAACGACTGGGGGGATTGGTTGGGTTATCCCAGGCAGTGTCCCAAACGCCGTCGCCATCGAAATCAAAGCGTGTGAGTAGCCAGGCGTCCGAATCTTCGTTGTCGGAGGATGATATAGGATCGAAGAAAAAGCGGGTGCCGGCGACGCCCTGGGGTGGATCAATGGTAAAGTCGGCCACGGGAGGCGTATTGGCCTGCTGAAGCGGCGCGGCTTGGATCAGATCAGGGGCGACTGAGGGGGTGAGCGTCAGCGCAAGCAGGACGAATGTCAGGAAAAGTGTGAGCACAGTGCGTTTCATAGATTGGAAGCCTCCGATTTGGGAATAGACGATGGGGGATACAAGAGAAGGGGGGCCTGTTTTCCTGCCGCCCTATAGCCGTGATGGCCAACGTTCTCTATTTTATGCATAACGCAGGTGATCAGCAAGACGCGCTTACAGTTTGATTTCTGAAGGATACCCGGCTCAACTATGCGTAAATTCACAATACGGTTCTTATTTGCCGGCGCGGCCGCATACGTCGGCTATCGGCTGTGGCGCATCGAACCGCCGCATGTGAATTACACCCCGAACCCGGCGCGCGATTACGATGACGCCATGGCGCGCCTAGCCATTCTTCGCGCGCTGGAGGGGGCTGACGTCAACCCCGTCTGCCGGACCCGGGCCCTGACCCATGGCCGTCGCACCCTGCACGCCATTGCCTTATTCCACGGCATGACCAGTTGCCCTCAACAGTTTCAGCGGCTTGCCGAGGACCTGCACCGGGCCGGGTATAACGTCTTGCTCCCGCGGCTGCCGCGTCACGGGCTGGAGCGTTTATCCACAGCCCAGGCGGAGTTGACTGTGGAGGAATTGGTCGTCACCGCCCATAAAAGTATAGATATTTTGCATGGATTGGGTGAGGAGATTACGGTCCTGGGGCTATCGGCCGGCGGCGCGTTGGGGGCCTGGTGTGCGCAGAACCGGGCGGACCTGGATCGAGCCATCTGCGTCTCGCCGGCGCTGGGGTTTCCGGGCGTTCCGCCGTGGTCCGCTCGTTTTTACGCCAACGGCCTGGCCATGCTGCCTAATTTTTTTCGATGGTGGGATTCCGATCTGAAGGAAGCGATCCCCAATCCGCCCCACGCCTATCCGCGTATCGCATCGCACGCGGTGGCCGTCATGCTGCGCCTGGGCCAGGTCATGGCCCTCCAGTCTCGACGCGATCCGCCTGGGGCGGAGTCTATCCTGGTTGTCCTCAACCCCAGCGATGGGGTGGTGCGCAATGAGTGCACCCTGCAGATCGTGGCTAACTGGCGGCGTCACGGCGCACAAGTGGAGGTCTTCGAATTCCCCGCCGAGTGGAGGCTGCCCCACGACCTTATCGACCCTGCCCAGCCCGCCCAGCAGGTGGCAAGGGTCTATCCGCTGTTGGAAGGGTTGATCGTATAACGTAAAACGTGAAGCGCAAAACGTGGGGCGTAAAGCGTGAGGCCGCGGCGATAGGTTGTTCGCGGTGACTTCACGTTTTACGCTTCACGCCCCACTACCACGGCGTTGTTCCAATATCCCGCTCATTTTGCCGGTTCATATAGACGATGCCGTCTTCGAACCCCTGAACCCGATACGCACCCACATCGAACTGCTGGGTGACGGGCATGCCCAATTGCTGGCTGCGGGCATAGCGGGCGATGGGCGAGTCGGCGCGCGGTTTGAGCCCCAGCCGCGTCCACGTGACATTGCGGATACGACTGATGTTGATCTGAACCGGTTCCCCCAGTTCGGGCGGGGGTGAAAAGGTCGCTGCCGGGGATGCTTGAACCTCACCCATGCTTTCTCCTGTCTCTTGAGGTGCGCCCTGGGATTCAGGCGCGCTGTCACCCATGACAATGGGCATGAAAATGTTATGATCGCCGCCTTCGCTTCCGATCTCGTCCTGTCCGCCTGCGGTATCCTGCCGACGCACAGCCTGCCAGACCACAAAGGTGGATACGTGCTGCTTTGCCGGCATGCCTCCGCCACAGACTACTTCGGCCGCGCCAACCGGCGTCCAGCACCAGGGGCCGGACTCGCCTCGTTCAGGCACATAAGAACTGCTCGGCCCCATGGGGATGTTGGCCCAGCCGGACTGGCGCTTGGTCTTGCGCTGAATGTAGCCGTCGTACTCTGGGTCGCCCAGTTTGTCGAAACCGTCCGACCAGTATTGGACATCCTGCTCGCGCATCAGTTCGCCATCCAGGCCGATGATGGCGGCGAAGAGGTGGTGGTCTGCACCGGCGTCGTCGAAGTAATCGGGCGCGCCCCACGGTTTGAGATAGTCGTCACGCGCCCACTGGGGAACGGAAGCGAAGTCGTCGTTTGGCTCCCAGGAACCGTTGTAAGTGGTGAAAATATCCTTGATTATATAGATGATTTCGCCGTCCGGGTCCGGGTTGTCGGGGCGCTCGTCCAGTTCCTTGAGGGTGATATTGAGCGGTTCCACCCAGTCGCTAAGCCTGCGCTCTACGTCTCCGGTTTCGCCGCGGCCTTCGTCGCCGCCCGGCTCCGTCACTTCGCCGCCGCCTGCGCCCGGCTCGGTGATGGTCGTGTCCCGGGGGACCTCCTGCCAGACCACAAAGGTGGAGATGTGCTGTTTCGCCGGCATGCCGCCGCCGCAGAAGACCTCGGCCGCACCCTCCGGCGCCCAGCACCATGGCCCTGACTCGCCCCGCTCCGGCACGAAGTTGCTGCCCGGCCCCAGGGGAATGTTGATCCAGCCGGAGCCTTGCTTGGTCTCCCGACGGACGTAGTCGTCATAGTTGGGGTCGCCCAGTTTGTCGAAGCCGTCCGACCAGAAGATGATCGGCTGTTTGCGGATCAACTCGCCATCCTGCCCGATGACCGCGGCGAAGATGTGGTGGTCCGCGCCAGCGTCATCGAAGTAGTCGGGCGCGCCCCATGGTTTGAGATAATCGTCCCGCGCCCACTGGGGGATGGCGCCAAATTCTTCGCTCGGTTCCCAGGATCCGTTGCGGGTAGTGAAAACGTCCTTGACCACGTAGATGGTGTCGCTCTCCGGATCCGGGTTGTCGGGGCGCTCCTCGATGGTGTGAAAGCCCATGTTCATAGCCGTGGCCTGGTCGCTGACCCGGCGTTCGACAATAATTTCGCTCACCGGCTCGCCGATCTCGCCGCCTTCACCACCGGGTTCAGTGACAGGTTCGCCGATCTCGCCCTCGCCGGGTTCAGTAACCGGCTCGCCAATCTCACCGCCCGGTTCGGTCACGCCGCCCTCGTATTCGGCGCGCGGGACTGCCTGCCAGACCGCAAATGTGCTCAGGTGGTGGCGGGCCGGCAGACCGCCGCCGCAGATGACGTCGGCCGCGCCTTCCGGAGCCCAGCACCAGGGACCAGATTCGCCCCGCTCCGGCACGAAACTGCTGCCGGGGTAGAGGGCGTGGTTGACCCAACCTGAATCCTCTTTGGTCTCTTCCACGCTGTAGCCGTCATAGTTGGGATCACCCAGCTTGTCGAAGCCGTCGGACCAGAAGCGGATTTTCTGTTTCTTGATCAGGTTGCCCTCGGCGTCGAGCACGGCCGCCAGCAGGTGGTGGTCAGCGCCCGCCTCCAGGAATTCGGGTTTGAGATAGTCGTCCCTGGCCCACTGGGGCGCGGCTCCTGGCTGGTCGGACTCCTCCCATGAACCGAGGTAGGTGGTGAAGACGTCCTTGAGCACGTAGACCATGTCGCCGTCAGGGTCCGGGTTATCTGGGCGCTCCTCCAGGGGATGGATGCGCATGTTGTAGTATGCAACCCAATCGCTGATCCTGCGTTCGATGTTCATTGCGCCGCCGCCTCCTCCTGTTTCGCCGCCTCCTTCGCCGCCGGGTTCGGTCGTCTCGCCGCCGGGTTCCGTTGTTTCGCCACCGGGCTCTGTGACCGCACCACCGCCGCCAGGCGAAGTTGTCTGATCGCCGTCATCGGGCGTGAATCCGCCGGCGTGGGTGTCTACGTCATCCCACGCGCCCCGCTGGGAGCGATCGGCGAGCATATTGGCCACATCGCCGGCGATGTCATAGCTGCCCCAGGGCGCGAATTGACCCAGGGTGAAGACTGCATAGCCCAGGATCCGCCCGGAGAAGCGTTCGGTGTAGGCGCCGCTTTTGAGCAGTTGATTCGTATAGCCATCAGCGTCTGTGTATTTCTGCCAGCCGGCGTTGATGCCCTGGATACGGCCATCGATGCCATATTCGGTGATTGCAAACTGGACCTTCTTATAGGGCAGACGACGCAGGACCTGGTGTTCCAGGCGATAGATGAGCCAGTCATAGAGGTCGTCCGGTCCCCAGAGATCGGGCATGCCATACTGGTGGAGGGCGATGATATGCCCCCCGGCCTCGGCTTGTTCGATGGCGGGGTAGACCTGTCGCCATCGAGCCATGCGGTCGTCTTCGGGCAGGTCCGGGTTGCCCACGCTAAAGCCGAAGATCGCGCATTTGTAGCCGTTGGCCTCGGCCAAGCGCATGCGCTCCCGCTCGAACTCGTCGAGCAGAGGCAAGCCGTCCTCCTTGACCAGCACCTCATTGGCCACCTGCCAGTAGTCCACGTCCGGCGTCATGCGTTCCATGCACTTTTCATGGGCCCACTGGGCGGCTTCTTTGGGGTTGTCGCGGATACGCTGCTCCACGTTCTGATCCGTTTCGAAGACCCGGCCCACGATCACCGTGGCCGGGCAGGTCTGGCGCAGACGTCTGATCTCGTCCGGATTTGGGTCCAGGACCAGGACCATGCGCGGCTGCCAGCGGGCCAGGGTCTCCAGGTGGTGGGGGATGCCGCCGATGATGTGGGGGCCGATGATCGCGCCCCGGGGGATGGTCAGCCGGTCCAGGTATGGTTGGGGGTCTGAGTAGCCGCACCAGCCGTCAGCCACGCTGAAGGGGTGGATGCGCATGCCGAAATGGAGGTGGGGCGCGGCGCTCACGCCCGTGTTCCCACTGAGACCAAGCTGGTCGCTGGCCAGGACCTGCTGGCCCTGGCCCACGTCCACCCGGTCCAGGTGAGCGTAAAGGCTCTGCCCCCACTCGTGGCCCAGGAGGACGAACTTGCCGAATCCGTCCGGCTCTTCGCCGACGGAGAGGGCCACGCCGTCCTGGACCGCGAGCACCGGCGTGCCGGCCGGCGCGCCGAAGTCGATGCCGTTGTGCCCGCGCAGGGCCACGTCGCCGCAGCGGATGTGGGCGTAGGCGTCCGGGTTGTCGCCAAACTGTTGAACAGTCGGGTGTTCGCCGATCAGCGGTGCGTTTTTGAGCATGTATGGATTCTCCCTGTGGGTGTTGGCAGGGTTGAAAGTTATAGGTTGTAAGTCGTAAATTGCAGGTTCGCTTTGCAATCATTATGGATTGGAGGTCATGATAGTCGATTCTGGTGAGTTAGGCAACTGTAGGGAGGAAAAGGGGAAATGGGGAAATCAATGAATTGGCGTTCGGTTTATTCGATGGTAGCATATCGGTGCAAATATTATCGAAAACCAACAACCCTTTTTCATGGAGCCCCCGCCATGTCTTCATTATCTACGCCTCACGACCGCTACTTCAGAGCAACCTTCAGCCGACCGGAGGTCGCCCTCGATTTCCTGAAGAACTACCTCCCGCCGGAACTCCGCGCTCGTCTGGATCTCTCTACGTTGTCTCTGAAAAAGGAAAGTTTTGTCGACCCGGACCTGCGCCAGCATTTCTCCGATCTTCTCTATGAAGTTGAAACCATAGAAGATGACCAAGGCTACGTCTATCTGCTCTTCGAGCACAAGAGTTACCCCGATCAACTCACCATCTTCCAGATGTTGCGCTATTGCGTGCGCATCTGGGAGCGGGCCTTGCGTGAGGATGACTCCCTGACTCGACTGCCGCCCATCATTCCGCTTCTGGTCTACCATGGCGAAGATCTCTGGAATGCACCCAGGGATATGATTGAACTGCTGGCTGGCGACGAGGCGTTCCATATCTACGGTCCCCGTTTCAGTTGCAGCCTGTTGGATCTCTCGCCCTGGAGCGAGGTGAAGATCAAGGGCGAGATTTTGCTACGAGTGGCCTTGCAAGCCTTTCGCAAGATTCGCGACCCGCGGCTGGGCCAGGAGGATTTACCCCAGATGTTGGCGCTTCTGGCCCAGTTGACAAGGAAGGAAAGTGCGTTAGAATATATCCAGACATTGCTGGTCTACCTGGGCGCGGCCAGCCCCCATCTGACGGCGGAGGAAGTGCAAGCCGCGCTTCGGGAAACGATCACAGAGGAAGGAGATCAACTTATGCCTACACTGGCTTCGAAATGGTTTGAAGAGGGTCTTGAACAAGGCCGCAAAGAGGGCGTTGAGCAAGGGATCGAACAAGGCCAGCGTTTGGGAGCGCTGCGTACGTTGACGGGCCTGTTGGCGCATCGTTTCGGCCCGCCAGACCCGATGCTCGTCGCGCGCCTTGAGTCGCTGAACGCAAACCAACTCCAGGAACTGAGTCTGTTCGCCCTGGACGCAATATCCATCGATCAGGTGGAGAGCCAGGCTCAACGTCTCCGCCATAGCAACTAGATCTCGACGAAATCACGAGCTCTGCATTCCCGGAATGAGAAAAGGGGGCGTGCATAGACGCCCCCCAATCTCTCCAATCTCCTTAATCCCCCAACTTCCAATCTGTAATCCTCAATCTTCCCCTTCAATCCCCATACGCCAGCGCCACCTCCGGCTTGATCTCCTCCATATCTTCTGCATCCTTGCGGAACTGTTGGGTGTAGAGCCGGTAGTAGTGACCGCCCAGGGCCAGCAACTGGCGATGGGTCCCCATCTCGGTGATATGACCGTTCTCGATCACCAGGATGCGGTCGGCGTTGCGGATAGTGGAGAGCCGGTGGGCGATGATAAAGCTGGTGCGCCCTTCCATCAGGGTCTCCATCCCCTGCTGGATCAGGGTCTCCGTCAGCGTGTCCACCGAGCTGGTGGCCTCGTCCATGATGAAGATGTCGGGCTGGGCTAACACCGCACGGGCCAGGCTGATCAGTTGCTTCTCTCCCACGGAGAGCAGACCGCCGCCCTCGCCTACCTCCTCGTCATAGCCCTTTTCCAGCTTCATGATGAACTCGTGCGCGCCCACCATGCGCGCCGCCTCCTCGATCTCGGCGTCACTGGCGTCCAGCCGGCCGTAGCGCAGGTTCTCGCGGATGGTCCCGGAGAAGAGGTGGGGCGTCTGCAAGACCATGCCAATGCGCGACTGGATCGCCCGCTGGGTGAAGTCGGTGTAGTCCTGGTCGCCGATACGGATGACGCCCCCGGTCGGCTCGTAGAAGCGACAGATCAGGTTGACGATGGTCGACTTGCCGCCGCCGGTGGGTCCTACCAGCGCAATAGTCTCCCCCTGTTTGACCAAGAGATTGAAGTTCTCCAGCACCGGCTTGCCCTCTTCATAGGCAAAGTCTACATGGTCGAACTCGATGTCGGCCTGCATGGAGCCGGGATCGAAGGCGGCTGGCTTGTCCACCACCTCCGGCGTCGAGTCCAGCAGCGAGAAGATGCGCTCGCCCGAGGCGACGGCCTGCTGCATGGAGGCGTAGACCCGGGCCATCTCCTGGATGGGCCAGAGCATGAAGGTGATGTAGGAGATGAAGGCCTGGATGCCGCCGATGCTGATGCCGCCCACCTGGGCCTGTAGCCCGCCGTACCAGATGACGCTGCCGACCGCGAAGGCTGCGATCAGCTGCACCGCGGGTAGGAAGAGGGCCGAGAGCCAGGCCGCGCGGTAGCCGGCCCGATAGATCTCCCCCGACAGCTCGCTGAACTCGGCCAGGTTGGCCTCCTCCCGGCGCAGCCCCTTGATGACGCGCACGCCGGTGATGGTCTCGTTGTAGTGGCCCGTGATCTTGGAGTTGATGCGGCGTACGTTGCGATACTGGATGATGATGCGTTTCTTGAACTCCAGGGCCACCACCACGATCACCGGCAGGATCACCGCCACTAGCACCGTCAGCTTGGCGTTGATGATCCACATGAAGTAGAGCGCGGTGGCGATGTTGGTGACGGCCCAGGTCACATCCAGCATGCCCCAGGTGACCAGCTCGGCCACCCGGTCGGCGTCGGACGTGACCCGGGAAATGATCCAGCCGATGGGCGTACGGTTGTAGTAGCCCAGCGACAGTTGTTGGAGTTTGGCGAACATAGCCTTGCGCAGATCGTAGCGCACCTTGTGGCCCAGGATGCCCGTCAGGTAGATGAAGCCGAAGACAGCCAGGGCCTGGATCACGATCAGGCTGCCGTAGCGGGTGACGATGCTGACCAGCGCCTGCTTGTCCTGGGCGACGATGCCCTCGTCGATGATCTGTTTGCTCAAAAATGTAAAATACGAATCCAGGAAGGAGACGAACGCAATCAGGACCAGGAAGCCCACCGCATAGGGCCAGTGGGGTTTCAGTTGGCCAATGATGCGAGCGACGGTTCGGCCGTTGAACTGGGTCGTGAATTCTTCTTCCTCGAACTCGTCATAATGGTCTGACATGGCTCAGCTCCTTCTCGAGTTCCGATTCCATGCGCGTCTGCGCTGCATAGATGCTTTGATACATGCCCGGCTGCGCCAGCAGTTCTTCGTGGGTTCCGCGCTGGACGATTCGCCCCTGCTGGAGCACCAGGATCTGGTCGGCGCTCATCAGGCTCTGCACCCGATGGGCGATGATGAAGGTGGTGCGCCCTGCCATCAGCCCTTCCAGCGCCCGCCGGATCAGGGCCTCGGTCTCCATATCCACGGCCGACATCGAGTCGTCCAGGATCAGGATACGCGGGTCCTTGAGCAGGGTGCGGGCGATGGCGATGCGCTGCTTCTGGCCGCCGGAGAGGGTCGTGCCCCGTTCGCCCACCAGCGTGTTGTAGCCATCGGGGAACTTGGTCACGATGACGTCGTGGATGGCCGCGGCCCTGGCCGCCGCCTCCACCTCTTCCTGGGAGACCGCCCGCCCCACGCCGAAGGTGATGTTATCACGCACGCTGCGGGAGAAGAGGAACGGCTCCTGCTCCACGATGCCGATCTGCTGGCGCAGATAGCCCCGGGGATAGTCGGTCAGTGGCTTGCCATCCAGCAGGATCGTCCCACCGTCGTACTCGTAGAAGCGGGGCAGCAGGTTCACCAGGGACGTCTTGCCGGAGCCGGTCGCGCCCAGCAAGGCGATGCGTTGTCCCGGCCTGGCGTGGAATGAGACGCCCTGAAGCACCTGAGCGTCGGTCCCATCATAGGCGAAGTCCACGTTGCAGAATTCTACATCGCCCTCCAGATGATCTGGCGGCGTGAACCCGGGCAGGTCCAGGTTCTCCCGATCCTGGCTGATGACCGCGGCCACGCGGCCGAAGGAGACCAGGCCGGTGGACATCTGCACGATGAGCCGGCCCAGGTTGCGGATGGGCCAGATGATCCAGATGAGCATGCTGGCGTAGGCCAGATATTCGCCCACGGTGATGGTTCCGTTGATGGCCATGAGCGCGCCCACGGTGAAGCCCAGGAGCATCTGGAAGCCAGACAGCGTGTCTGAGACGGGCCAGTAGAGGGAGTGCATCATCAGCATGCGCCGCCCCCGCCGGTACATCTCGCTGTTGGCCTCTTCGAATTTCTCCTCCTCATAGGGCTGGCGGGCGAAGGCTTTCACCACCCGCACGCCGCTCAGGTTCTCCTGCAGGCGGCTGGAGAGGACGGCCTCTTGTTCTTGATAGCGTTCGTAGACCTCCGACACCTTCCGGAAGAAGAAGAAGGACATGATCAGGATCAGAGGGATCACCACCACCGAGATCAGCGCCAGCCGCCAGTTGATGTAGAGCAGCGCGCCGAAGTTGATCGTGAAGAGCATGACGATGCGCCCGGTGTCGATGGCCTGCTCGGCGTAAAAACGGCGCAGCGCGTCCACGTCCGAGGTGGCGCGCTGGATCAGCTCGCCCGTGCGCATGTGATCATGGTAACTAAAGGTAAGCCGTTGGATTTGATCGAGCATGTAGTTGCGTAGCCTGCGGGTAACGCCCTCTGACGTGCTCGCAGCCAGCTTGCCGCTCAGGAAGGTGAACCCGCCCTGGACCGCGGCCAGAAGCACGAAAGCCAACGCAAGCAACGGCAGGGCGAAGGGTTTTTCGTCGGCCACCAGGTAGGTGTCCACGAAGTAGGCGACCAGCAGGAAGCTGGCCGTGCGCGCGGCCGTGCCGAACGCCAGGCTCACGATCGCCGCCAGATAAGTCAGCCGGTAGCCGGTCATCAACCGCCATAACCCGCGCCAACGGCCATCGCTCACGGTCTCCTTCAGGTCGTATGCATCTCTGGGGGGGATATTATCGAAATTGTTGTCCGAGCCGTTGTCCGAGCTGTTGTCCAACTCGCCGTGCAATTCATCGTTGCTCAATGTCACTACTGCCATGCGTACCCTCCAATACAAAAGACGTAGACAATCCGGTCCAACCCCGGATGCCTACGTCTTGAGTCGCCGGCTGCGCCCTGCGTCTATGCAGACAAGGGCGGCGACCGGGCAAACAAAAAGCCGCAGGCATCAGGCGATGCGCTGCGGCTTATGGTCAAGTCATGTTTCAGAGCTAACCGATAGCAGACGCACCTCTCCCTGGGTCGAATTCAACTCCGCTGGGAACGATACGGAACATCCAAGTGTACTTGAACATAGTAGTGCGTCTCCTTCCGAAACTCTTTCCAAAGACCTCATGGCCTTTGTCCGCCTACTCTATCACGATATAGACGTTGTGTCAAGACACAATTTTGTGTTTTTGTGAAATTGGTGCAAAAGAAACCGGGGTTTTTGTGTCGCCACTGCGGAGATTGTCGATATCCGAAAAAAACGGTTTCTCCTCAGCGGACGTTATTCCAGCGGGCTGAGCCAGCGCCTGTTGTCATCGCCGTCCGCGGCCCAGCCTTCGATGCCGCCATCATCCGAGCGGATCTGATACCAGACGAAGCCGTCCACGCTCTGGGGCCCGGCGAGCACGGTGAATTGGGCGCCGGCGTTGACCTGGGTGACCATGGGGCCGTCTGTGCCCGGCAGGGCGCGGATGGACAACTGCTGGCCCGCCTCCACCGTCACCACCACCCGGTCGCCCACCCGGGGGGCGCGGTTGACCGGCTGGGCCTCGCCAAGGCGGGGGCTAAGCCATTCGTTTTCGTCATCCCCCTGGGCGATCCACCCTTGGTTGCCATTGCGGTCGTCCACCTTCCACCAGGTGTAGCCGTCGGCATCGCTGGGTCCTTCGACGATATCAACCACCTGGCCACCGCTCAGATAGGTGACGATGGCCCCGCCGGTGCCCGGGGTCGCGCGCATGTTGAGCCCGCCGGGCGCGGCGATACGGGCCGGCTGGCCGATGGCCAGGGCCGTGCCCGGCTCCGGCGTGGGCGTGAAGGTGGCCGTGGCTTCGGGAACGGGCGTATCCGTGATCGCGGGCGTGGGCGTCACTTCCTGGAGTTGGATCTGCGCGCCGGCGTTGCCCTGACTCGCGCCGGCCTCTGGTTGCGTCTGCGTCTGTAAGACCGGTGGAGGGGGCGTGGGCGTCGGGCGGGGCGCGAAACTGCCGCACGCCAATGCCGGCCCCGCCCACAGGAGCGAAAGCGCAAAGAGCACGCGCATCTGCCAGGACTGCCAGAGGCAATCCAGCCGCGAGCGAAGTGTATATGAGGGAGTAGAAGTTTTCTCGTTCATACGCCTATTATAGCGCAGGATGGCCGAGTCGCCAGTTTTGGGAAAACAGTAGAACGCGAATTTTGCAGATTGGGCGGATATGCACGGATTTTTTGTTTTTATCCGTGTAAACCCGCTCAATCTGCAAAATTCGCGTTCTATTGTTTCCCGCCGCTACAGATCTTAG
>JAJRVT010000327.1 GCA_024277175.1 Chloroflexota bacterium | reverse complement strand
GCGAATTCACCATGCCGTCCAGCCTCCATCCACCACCAGGTTCGCTCCTGTCATGTAGGAAGAGGCGTCCGACACCAGGAACAGCAGCGCGCTGCTCATCTCTTCCTTATCGGCCATGCGCCCCAACACAGTGCGCGCCGAATAGCGGCGCACGAACTCCTCATCATGACCGGCGAAGACGCCGCCGGGCGTGAGCGTGTTGACCCGAATGCCGCTGCCGGCGAAGTAGGTGGCCAGGTAGCGGGTCAGACCCAGGGCAGCCGCCTTGGAAACCGTATAGGTCACCGGCTTGTATTGCGGCGGCTGGCCCTCTCGTTGATAGAGCCGCTGGTCAGGACCCACCAGGCCGTAGGTAGACGAGACGTTCACGATCACCCCCCGCCCGGCCTCCAGCATGGGCCGGGCCACGGCCTGGGCGCAGAGGAACATGCCGGTAACGTTCACCTGCAGCGCCTGCTGCCAGGCCTCGAATGGGAAGTCTTCGAAGCGATTGCCGTGGCTGCCGGCGTGCTGCGGGTCGAATTTGGGGTCCAACGCGGCGTTGTTGACCAACACATCGACCCGGCCGAAGCGGTCCAGGGTCGCCTGGACCATTGCGCGGACGGAATCCGGCTGTGCGACGTCGGTCTGCAGCCCCAAGGCCTCGATGCCCTGGGATTCGGTGACTTCACGCGCCAGACGCTGCGCCGCCTCGCCCTGAACGTCGGCCACGACGACGTGGGCCCCGGCGCCGGCCAGCGTATGGCAATAGTCCGTACCCAGCAGCCCTGCGCCTCCGGTGATGATGGCCACGCGGCCTGTCAGGTCGAAACGCCGCCTCATGTCCTTTGAGTTCAAGGTCGACTCCCTAATCTGTCTCACGCCCAGGTCGGACGCGCTGTCCCTCCATTGCCGATTGCTTCGCCGCAATGACGATCTCGAGGGCACGGGCGCCATCTTGAAGGGTGCAGCGAGGCTCAGCCCGTCCTTCGACAACCTCAACAAAGTGCGCCATTTCCTTCAGGAACATGTGGTTCCGATCGAAGCCGGCCGGCGGCGTCACCTCACGCCACTCCCGCAGATCAGCGGCCCACCATCGGACGCCGCCGTGCTCAGCCTCCCAACGCAACGTCCCCTTGGTCCCGACGATCTCCAGCCAATGGGTGGCAGGTCGTTGATTGTAGTCGAGGTGAACGCTGACGAGAGGCCCCTCGCGGAAGGCAAGCAACACCTCGGCCGTATCCTCCACCTCCAGCTCCAGGTCGCCCAGCTTCCCGGCCTCGGCGGTGACGGCTTCCACTTCGCCGAAGAGCCAACGCAGGTAGTCAAAGGGATGACACAGTGTGAGCAGTACACCCCCACCCAGGTCGGCGCGCGCGCTGTAGGAGAGCCGATAGTCCTCCCAGGGATGCCAGCCGGGCAGATACTCTCCCCAGTGGACTCTGGCCGACAACGGTCTGCCGATGGCGCCATCCTCGAGCAGACGTTTCAGCGCTTCAAGTCCGGGGTGGAAACGGAACTGAAAACCCACCAGCAGCCGCACATCTTGTTCCTCGACTTCGCGCGCCAGCTCGTCCACACCTTGCAAGGTGTCCGAGACGGGCTTCTCGAGAAGAATGTGACACCCGGCCCGAGCCGCGGCCAAGGCAACTTCCAGGTGAAGCGCCGTGGGATTCGAGACGACCACAGCAGATGGCCTCCACTTCGCCAGGGCTTCCGCCAGGTCTTGCTCTGTGGGCAGGCCGGCCAATTCCTCGTCCGGGAGGGTGCTCTTCCCGGAGCGCAAGAGCACGATCTCTGAATGGCCGAGGCTCTGCAGGTTCCTCAGGTGGCGCCTGCCGATGGAGCCCAGCCCGCATATCAGGAATCGGTTCATGTTCAGCCGCCCATACCCTACAAGACTCGCTTCGAGCGCTTCTTCAGCATACGCGCAGGCCCCGGCTGGACCCCCGGTCCGTCGATCAGCAGGCCGATGCGGCGATAGAGTCGCCAGACCCAGCTCCGCACCCTGCGCACACGCATGGCCAGCCGCTCAGGCATTGAGAACCTCGGCAGGCGGAGCGGTGGCTCGGTCGGTAGGTCGAGTTCCTGGGCCACGCCGAGGATCTCCTGGTGCAACCTGTTTCCGATGTGCCGGACGTAGCGCCTGGTCGTCGAGAGCCGCAGGTAGCCCGCCCGGTCGGCGGCCGCATCGAGCTCGCGCATGCCGCCCATCAGATTCGCAGGCCACTCCGCAGGCAGGCATTCCAGCAAGCGATCTCGAAAGGCCAAGAACTGGAAATGGGTGGCTCCACCAAGGGCCTGCACGCCTCCGCAGGAAAAGTGAGGCAGCCGAAAGTCCTGGATCCGGCGAAGGTACTCGGCCGGGTCCCGGCCCGTGCTCATCGCCCAGTCCCGCTCCCAATCCTGCGTAGGGGAGCGGTGGCCGAGCAATTGAACGTCCTGCCTCTCTGCCGCCGTCAGAGCAGTCTGCATACCGTGCGTGGCTCCGTCCGCCGTGGGCACGCCGGAAACCATTCCCACCCGCGGAAAGGCAGCCAATACCTGCAGCTGAGCCTCCAGCCATCCAGGATAGTAGAAGATGTCGTCGTCAGCCAGGGCAACAACAGGCCTGGGAGCGGCGCGAAAGATCATGCCCATCGCAGCCAGTTTGCCAATGTTCCACGAACTGCGCAGGAGAAGGTCGATCTTGCCCTGCGCCAGATACCCCGACAGCAGATCTGACGCTTCGGGACAGCTTCCGTTGTCGAAGAACATAATGCAAACCTGAGAAGGGGTGTGCTTGAACAGGCTCTCAGCGCTGAGTCTGATCACGGACAACCGATCGCGGAAGTAGCCCAGCAGGTGCGGCACGTGCACGATCACCGCCACCAACACGTCCCGGGGCTTTGGGGTGCCACTCATAGCACTCTACCAGCGATGCGAGCGGGCATCATCATCCAGCCACCTTGCTCCGGCCTTCCCGCGGCCGCCGCTACTCGGGCTCAGGGAGAGGTTTCCAGGTACGCGAGGGCAGACGCTCGGTCAGTTCCTGATTGATCCACATGGCAAACCTTCGCTTCCACCGTATCGCGGGCAGCCACGCATCGCGCCGCCGCAACGGGGGGCGGTCATCGGTTCTTTCCACGCCCAACACAGTGATGTAGAGCGGCAGGATGGGTGAGCGGGGACGGCCATGTGCCTTCATCACCCGGGGATCAAAGCCCGCCATGCTCAAGGTGCGATGAAGAGTCTCTCTCGAGTAGATTGTCAGGTGCGACAGCTCCGCGCCCAGATGTCCAAACAGGTTGGGGACCTCCACGAGCAAATAGCCCCCGGTAACGAGCCAGCGCTCGCGAAGCTGGCGCAGGAGGCTCACCGGATCGCCTATATGCTCGAGGACATGAGACATGGTGATCAGATCGAATGGGCGCTCGCCCGCCTGGTCGAGATCATCCATGGTGGCATAGACCACGTCCCCCCGCTCCACGCTGAAGCGCCGATACGCCTCACCGGGTTCAACGCCCGCACTATAACAACCATACTTGCGCTTCATCATCCTGAGCAGAACGCCGCCGGAACTGCCGATATCAAGATGGCGCTGAACTCGGGGCAGGCGACCGTTCACGAAAGCGACCAAATGCCGCGCCCGCCCGGCTTGGATCCTCAGATCCTTCTCCGTCGGGGCTTCTGATCCCTGCACAACATCGCGGTACTCTGATACATAAAAGGCCCGCAGTTCATCCTCGGTCATCCTCGGCGACTGGAAAACGAGGCCACATCCACAACAGATGCGATATGAGAGGGTGCGCCCGGCATCCTGGTGTTCTTCAAAAGGCTGATGCTGATCGCAGCCACACAGGGGGCAAGAAGCTACCGTTTCCATCACCCTTCCTTGCCCGTTTGCATCCAGCCGCCGCTTTGCTGGCTCAAGAGCCAGAAAAGACGATTGTAGAGACCCTGCAAGAACCAGCGTACGGGGCGCAGAGCCAGGAAGCGTTGCCCAAGGCTGGGCGCGGGAATCCCGATAGAGGCCGGCTTCAGGTCGCCTAGCGGAACTTCCAGGCGTCTTGCCTCCTCGGCCATAGCTTCACTCACCGTGTTCCCCAGATGGCGGGTGGTCCGTTCAATCGTCGATAGTCGTAGATATCCACCTTCGTCGACCGCGTTATCCAATTCATACATTTCGCCCATCAGCCTGCCGCTCCATTCCTGCGGCAGGAATTGCAGGATGACGGACCTTGGAGTGACGAACTGATTGTGATTGGCGATCGCGAAGGCCCGCACGCCGTCTCGCTCCAGGATGATGTCCTCCATCTCCCGGATGCGTTGCAGGTGTTCTTCAGGGTTCCTGCCGTAGGATTCGGCCCACTCCAGCTCCCACGCCTCGGGGATGTTCTGCCCACGAATGAGCCTGGTGTCACCATCCTCCTCGGCGAAACGCAGGTTGGATTGGAGGCCGTGGTCAAAAAGCGTTCGCACCGCGCACCCGCTGACCATGCCAACGCGGGGGAAGGCGTCCAGGATCTTCAGATGTTCGCCCAACCAGCCCGGATAATAGAAGATGTCGTCGTCCGCGTAGGCGATGACTTCGCCGGGCGCTGCGTTGAACATCATCTTCAGCGCCCCGATCTTGCCGATGTTCTCCTGGGAAGTCATCAGGTAGCGAATGGCCCCCTGCTCGAAGAGCGCGCCGATGAAGACTTTCACCTCATCACAGCTGCCGTTGTCAAACACCAACAAGTCAAAAGGCTCACGGGTGTGCCTCAACAGGCTGGCGAGACTGAGCTTGAGCACATCGAGCCTGGCTTTGAAATAGCCTTCGAGATAGGGGATGTAAACCAGAATCGCTACCGTCACCCGAGCGGGTCGATAGGAAGTTATTCGATTTCGAGCGGGATTCATGCCGATGCGGGCCATAGGTTTCTCCGTCTCTTCTCTATATCACCTTGCCCCCGGCGTCAACCATGTCCTTATGCGTCTCCACGCTGCCCGTCTGTAATAGGCAAAGGTTTCGATGGGATGGAAAGCCATCCTGACAAGGCGGGCCGTCCGTCCGGGTCCCATGCTCGCGATGAGGGAGCGTTCCACTTTTCTCATGATGGAGCCCGAGAAGCTCGGCTTGCGCTGCAGGTTTTCGGCGCTGAGCTGCCAGGTCGTGTCCTCCAGAGTAAAAACCGTCTCCCTGCCCCCAGCCAACGCGACGTTTTGCCTGCTCTCCGGCAGGCGATAGTGGGGCCGGCCGCCGGGGAGATGGCCGTAATCGTGGTTCTGGTGGATCGCCGTGATCGCCTGCGTGGCGTCCACCACCGGCAGGCGCGCCCGGCGCCCGGCGAAGATCATCCAGTTGTCCCACCCCGCGCGGCCCATGGCGAAGGGTGGCATGTTGGCGAAGGCGCCGCGTCGGAAGACGAAATAGTCGCTCCCCGCCGGAGGGTGCAGCCTGCCCTCGCGCTGCGCCCGCAGCCGCAGAGCCTGCGCCGCCCCCGGTCCGAAGGAAAGAGACTCTTTCACCTCCAGGTCCCAGCGCTGTCCGACCACCAGGAACCGTTCGAAGCGCTCGGCCACACGTTGCACCGCGGGCAGGAAATCGTCCAGCAACAGGATATCCGCGTTGACGTAGCACATCAGATCGCCAGTGGCCGCCTCGCGTGCCACGGCGAAGACCGAGTTCACCAGCGGCGTGCCGTGCTCGTTGCGCTCGATCTGCGGCAGATGGCGCACGCCATACTCCTCGGCCACCTGCGCCATGCCCGGCTCGTCACCGACCAGCAGCACTTCGACCTCGGGCCCCAGCGCCAGCCAGGAGGCGATGGCGTTGCGCTGGATGAGGTCAATATGACCGCTGAAGGGTTTGGGGGTGGTGAAAATGGTGATCATTCTCCCGCCGACCCCTCCTGCGATCCAGTGGACTCCGCCTCGCGAAACCCCTTTTGGGCCACGTGGGCGTTGATCGCCGCCAGTGCCGGCTCGCGCTGTATCAACGCCAGCACCTCGCGCCAGCCGAAGTCCCCCCGCCCTGCGAAGCGCGCATAGACGGCGCGCACGAAATCCAGGTCCTCGGGCGTGTCCACCGTCCATCGCAGATCGCCGTGATCCTCGGCATCGGTCACATGGATCACACGGAACCGCTCGCGATGCTCGTAGAAATACGGCGTCACGTGCTCGCGCTGATAGCTCTCCCGGGCCTCGCGCCAGGCCACCTGCAGGGCCTGCATCGTGAAGACCTCCGTGTC
>JAJRVT010000326.1 GCA_024277175.1 Chloroflexota bacterium | reverse complement strand
TTTCTGTGCCATTCGCAGTTACATCTCCACCGTCCGCAAACAAGGGGGTAATGTCATTACTGCTCTCTATAATGCTTTGATCGGTCAGCCCTTTATCCCTCTACCTGTTTTGTGACCTAGCCTGAATAGTTACGCTCAAAGTATAATCTTTGAGCGTATAAACGCCAAAAGACGCCTTCAGTGCTTCGATATTTTTTTCACCCAAACCGCCCCACCCCCAACAATCCCAGCGGAATCGACGGCGTCTCCCCATCCACTACCTCCGCGACCAGTTTGCCGCTGATGGGACCCAGGGAGATGCCAGACATGGCGTGGCCCGCGGCCACCACCAGGTTCTCCACGCCGGGCGCGCGGCCCAGGAGGGGCAGGCCGTCGGGCGTGCAAGGGCGCAGCCCGGCCCACGCCTGGCCCGCATCCACCTCATCCAAGGCCACGCCCTCCAGATAGCGGGGAATGGCCCTGCGCATGGCCTCCACCCGCCGCCGGTTGACGCTCAGGTCCATGCCCGCCATCTCCAGCGTGCCCGCGAAGCGGATGCGCCCGCCCAGAGGCGTGACCGCGATCTTGGCCTCGGCCAGGAGCAGGGGCGTGGTCAGCTTGAGCGACTCCCCATCGATCATGAAACTGTAGCCCTTGGCCGCCTGGATGGGCAGGTTGAGCTTGAGCGCGCCGGCGATGGCTGGGCTCCACGCGCCGCCGGCCAGGACCACCTGATCCGCGGCCACGGGACCCTGGTCCGTCTCCACGGCCGCGATGCGCTTGTCGCGTAGTTGAAAGCCGGTGGCCGCGCGGCCGGTGTGGAAGACCACGCCCCGCTCCTCCAGATAGCGGGCCAGCCCGCGCACGAAGCGGGCCGGGTCCAGATGCGCGTCGTCGGGGAAGTAGACGCCGCCCGGGGCCAGGATGGCCGCGCCCGGGTTGAGGGCCTCCACCTCTTCCCGCCCCACCATGTGCGCGTCCAGGCCCACTTGATGCGCGCTTTCCAGTATCTCTTCGCATTCCCGCTCGCCCTGCTCCCCGGCGTAGAGGTGCAGCAGGCCCCGGGTTTCGAAGCCGAAGTCCAGCCCCTCCAGCCCGGCCAACATCTTGTACTCTTCCAGGCTGGCCAGGTTCAGGTCCCGCAGCAGGGGCATGGCCCGCCTGGCCTGCTCGGCGTTGCACGCGGCGCGGAATTTCCACAGCCAGGAGGTCAGCGCCCGGTCCGCGCGCGGCTTGATGTAGAAGGGGCTGTCGGGTTTGAAGAGCCACTTCATGCCCTGAGCGATAACCCCGGGCGCGGCCAGGGGCGTGACGTGGCTGGGCACGATCAGCCCGGCGTTGCCATAGGAGGAGCCGGCCGCCACCTCGCCCTGGTCGAGGACGGTCACCCCGTGGCCCGCCCGCCACAGGTAATAGGCCGCGCAGACGCCGATCACGCCTGCGCCGATGACGACGATGCCGGTTGATTGGGTGGTCGATTGGGTGGTTGATTGGGTGGAAGTCATCCGTTTTGGGTCCTTTACAGTGGTGGCGTGTAAATGCGTCGCCCCCAGTATACCAGAAACGGGGAGTTTGTCGCAGGGCCGTTGAGCCGATGGGTGCATTTCAGTTTGGGGGCGAATATCGAGCCGGGGCCGCCTTGAACTGCAAGTTCAGGCTGAGAGCGAAAGTCGGCTACAAGCCGACTGGCGGAAACGGCGCCTCCCTGCGGCTAGTCCGCTTTAGCGGACTTCTGCTTTTAGCCTGAAATTCTATTTCAAGGCCGTTTGCCCCCAAATTAGAATGCAACCCATTTTTCCGCAGCTAACAGGTGGTTGGGGATGCGGGTCATGAGGATCAGGCTGGCGGCGCTGGAGGCACTCCTGGCCCAGCGCGGCTGAGGAGCGATTGTACGCTCGGCCTTACGCCAGCCGTGCGTAAACATCCCCCGACCCCGTGTCTAACCCCGCCAAAACCGCGCCCATGCCCTCCGCGTTCAGCCAGCGTAGCGCTTGCAGGCGGTGGGATTCGCCCGGCGACCAGTTGTATTCGTAACGGTCCAGGCTTTCCAGGCGACGGATACAGGCCAGGGCCGAGCCCCGGGTCGCGGCCAGGTATTCGAAGGAGAGCGCGGGAATGGGGTGAGAGAGGCCGGCCAGCGCCTGCTCTTCGTAGCCCTCCACGTCGATCTTGCAGAACGCGGGGCGGCCAAAGCGTTCGATCAGCGCGTCCAGGGTGGTCACTGGCGTGGGAATGGTTTCCTCCCAACGCACGCCGGCGAAGGCGGGATCCTGCTGCACCGTTTCGATCCAGCTTGCGGAGAGGGTGGAGACGGTGGGGTTGGCGGGGCTGATGTGGAGCGTCTGCACGCCCGGCCGCGCGCCCACGGCCTCCGCCACCAGGCTTATCTCGGGGTGGGAGCCATAGGCCCGTTGCAGAAAGGCCATGCAGAGGGGCTGCGGCTCCACGGCCACCACCCGCGCGCCCAGCTTTTCCCAGATGCGCAGCCGGTTGCCTACATGCGCGCCGATGTCGAAGCAGAGATCGCCCGGTCCCATAAACTGGGCGTAAAGGCGGCGCATAGCCCCCTGCCTCCATGGCTGGCCATAGTAAATGGCCAACGAGCGCACCAATCCAATCCGATTTCGCCAGTCATGCGTTATACTCATGGGTAGGTTCCGGGTAATGACTTTTGGTGTGACGCGGATTTGGCGGATTTACACGGATTTTTAAAAAATCCGGCCCTTGCCGCAAAACCCGTAAAACCCGCGTTACATGAATCCTTGGCTTCATTTTAACTTCAAGCGACGGTACGTTCAACTGTGACCAATCTGCATTCTTCATTCGACGCCCCCATGCGGGCCAGGATCGCCCGCTGGCTGCGGACCGACGGCGGCTTCTGGTTGGCTTTTGGGGCGCTCAACGCCCTGCTTTT
>JAJRVT010000325.1 GCA_024277175.1 Chloroflexota bacterium | reverse complement strand
GAAATCGGAAGAGAAGTCGATGGCGTCCACCCGCAGATGGGGCAAGCCGTTCCAGAGGGGTCGCCATGTATCGCCGCCGTCGGTGGAGCGCAGCACGCCATGCCCCTCGTATTCGTCACGCACGGCCCAGACGTAGAGCGCACCATCGGTCTCGAACGCGGGTGAGAAATACAGCCCCAAGCGCAGTTGATTCCCTGGCTCCGGCAGACCGGCCCGCAGGCGCGCCCAGGAGCCGCCACCATTGGTGGAGCGATAGAGCGCGCCCGCATCCTCCGCGCCCTGGCCGATGACAAAGAGGAGTTCGCCATCCCCGCCAGGCGCGACCAGCGCCCGTTTCCGCCAGCCAGCCGGCGGCGGGACGGAGTCCGGCGGCAACGACGCGCCCTCGCCGCCCTGTTCGGCCATGGCCAGCAGCGCGCCGGGAGCGTGGCGGTCATCGCGCCCGAGTAGCAGGCCCGTATCCGGATCATATTGATAGATGCACATCACCGGCCACTGGCCCACCGGCGTCGATGTGGACACGTCCAGCACCCAACCGTTACTCAGGTAGGCCTGGCCGGTGGCGGGGTTCACGAACACGGCCCGGACGCCATCCCACCAGCCCGTCTCTCGCCCTTCGGCGTCGGTCATCAACAGGTTATTGAAAACCACATAGCGTTCGTAACGCCGATTGAGAAGCAGACGGCCCTCCACCGGTCCCCCGAACATGGCCCCGCTGCCGCAGTCGGCCTGGATCAGCCCCGGCTCGACCGGCCGAACCAGCCGCTCCATGGTGGCCGCGTCGTAGAAAATGGGCGGGCTGACCGGCCCCGCGCCCTGGGGCGCGTGGGCCTGGACATCCACCGCGATCAGCCCTTCATCCGCCAGCAGACGCACATCATCCACCCAACGACAGCCGTTGCACCAGAGAAAGCCGGCCTCCTCCCGCAACTCGGCAAGGAGTTCGCCCGTCACCTGGCCGCGCTCCGGATCAGCCGTGTAAAGGGTGTAGGCCACGATCAACAGTTCAGCGCGCAGGGGGTTGTAGACGGGCGCGCCGGACTGGGGAATGACGCCGGCCTGCGTCAGGGTTGCGGCGTCATAGATGCGGACGCCGGGGTCCGCCCGCTGGAGGTTGAACGTGTACGGCTCGCCCACGAAGAGCCGACCGCCGGCCTCATCGACCGCGATCAGCCGCCCCGGCAGGGTCTGTTCCAGGAGACGCTCCGTTTGCGTATCGAAAATGGCGATGGCCGCTTCCTGGCCAGGTGGGACATAGCGGGATCCCGGCGCGAGGTAGAGGCGCTGGCCGGCGGCGTCCAGGGTCAGCAGACCGCCGGCGGGCCAGGAGGAGAGCTGCTCGTAGGTGGTTGCGTCCAGCACGTGGAGGGTCGGCGAAGAATCGCTCACATAGAGCCGGTTGGCCGCCCGGTCCAGGAGAACGTCCACGATCTGCTCGCCGGCGGGGGCCAGATCCAGGGTGGCGATGATAGCGGGCAGGGGCGCTTCCGCGAGGGCGGGTTCCTGCAGCGGAGCCAGGTTCGCCCCGCATCCCGCCAGCAGGAGGAGAGCCAGGAGCCATACTCCGCGAGCCAGCATTCCGGGAATGGGACAGAATCGCTTGGGGCTACGAAATCTGGCTGCCCCCTTCCCGGAATGCGTTACCTCTTTCCTGGCGCGAGGGAGCAACATGAATGTTGCTGTACAGACGTTGTGCAACATCTACGCCGCCTCGCCCGCATCCATCGCCCCGCCTTTGCCGGCCTGATAGATGCGCAATATCGTGGAGCGCAAGGTGAACGGCTCCTCGAAGCGCAGATGGGTGGTGGTGCGGGACGCGTCCAGGGAGTCGGAGGGGTGATCGTTGGGGGCCCGCACCCAGTCGGAGCGCCCGCTGTCAAAGAGCGCCTGTAACTCATCATTCTCCTCCACGCAGACCTCCAGGCCCAAGAGCGGTTGGCCATGGGAGCGGCGCATGGGGATGTAGCGCATTTCCTCCAGCGCATTGGAGATGAGATAGAGCAACGATTTGTTATACTCGCCGATGCAGCAGTCGCGGCGTTCGGCCTCATCCGTCAAGGTGTAGAGCGCGAATCGTCCGATGCCGCCACGGTCCCCATCTCCCAGTTGGATGGCGGGCAGATAACTCTCTTTGAAGAGGTCCATGCTGACGGCCGGCGCCCACAGGGTGCAGGTGGCCAGATTGACGCCGTATCCGGTGCGCCCCTTCATGGGACCGCTTTCGATCTTCTGATCCGCGGGCGTGGTCATCAACTGCACCAGGGGCGCGAGGAAGACGCTGCCGGCGCTGTGGGCCAGGAGATGCACCTCCACATCCGGGTTGGCGTCCAGAAAACGAACTAACTGCCTGAGCATGATGCGGGCCGCACCGGCTTCGTTCTTGGTCGCCCGATAGCCGATGGCCTTCACGTCATCCCAGAGCAGCTTGCCGGCCAGATCGCGTACGTAGGGTTCCAGGGCCGCATCGAGCCGATCCTTCATAAACTTCCTGGTGGGCGCCTGCTCTTCAGGCGGCGGGGAGAGACGGACGAGGGCCGCGTGCACGATGGTGCGTATGACGCCCATAAAACCGCTGTTCCAGTGAAAAGCCAGGGGGTAGATCTGGGCTTGCAACAGTTGCGCACCGATCCGGGACATGCGATCCACCGACTCACTCTCAGAGGTCAGACCGCCGCCGGCGTAGATGAGCAGCCGCCGACGCCGCCACGATTCAGTTACAGCCGGGAACTCTTCATTGAATATTCGCACCACATCCTCTTCGAAGGTGGCGTATGTTCCATACTGCCCCAGCCCGCCATCGTGGTGGACGCTGATGATGTGCGAGCGTATTTTGCGCAGGCCCAGGGCGCGGGGATCGAGGATCACACTTGTATTGATCCGTGCCTTGGCGTCGGGGCGGGTCACGTGGACGGGCACGCCCAGGCGCGCCACCCACACATCCATGGCGTTGAGCAGCCAGTCGTCGTAGGTCACCAACCCGTAACCGCCTCTGCCCCACAGTTCCCCCCAGGAATTCTGAATCCAGAAGCCATCCTGGTTATAGCCGACGATGGCGAAGGCATGACCGCCCACGGTCCCGGCCTGGTATTCGATACGCCCGGTTTCAGGGTCGGGCATGGCCCAGCCCTTGTGGATGGTGACGCTGGCGAAGAGGACGCCCACCTCGGCCAGTGCGCTGTGCATGGCCGTCAGGTCCCGGGGGTTGACGCGGAAATACGCGCCCAGGGGGCGGTTGAGGGCGTCTTCCGCGCGCGCGGCCGTCAGCACCCGGTCGTCGTCCCCATCCTTGTAGGACCAAAGCGCTTCGGTGCAGACGCCGTGCTTCTGCCAGCCCTTCATGGCCCCGCGCGCGCTGGATCCCTCATACGCTTCACCCTCCCATTCGTCATAGCGTTTGGCCATCTCATAGAGCATGCGCGCACTGACCATTTCAGTGCTGGGTTCGACCGGGCGCGTTCGCAGCAGGTAATGGGCCACGGTGGACAACGCAAAGCCGATGCAGGACCCCTCGGTCCCCTGGTCGCGCACGGGGACGCCCAGTTCCAGGTATGCATCCAGGTCAGTGTAAAGGGGAGCGTCGACCAGCGTCGGCGTGAATAGATAGTCCCGAAAATCTGCCGGATCGGGCAGGGCGTCAAGCTTATACGACTGGCCGTTGATGTCGGCGGTTGCAGCGAGTAACATGGGGTCACCTCTTGAACGATAAGGGATTGTCAACCAATTCTAAACACAAACACCACTCTACCGTAGGCGCGGCTTGCAGCCGCACAAATCCCTCCACCGGCGATCGTGCGCTTCCAAACCGCACCTACGATGAGGGAGCATCTAAACACAAACGCCACTCTACCGTAGGCGCGGCTTGCAGCCGCACAAATCCCTCCACCGGCGATCGTGCGCTTCCAAACCGCACCTGGTATCTTATAGATGAGGCAAGAAGAGGCCGAGCCGCACCTGAAGATGAATCGAACTTGCTTCGTAGATAGGTCCATCTTGCCTCATTTCACCAAACTGGATACGCTTACTGGAGACATAAGT
>JAJRVT010000324.1 GCA_024277175.1 Chloroflexota bacterium | reverse complement strand
GGCTTCTCCGTCCACAATGACATCGTGGCCCAGTATATCCTCCACCACGGCAGTGAAGAACAGAAGCAACGCTGGCTGCCGCGCATGGCCGCCGGCGAGTGCATCACCGCGGTGGCCATGACCGAACCCGACACCGGTTCTGACCTGGCTGGCGTGCGGACCACGGCCATCCGCCAAGGCGATCACTACCTGCTCAACGGCCAGAAGACCTTCATCACCAACGGCATCCTCTCGGATCTGGTGGTGGTCGTGGCCAAGACAGACCCCAGCGAACGTCATAAAGGGATCAGCTTGTTGCTGGTGGAGCGGGGCATGGAGGGGTTCGAGCGGGGGCGCAACCTGGAAAAGATCGGCCTCAAGGCCCAGGACACGGCTGAACTCTATTTCAACAACGTCAAAGTGCCGGTGGAGAACTTGCTGGGCGAAGAGGGGCGTGGCTTCTACCTCCTCATGCAGGAGCTGCCCCAGGAGCGCATGGCCATCGCTGTGGCCGCGGTGGCCGCATCCTGGGCTGCACTGGACCTGACGGTCCGCTATGCGCAGGAGCGCAAGGCGTTCGGCCGGCCCATCGGCAAGTTCCAGAACTCCCGCTTCCTGCTGGCGGAAATGAAGACCGAACTCACCATCGCCCAGGTTTTCATCGATCGCTGCATCATGGACCTGAGTGGGGGGACACTGACCGCGGCCCAGGCCGCCATGGCCAAATGGTGGACCACCGAACTCCAGACCAAGGTCATGGACCGCTGTCTTCAACTCCACGGCGGCTATGGCTACATGCTGGAATACCCCATCGCCAAGTATTATCTCGACGCCCGGGTCCAGACCATCTACGGCGGGACCACGGAGATCATGAAAGAGCTGATCGGGCGCGATATGGGGTTTTGAGGTAGAGACGCTGTTTGACGCAGAGTCGCCAAGGCGCAGAGAAACGCAGAGAAAAACAGGACCCTTTGCGTTTCTTTGCGTCTTCGCGCCTCTGCGTCGATCTTTTGCATGAACCCGAGATCCTGCGTTAAGCTGTTCTCACCGTTTGCGACACCTATCATGAAATCAGGCGTTTGATGCAACCCACGAAAACACCCACGCTCGCTTCCCCTGTCCGCCAGATGGCCGAGGATGTCTGGCAGGTGCGCCTGCCGCTGCCCTTCGCCCTCAACCATGTCAACTGCTATCTGCTGCGCGGTCCCCGGGGCTGGACGGTGCTGGACACAGGGCTCAACTGGCCCGACGCCGAGGCCGCGTGGCTGACCACGCTGGATGAACTGAACATCCGGCCCGGCGACATCGACCGGGTGGTGCTGACCCACATGCACCCGGACCATTTCGGCCTCTCCGGTCGCTTCCAGGAGTGGAGCGGGAAGCCGGTCTTCCTCTCCCCGCGTGAGGAGGAATTGGCCCGCAGCGTCTGGCTGGAGAACGCCTGGCGACCGGAGGCGTTGGACTCCTATTGGCGCATGGGCGGCATCACCGACAGCGTGGCCGAGGTGGTGGCCCAGCAGACCGCCAGCCTGCGCAGCCGCACCATGCCCCACCCCACGCGCATGGACATTATCCCCCCGGGCGAGACGGTGGAGATGGGCGGGCGGCGCTTCCAGACCATCCACGCGCCGGGGCACAGCGACGGCCAGTTGCTTTTCTATGACGTCGAGGATCACCTGCTGCTGGCCGGCGATCAGGTGCTGATCAAGATCACGCCCAACATCGGTCTCTGGCCCTCCACGGAACCGGACCCCCTGGGCCGCTACCTGCGCTCCCTCCGCGAGCTGGACCGGCTGGACGTGCGCCTGGCCCTGCCCGGCCACGGCCCCCTGATCAGCGACTGGCATGGTCGCCTGGCCGAGTTACAGGCCCACCATGATGAGCGTCTCCGGCACATGATGGAGGCCGTAGGCGACGGCGCCACCGCACTGGCCGTGAGCCGCATCGTCTTCGACTACGGCAAATTTTCCAAACACGAAGTCCGTTTCGCCCTGGCCGAGACCCTGGCCCATCTGGAGTACCTGGTCCTCCACGGACGACTGACCTATGTGGAGGATGGGGTGCGGGTGTATCGGCGAACGACCAACGACGAAGGACCAACGACTAACGACGAATGACGGGTGACCAGTGACGGGTGACGGCGAGACGGAAAGCGTTGGTCGTTCGTCTTCCGTCTTCCGTCGTTCGTCGACAAGGAGGGATTCCATGAGCAAACTTCCACCGAATTTTGATCTGAGCGGCAAGGTTGCGGTGATCACGGGCGCGTCCCGGGGGATCGGCGAGGCCATCGCCGTGGCCTATGCGAGCGCCGGGGCCAGCGTGGTCCTGGCCAGCCGCAAGCAGGAGGCCCTGGACGCGGTCGCGGCGCGCATCCGCGACGAGGGCGGGCGGGCGTTGGCCGTGGCCGCGCATACGGGCGATCAGGCCGCGGTCGACAAGTTGATCGCGCGCGCGGTGGCCGAATATGGCGGCGTGGACATCCTGGTCAACAACGCGGCCACCAATCCTCACTTCGGCCCCCCTTTCACCTCCGAAGAGAGCCACTGGGACAAGACCTACGACATCAATGTCAAGGGCTATTTTCGCATGGCCAAAGCCTGCGCGGCCAGCATGCAGGAACGGGGCGGCGGCAAGATCATCAACATCGCCTCGGTTGCGGGCTTGCAGCCCATGGCGGGCATGGGCGTCTACAGCATCTCCAAGGCCGCGGTCCTCATGCTGACCGAAGTGCTGGCCCTGGAACTGGCCCCGGCCAACATCCAGGTCAACGCCATCGCCCCCGGTTTCATCAAGACCCGCTTCAGCCAGGCCCTCTGGAGTAATCCGGCCCTCAGCAAAATGATCCAGGCGCGCACGCCCCAGCACCGTATCGCCGACCCTGAAGAGTTGACCGGCATCGCGCTCTACCTGGCCGCGGACGCCTCCAGTTTCACCACCGGGGCCACCTTCACCATTGACGGCGGCCTGCTGGCCGGCGATCCGGTCGACTGACCGCCATCCACCAGGAGTCCACCTGTGTCCCAGCTTGTCATCATTTTTTTCAACATCCTGGCGCCGGTCTTCAGCCTGGTGTTGATCGGTTACCTGGTCGGCCCGCGGCTGGGGATCGAGGCCCGCTCGCCGGCGCGCATGTCCTACTACATTCTGGTGCCGGCCTTCATCTTCAACGTCTTCAAGGACGCCCAGATCCAGGCCGCGCTGGCCGTGCGCATGACCCTCTATATTTTGACGGTGACCGTCGGCGTGATCGTGATCTCCATCCTGGTGGCGCGCCTCATTCTCCACGCCTCGCCCAAGATGACCGCGGCCTTTGTGCTCATCGCCGCCTTTGGCAACGTGGGCAATTTCGGCCTGCCCATCATCCAGTTCAAGTTGGGGGATGACGCCCTGCTGGCGGCTTCGGTCTACTTTCTGGTGATCAGCACCTTTGGCTTCATCGTGGGCGTCATCGCCGCCACCTGGCACAAGGGAAGCGGCCGCGGCGCGGTGATCTCGGCCTTCACCACCCCGGGTGTGTTGGCCGTGCTGCCCGCGTTTCTGGTCAACGGCCTCAACCTGCAACTGCCCCTGGCCATCGACCGGGCCGTGGGGCTCATGGCCGGCGCGCTGATCCCCATGATGCTGCTGACTCTGGGCGTGCAACTGGCGGACATGGGGCGCCCCCGGCTGACGTGGAACGTGGGCGTGGCCAGCCTGCTGCGCCTGGTCGTCGGTCCCGTCCTGGCCATCGCCCTGGCCGGCGTCTTCGGCCTGACCGGCATCGAGCGCGGCGCCGGCATCCTCCAGGCCAGCATGCCGGCCGCAGTGCTCACCTCCCTCATCGCCATGGAGCACGACCTGCTGCCGGACTTCATCACCACCACCGTTCTCTTTTCCACCCTGGCCAGTGCGTTCACCTTGACAGTGGTGCTGGCGATTATTTGAGTGCGTTCCACGCCCGCAGCCAATTCCGCATACCCGCCAATCTCGTCGGGTGTAGGACGGACGGATGTGACAGGATAACCGGGTGACTGGCCCATTCCTCCCCCAGGATTCGGGATGGTATCCAACGGCTTCTCCGTGGCCGATCCTGATGACGGCGGCATGCCGGATGTGGTGGGATTCGACACGGTTACACTCCGCCTGATCGCCGACTTCATCACTGGTTAGGCGGAGAGCCTGTCGGGCATCGATGATGCGCCGGAGCGTCCTGAATGCTCCGGCGCATTTTGCTTTTCATGCCGCACATTTACCCGCGGCCGCCGCTCAAAAGACCTCTCGCCACTCTTTCCCCCACGCGTCCCGCCACAGCCAGGGCTTGTCCGAGTTGGACTTGGCCGCGCCGCCTCGCCAGAGATCAAAGCGCGAGTCACTGTAGCGGTCGAAAAAGACGTCGATCCGCGCCCGCAGCTCGGCCGCCACCCCCGCCAGTTCAGGGTCATCCACCCGGTTGACCCGCTCCTCCGGATCCGCGACCAGATCGTAGAGTTCATCGTGGAAGGGGTTATTTGGACTGCCCTGGAAACGTTTCATGTACAGCCAGCGGCGCGTGCGGATGGCGCGCGTCTCCTCCTGCTCCATGAAAACGGCGTCATCGGCCCAGGCCAGGGGTCGCCCGTCCAGGAGCGGGGCCAGCGTGCGCGCCGGCGAGGGACCAGAGGCCGCGGCGTCAACGCCCGCGTGATCCAGCAGGGTGGCGAAGAGGTCGATCTGGCTGACCATGAGCGACGACGACTGGAGGGGGCGGATGCGTCCCGGCTGGCGCATGAGCAGCGGGATGCTGAACGCGGCCCGGTGGGCGTTGGCCGGCCAGGTGGCCTGTCCATGGCCCCAGAAGCCGTTGTGTCCCAGGGAAAAACCGTGGTCCGCGGTGAAGATGACCAGCGTCTCCTCGCCCAGCCCCTGCCCATCCAGCGCGGCCAGCACCCGCCCCACGCCGTCATCCACCAT
>JAJRVT010000323.1 GCA_024277175.1 Chloroflexota bacterium | reverse complement strand
TGGGCCACGATCATGGGGATCAGCCCCACGAAGATCAGCGGCCAGAGGTCGTAGGGCGGGAAGGCCAGGGTAAGCAGGGCCGCGCTCAGGGCGGCCAGCGTCAAGCCCAGAGCAGTCCGTTCTCGATCCTTCATGGTTATTTCTCCGCGATAACCCCGAACTCGAAGTGGGTTCGCTCAGGCTTTCTGTCTCTTTCGTACCCCGCCTCGGTGCAGGCGAAGAATTCGACCGCGCGGAAGCCGGCCCGCTCCAGCAGCCCGCGCAGTTCCGGGCAGGTGTAGTAGCGCTGGGTGCAGTCGAGCGTCTTGCGGGAGCCATCCGGGCTCGCCTTGTCCAGGGTGAAGGTCTCGCGCAGGGTGGTCAGATCGAAGGCGTCGTTGGGCGGCTGGGCCAGCATGAAGGCCGCGTTGGGCGCGGTCATGATCAGCTGGCCGCCCGGCCTGAGGGCGCGAAAGAGGTTGGCCAGGATGGTGAAATCCATGGCGTCGCTTTCCATGAGGGAGAACGCGCCCTCGCAGAGCATGACCGCGACCTCGAACCGGCGGTTGAACGACAACTCGCGGGCGTCGCCCTGCATGAAGCGCACGGCCAGCTTTTCGGCTGCCGCAACCCGGCGGCCTTGCGCCAGCATGGACGCCGACAGATCGACGCCCAGGACCTGGTAGCCCCGGCGAGCCAACTCCAGCGTATGGCGACCATTCCCGCAGCCCACATCCAGGATCGTTTTCGTGTGGTCGCCCCCAATCACCTGCTCGATGAAATCCACCTCCGCGCGGGTGTTCTGCGCGTACGGCTCCTGGCTGTACCCGTCAAAATGCTCGTAGAGTTCTGCGTACCATTGCGTCATATTACCGTCCTTGGCCGGATAAACCGGGATCGGAAAACCTCCGAGGTCTTGCCCAGAGCAGCCAGACGGTGATCCACCCGAACAGGAAATTCGAGGTGAACACTTCAACCAGGTGGGCCAGACGGATCGCCTGGGGCATGATCGTCGTGGGGATCAACAGGCTGGCCGACATCAGCACGGAGAAGAGCAGGGCGACCATCAGCCCGGTTTCCCGCCAGGAGCCTCGCATCGCCTGAATGATCAGTATCGCCAGCGCGGTCCAGATCAGTCCCCGCAGCATCTGAAAGGGGAGAATCCAGGGCGGCATTTGCAGATCGCCGTAATAGGCCTGGAAAGCCTCCCCAGCCAGGGGACGAAAGACCAGCGCCCCAAACGAGATGTACACCACCACATAGAGGATGGCGATCAGGAGCAGCCTCCAGGTCCAACCCATCCAGGAGGTCGTCCAGGGCCAGGAGGAAGGCGGCGTTGTCGCGTCTCCCCTCATCCGACCGAGGACGAAGACGGCCAGTGGCGCGAAAATTGCGGCCGTGATCGCTCCCTGGATGAACAGGCGGGAGATCATCTCCGCAGGCACGATATTCACCAAATACTTGAGAAACACGAGGGTCTCGATTTGGGTGAGGAAGGTGGTCACACCGTAGAAAACGACGAAGACCGTCACCACCAGCCGCCAGCCCGTCCAACGGGAGCGCAGGATGAGATAGCCAAGGACGAGTGCATCCAGCGCGTACATGGCCAATGTTCCGGCCAGCGTTCCGGAGGGATTATCCGTTTGCGCGAACTTTCCCACCCCGCTGACCCAAGCAGCCAAGGCGTTCGCCGCCAACAGGATAGCGACCAATGCTGCGAGCTTCAGGCCCAACAGGACCGGGTTCTTCATGTTCATGATTGCCCTCTCTTTATCTCCCGGATTCCCAGCGCCGACCAGACCAGGATGGCGATCAGGCCGGTCATGCCGCCCCACAGGGGGTTCACCGCGGGGAAGAGCAGCCGCCAGACGCCATACCCCTGGCTGTTGAAGACGCCGTGCATCCACGCGGCCAGGAAGGTGCTGCGATGGCGCAGCGTCAATTCGTTGATGTAGGAGCCCAAGGCCGTCATCAGGCCGACCATCCAGAGCAGGCCCAGGAAGGGATAGCCGGGATAGTTGAAGCCGATCAGCACCAGGGGCGCGTGCCACAGCCCCCAGATGACGCCCAGGAGCAGGTAGGCTTTGGCCTTGCCCAGGGGCATGAGTTTGGGCAGCAGATAGCCCCGCCAGCCGAGTTCCTCGCCGAAGGCGACCGCGCTGTTGATGAAGGGCGTGAACAGGAGCGTGGTCAGCAACGTGATGGGCAGGATTCGGGCGGGCGGCGGCATCTGGGAGAGGTCCGCGCCCATGGCTTCCATCTGGGCTTGAAACTGGATCAGCCGCCAGTCCGGCGCGCCCAGGCCCAGCAGCCAGGTCAGGGCGTAGATCAGCGCGAAGGCCGCGGGGATGACCAGCCCGGTCTTCACGTAGGGCCGCCAGGAGCCGAAGCGCAGGTTGGTCCCGGCAAACCCTTCGCGGGTGACGAGTTTGACCGTCAACACCGTGGCCAGGGCCGGCGTCCACATGACGCCGACGATGGCCAGCTGCCCGAGGACGGCCGGCTGCTCGTCGATGCGAAAACCAGCCCAGATCAGCGCGCCCTCGATGAGGTAAGTGAGGGTGAAAGTGATGATGAGAAAGGCGGAGACGCCTTTGCGATCGATCATGATAGCCTCATTCTCCTCTCGCACGGATATAGTCGGAAACATCGACGTTGTAGACGATCTCTTCGACGGTCCACACGGCCCAGGGGGCGCTCTCGTCCGCCCAGGTGGTGGCCGCGGGGGAGGGGACCTGGACGCCGTTGAAACGCCGCCAGTCCAGCGGCTCGTTGCGCCACAGGATCTTCTCCGGGCTGGCCGGCTCCTTCCAGCGCATGGCCTCCAGGCTGAGGAGCAGGCCGGTCTCCGGGTCGAAGGTGACGGTGAACGCGTCCTCCTCATCGCCATCGCCACTGCTGCCGGGCACGATAAGCCGGGCGGTCTGATCGTCCACAGCCTCCCAGCACACCCGGGGGGCGGTGACGAAGATGGAGGGGAACCAGACGGCCTCGCCCCACAGACTCAGGTTGGCCGCGCTGTCGATCTTGGGCTCGTTCTCGATCACACCCATGGGCAGCTCCATGCGCGCCTGGCCGTCCAGAAACCATTCGTTGACCTGCATCAGCGGGCGGCCGAAGAAGGTGAGCTCGATGTAGTGGCGGTAGCCTTGCCCGGCCACGTGGGTGAAGCGGAAGCGGGCCGGAAAGGTGACGCCCTTGATTCGCAGCCGGCCCCGCCCGCTGATGACGGCTGTCTCCACCACCGGAACCCGCTCTCCCATGATCGTCCTGTAATAGCGGGCCACGGGCGCGGGCAGGTCGGCAGGTAATTCAATGACGGCTGGCTCAGGGGCGGGCAAGGGCGGCGTCTGGGCTATGTGGGAGGGGAACGGTTTCGGATTCACCCGCAGCCCCGCCCAGCCCGTGATCGCCAGCAGCGCCAGGACGCCTATGAGTATAAGGGTGATTTTCGCCGCCACGTTCATTCTGATGACCTCCTCGTATGACGCTTCAACTGTAACGCCAATGTTCTGTGCGCCCCTGCGCCGTATCACCTCGATTTTTCGGGGTGGAGTGCGTTGCACTGACCCAAGCCAGGCCGAATTTCCTCGATACGCCCGGTCAGTGCGACGGACATCCCTTCATTGAGCAGATACCGTGCGCCTTCGCATTCACTGTCCCAGCCAGGCCATCCTGCCGGCGATGAAGAGGAAGGCCAGGATCGCCAGGTTGATCAGTGCGCCAAAGCGGGCTTCCGGCCAGCCCAGGATGCAGAGCGCCAGCGAGAAGAGGGTGATCCCCAGGGTGACCGCCGCCCACCAGGGTCGCATGGTAAAGAGAGCGCCCGCCGCCACTGCGAAGCCAACCGCGGCCAGCAGCCAGAGCAGCCCGACCGCACGAATGCCGGCCTCGCCGACGTCCAGCGCGCCGGCGAGCACCGTGGTCTTGTAGGGCATCTCTTCGAGGGTGGCCAGTCGCCACGGCACAACGAAACCGAGCAGGTGGATCAGGCCGTGAAACAGCAGCACAATCGCAAAAATGATCTGCATCATCGGAATGATCTCCTTTGTCAGCCGTTCAGCCGCAGCCGAAAGCGCTTCCGGCCGGCCATATTCGTCGCGCCGCTGAACCGGGACGCCAGCGACGGCCACCGTCTGCGTGTGCGCTCGCGTGGCCGAGCCTCCCGCAGCAGTCGCTCTTGCTCGGCCTTGCGCAGCAGGTCCTGGCTCTGTTGCTGAGCCACCAATAGGGCCTGATAGGGTGTAGGTAACATGGTTCTTCTCCTTGGGTAATTGTGGATAGAACGCTGATTTTGCGGATTGGGCTGATTCCCGCGGATAAAAGCGAAAAAATCCGTGAAGATCCGCTCAATCCGCTCAATCCGCGTTCTATTTCAAATTCACCGAAATCAACGGCAGGTTCAGATCCCGGATACGGTTGAGAACGGTGTGCAGGGCCGTCTGATCGGGCAGCGGACCGCGGAGCGTGGTCACGCCGTCGTCGGCGTGGGTGATGGTCAACCCATCGAACCACTCGCTCCATTCGGGGTCCAGGATGCCCCGGACTTTGATTTCATAGACCTGTTCTTCGTTCATAACTCGCCTCCTCGGATGATTCCTGCTGCCCATAGGATAGCGGTAAACCGGGTCGGCGTCAGTGAACGAAGGTTTATTGTGAGGTTTATTCTGGGGATAGATATGGATAGACCGCGGATTGGGCTGATTGGGCGGATCTTCACGGATTTTTTTTGAAATCATCCGTGAAGATCCGCCCAATCAGCCCAATCCGCGGTCTATTGTGTTATTATCGCGGCGGGATCAGGTCCAGATCGGTGGCGCGCA
>JAJRVT010000322.1 GCA_024277175.1 Chloroflexota bacterium | reverse complement strand
GCCATCATCGCCTACATCGTGCCGGGCAATGGGCGGGAATGGGTGCTGGTGGCCTTGGCCATGGCCGGCGTTGCGCTGCTGGAGGAATTGCTCTTTCGCAGCCTGTTACTGGGTGGGCTCGCGCCCCTGGCGCCGGCGTGGCTGCTGGTGCTGGGCGTGGGCGCGCTTTTCGGGCTGATGCACAGCCCGCAAGGCGTGGTGGGCATGGCGGGGGCGGGGCTGGCGGGCGTGATCTTCGGCGTCCTCTTTCTGTGGTCGGGAAGCCTGCTCCTGCCACTGACGGCCCACTATGCGGCCAACATGGTCCAGGTGACCGCGGCCATGTTCATAGATGAGGATGGGCCGTAGGTCCGGCATCCCTGCCGAACGATTCCACCACCCAGAGAGCGTCACCCAGGGATGGGTGACTTACGCGGCCGGCAGTTCATCGGTCACGGGCGGCGCAGGCAGGCGATCGTAGACGCCGCGCCGCCCGTTGCGCCGGATCTCCAGCAGCTCGCGCAACATGCTGATGGTGTCGCGCAGGGGAGAGATACGGCTGTTGTCGCCGTAGTACCAGTTGACGGGGATCTCGACGATGGGCAGGTCATGCTGCTGGGCGATGTAGAGAACCTCCACATCGAAGCCCCAGCCATCAATGGTCTGCATGGAGAAAACCTGGTGTGCGGCCTGGTGAGAAAAGCATTTGAAGCCGCATTGGGTGTCATGAATTTCAGGCACGGCCAGCACCCGCACCAAAAAATTGAAAACCCGACCCATCAAGTGGCGATAGGCCGGCTCATCATGACGCACCGCCCCCGGCACTTCTCGGCTGGCGATGGCGATGGCGTAGTTCTGGGCGCTTAGGGCCGGCGGCAGGAAGTTGGTCACCTCTTCGATGGGTACGGCCAGATCGGTGTCGCTGATGACCAGATATTCGCCCCGGGCGGAGAGAATGCCTTTCTTCACCGCCGCGCCCTTGCCCGGCGCACTGTGCAGCAGGATCAACTCGAAAGTATCATCGTCACGCATCTGTTCAGCGATGAAGTGTTCGACCACGCCGCTGGTGTCATCGGTCGACCCGTTTTCCACCACGATGACTTCGCTATGGTAAGGCTGGGCGCGCAAAAAACCGGCGATGCGCTGCAATGTCGGCGGCAGGCGCTTCTCTTCATTGAAGGCCGGAATGATAATGCTCAGAAAAGGTCGTTCGCGCTGGGTCACGTGACTATAACGTTCTGTTTTCTACGCCTGAGCAGTCAGGCTGTTCAACGGTTCGGGCGTCATCGAGAAGCCTCAGCATCCTCGCTCTCCGCAAAAGCGCCCGCAGCGAAAAAGAATTTTACCACAAGCGACGACTATGGCATCAAACTGATCAAGGCCAGCAGTGAGCATATCTGCACGACGATGGCGCCGCCCCACAACAGATAAGCGCCGGTTGACTCCTTGCGCGCCGCCATCCATAGCCCCCAGACGCCATTGATCAACCAGGCCAGGAGGCCGATGGCCGGCAACAGAAAAAGGGCGTTCTTACCCCGGACGGCAAGCGGCAACCCGTCGCTGCTATAGCGAAAAATCATCTCGTCCGGCAGCCCAGGATAGCGCACCATGAGCAGACCGATCAACGCCAGGACGCCCAGGAAACCGACGCCCAGCAACGCCAGGCCAATCCGATCGCGATCAAGGACGCCCCCCAGCAGCGTCGCACGTCGCTGCTCCAGGACCACCCGCTGGGCCGGCTCCATCTGGTAATGCTCCTGCACGGCGTCGATGAACGCGTCTGGATCCGCCGGCGAGACCGCAAAGACACCCTCGCTCGTCTCCAGCAGCAGACAGTTCTCCAGCGGCTGGGAGGCCATCATTTGAACGTCCACGGAGCCGAGGGCCTGGGCGGTGCGCAGATTGTCGGCCGGCCACTGGCTCCAGCGAGGGTGGGATACATCCTGCAAACCGCCACGCACCATGCGCCGGATGTCCTGGATGGGGATCAGTTGGCGCACGTTGGCCCAGCGGACGGTCACGGTGTTGCGATCCACCCAATACTCGAGGGTGAACGCGGCCCAGGTACGATAGAGCAGTTGAAAGAGGAGGGGCAGGCTGGCCATGACCACGAAAATCAGCGCGAACTTCAGCCAGTCCACCGGACGGCGCATGGCCCAAAGCAGCAGCAGGCCGTCAATGATGACGATCCAGCCGCTGATGAAGAGGCTTTCCCAATGGATTCGGCTCGGCGTCGGCTTGAAGACCATAGTTGATGTGTGAATGATTGTCACGGAGGTGGGCGCTTGAACGTTATAAGGTCAGCTTCCAAGCACTCAATTCCTTCAGAAATGCGTGATCGGTCATGTCCAGCGAAACGGGGGTGACGCTGACGTAACCGTTGTGGACTGCACCGAGATCGGTTCCGTCGTCCGGCCGGTCGATGGGACCGGATCCGCCCAGCCAATAGTAAGGCTGCCCATGGGGGTCCTTGCGTACGACCAGTTCATCGGCGGAGTAGTGGCGGCTGCCGATGCGGGTGACGCGCACGCCGCGCAGATTTTCCTGCGTCACCGCCGGCACATTGACGTTCAGCAGCGTCTTCGACGGCAACCCCCGCTCCAGGACCGCAACTGCAATGCGGCTGGCCACCCCGGCCGCCAGCCGCTGGAGTTCGGCGTAATCCAGTTCGGTCCGCCCCGGCTTGACCGCGCTGACAGCGATACCGGGCACGCCTTTGACAGTCGCCTCCATGGCGCAGGCGACCGTGCCGCTGTAGGTCACGTCCACGCCTATGTTGAGCCCGGTGTTGACGCCCGCCACCACCAGATCAGGCGTGACGCCCAGCGCGCCGCCCAGGGCCAGGGCCACGCAGTCCGTGGGGCTGCCGCTGCTGGAATGGGCCAGGCTGCCGTCGGCCAGCGTCACTTCGTGGATGCGTAGAGGCTTGTGCATGGTCTTGTTATGACCCGATGCGCTCCAATTCCCCTCCGGCGCCAATACCATCACGTCGGCGATGGACGTAAGCGCCTGTTTCAACGCCAACAAGCCCGGCGCACGCACGCCGTCGTCGTTGGTTACCAAAATGATGGGCATATCATCCTCTATTGATCAGGTGGTTTGTGGCGCACATAGACGCGCACCTCATCGCTTTCGACTTCATTACCGGCCAAGTCATAGACCTTGGCCTTGATCAGGTGACCCTCGAAATAGACGCCGTTTTGAGTGTAAATGGCCGTAAAGCCGTCCTCCTGACGAAGCTGGCGCCCCGGCTGCACATCCGGATCATCACTTTCGAAGCCCAGGAAGTTTTCCACGCCGGGGACCTCGATATTGCCCACGTCGCGCATCTCGATCTCCCAGCGCGCGTTGTAGGGAGCCACCGTGGCCGTGAAGACCGCGGTGTCATCCACGAAGAACTCGACCTGGCTGATGCCCCACTCGTCATTGGGCAGGACGTTGATGTTGATCTGCTCATCGTCTTCCATGACGTAGAGCTGATCCGGCTTGGGTTCGCTGATGACCACCGTGGGCGGCGTGTTGTCGACGGTGATGGGCGTGGTGAAGACCCGCGTGCCATCGCCCCGGTTCACGGTCAGCCGCAGCGCGTACTGGCCGTCTTCCAGCCCCTGGGTGTCGAAAGTCTGAAGCACGCCGTTTTGCACATCGTCGCCCCGCTCGGAGCCGATAAGGGTCCACTCGGTCGGCTCTGAACCGCGGCCGAATTCCAGCCGCCAGGGACCGCCGCGCGCGTTGCCCTTGACCTCGTAGGCGCCGCCGATGTAGCCGTTGATCAACGGATCGATGATGGCCGCGTCGGGGTCGAAGTCCTGGATACTGAGGACGCTCTCCTCGGTGGGCGGCTGCTCGATGCCGTTCTCCCGGATCCAGTCATCGGCCTCGGGCGGCAAGATCATGTAGGTCCGAGTTTCCCGGCGTTCCGGCGGCGTGCTGGGCGTGGCCAGTTTACCCGTTTCCGTGTCGATCTCGAAGGACTGCCAAATATTATCTTCCACGGTCGGCTCGGTGCCGGCCACGAAGATCTCGGCCCGCTGCTTGGATGGCGGACAATCCGGGCTGGGCAGGAGGCCGCTGGGCGTGCAGATGGTGCGCGAAATGACCGCGTCGGGCCGATCATACCAGGTGGGTTCCAGATTGTCCACATAGTAACGCATGACCTGATTCCAGATGGGCGCCGCGCCCGAAAGGCCGGTCACATTCTTCATAGCCTCGTTGTCAGTATTACCAACCCAGACGCCCACAGTCAACTGGGGCGTATAGCCCATGGTCCAGTTGTCCTTGAAGCCATTGGTGGTGCCGGTCTTGGCCCCCACCTTGCGATCCGGCAGGGTCAAGTCGGTATTGGCGCCAAAAGACGGTGCGCGGGCCACGTCATCGCTAATGATGTCGGCCATGAGATAGGCGACTTCAGCGCCGAAAATGCGTTCGGCCGTAGGTTGCTCATATTTTTTAAGGACATTGCCTTCGCTGTCCCGCACCTGAAGCACGGAGACGGGGTTCAGGTTGCGGAAGCCGGGCCGCGCCTCTTCGGGCAGCACTGGTTCGCCCACCTGGACGCCCTGGTTGCCAAAGACAGTGTAGGCGTAGGTGTGGTCCAGAAGCGAGACCTCGCCGCCACCCAGGACCAGGTTGAGCCCGTAGTAGTCCAACCCCCGGTCCAGGCCGTTGATCCCCATACGATGGGCCATGCGCAGGGCGTCGCCCACGCCAACCTGGGCCATGACCTTGATGGCGGGGATGTTGTAGGAGCGGGCCAGGGCGTTGCGCAGGGAGACAGGCCCGTGATACTGGCGGTCGTAGTTCTCCGGCCGGTAGTAAGAGCCGTCGGCCTGAGGGAAGGCCGTGGGCACGTCCAGGATCATGGTGGCCGGGGTCATGCCCTGCTGCAACGCGGTCAGGTAGACGTAGGGTTTGAAGCTGGAGCCGGGCTGACGCTGGGCCGTGGCCATGTTGACCTGCCCATCGATCTCGTCGTTGTTATAGTCCAGCGAACCAACCATGGCCAGAATCTCGCCGGTGTCATTCTTGATGGCGACCACCGAGGCGTTGGATGCGTTCTTGCCCTGTTCCTCCAGCAACCCCACCTGCTCACGCGCCACCTGCTCCGCGTACTTCTGGAAGTCCACATCAAGGGTGGTGTAGATGGTCAACCCCTTGCGCCAGATGGCGTAGGGATCCTCGGCCGTGTTGAACTCTTTCTTGATCTGGTCCAGCACATAGAGCGCAAAATGGGGCGCGGTGAGGATGTCGAAGCGTTCAGCCACCGACTGGCGCAGATTCAACTCCTCGGCAAAGGCGGCGTCGGCTTCAGCCTGGGTGATCTCGCCGGCGTCCACCATGGCCTGCAAAGTGATCCCCTGGCGCTCTTTGGCGTCTTCCGGGTTGTCGATGGGGTTGAGGGCCGGGAACTGGGGAATCGGGGCCAGCATGGCGGCTTCGGCCAGGCTCAACTCCGAGCTGCTCTTGCCGAAGTAGACCTGGCTGGCCGCCTCCACGCCATAGGCCAAATTGCCGTAAAAGTTATAGTTGAGGTACCACTCCAGCACCTTTTCCTTGGGATAGCGCCGGGTGACCTCGATGGCCAGGATGACCTCTTTGATCTTGCGCGCGTAGGATTGCTGGGCCCGCTCTTCGGGCGAGATAACCACGTTCTTGATCAGCTGCTGGGTGATGGACGAACCGCCCTGCACACTGCCGCCCTGGACGTTGGACACGAAGGCGCGCATGAGGCCGCGCATATTGACGCCCGGGTTTTCCCAGAAATTGCGGTCCTCCAGCGAGATCGCGGCCTTCCAGACCCAGGGGGACATTTCGACCAGGGGCATGAAAGTGCGGTCGCCGCGGAAAGGGCGTGGATCCACACTTTCATAGAGCAGGTGTTCGCCGGTGCGGTCATAGATGCGCACCGTCTGGAAATCCTCCTGCTGCGACTCGATGATGCTGGCGTCGGGCAGTTGCGCCGCGTAGGATTTGTAGACGCCTACGGCGACGCCTACGCCCAGGGCCGCGGTGGTCAGACTGATTACAGTTGTGATCAGGACGATGGCCAGCACGCCCTGTCCCAGCCAGATCCAGGGACGCGGCCGGTTGCGTTTGGCGCGCGCACGCTTGCGCCGGGCCATCAATATGCGATCATGACGATCTAAACGACTCATAGCAACTCTCAACAATGAACAGCCAACGCTGGCGCCACTTGATAACAGCGCAGATTGATCAGGCGCTCCATGATCTATTTTGCATCACAACGCGGTAGCCATCAACATCTTCAAAGGTTTTACCGGCTACGTCCCAATAGTCGTTATACGACTTGACCTCGATGAAACCGGCCAAAAGCATGGATTGACAACATGCCTCCCATTCCGCCTTGTCCGGGACATAGAACACAAGCAGATTATCCTGTGTCGGCGCTCTACCCACTGTTGCGCCTCGGTGATGGGTGAATTCCAAGTGATACAGATGCTCTTCATGGCCGATGATTGCGCCATCGAATCCGTTATGGTCTTCGAAAGTTCCAAGCAGTTTGAACCCCAAACCATTGACATACATCTTACTGATAGCGGCAAGATTATCCGTCGGTCTGGCTATTCGGATCTTCGTATGCCTAGAAATCATGTAACTATTCAGGCCGAAGCCGGTTGATAGATAAGACATACAGAACGCAAAGGTAAATCAAACAAATGGCTGCTACTATAGAACAATCATGACAGCACTACTCAGGTATAGCCGCGAGCAGTTAGAGCAACTGGATAAG